>JAITPV010000225.1 GCA_031289275.1 Tannerella sp.
TTCGTTTCTTACCCCGACAAGGTGATGGCGGTCAAAATAGAAGCGGATAAACCCGGAAAACTATCGTTAGACATAGCTCTGGACAGCTATTTCAAAGATAAAATCATATACAGTCCCGATGGAATAATACTCGACGGAACATGGAAAGGCCCGCTTCCCGAAAAAAACTGGCTGATAGGAGACGTTGAGGGCGAGGGATTGAAATTCAGGACGGCGCTCAAGACCGTTGTTTCAGGTGGAAAATCCGCAGCCGCTCAAGATAAATTATCGGTGTCGGATGCAAATTCCGTCGTCATAATCCTGACGGCTTCAACAAGTTATGTCAATTACAACGATATTGGCGCAGATCCGGCAGCCCGCTGCAACAAGATTCTGGCAAACGTCGCCGACAAGGATTACAAGGCTTTGCGAACATCTCATATCGACGATTTCAACGGACTGATGGGACGGATGCACCTGACCGTGGGAGACCCGAAAGACAATGAAAAACCGACGGATATTCGCCTGAAAGCCATGCGCGAGGGTCATGAAGACGCCAATCTCGAAGCGCTGGTATTTCAGTTCGGTCGCTACGCACTGGCTTCGAGCAGCCGCGCCGGAGGACAACCTGCCAATTTACAGGCGATATGGAACGAAAATCTCTCTCCGAACTGGGGCAGTAAATATACGATCAATATCAATACCGAAATGAACTACTGGCCTACCGAAGTATGCAATCTGCCGGAATGTCACCAGCCTCTTTTCGACATGCTGGAAGATATATCCGTGACCGGCGTCAAAACGGCGAAGACATATTATAATCGCGACGGTTGGGTGGCTCATCACAATCTGGATTTATGGCGCGGAACGGCGCCTGTCGATGCTGCGCGTTTCGGAATGTGGCCGGTAGGAGGCGCGTGGCTGTGTCAGGATATTTGGGAACATTACGCCTACACCCTCGATTTGGATTTTCTGCGCAAATACTATCCGGTGATGAAGGGTGCAGCCGTCTTTCTGTCGGGTTTGCTTGAGCCGCATCCGCGTCTGGGCTATCTGGTTACTCCGTTCTCGATGTCGCCCGAACATGGTTTTATCTACGGGAAAGACAAGTCGGGGCAGGAGTTGACGGGTTACGTCTCACCTGCGCCGACCATGGACGTTGCTATCATGCGCGAGTTGTTTCCGCATTGCATCGAAGCGGCAAAATTGCTCAACATAGACGCGGATTTTGCCGGGAGCCTCGAAGAGATATTGCCGAAATTGCCGCCGTACAAAGTGAATAGCCGGGGATTCGTTCAGGAATGGATCGAAGATTGGGGCAGCGGAAATCAGGGACACAATTTTTCGACTAATTTCCCATTTTTTCCGGGCAGTTCTATCTTGTTGCATCGCGAAAGCGACAAGGCGTTGGTTCAGGCAACGAATAACTGGATGGATAAGCGTCACGGAGGGGGCGGATTCCCCACTTCATGGGATATTTGCATGTGGTCGAGACTGGAAAGGGGCGATAAGGTGGGTCAGTTCATCCGTTCTTACGTGTCTAACTCGGTAGCCGGCAACCTGCATAACAGCGGTTCCAATCAATCGGATGCAACTTTCGGCTTCACTGCGGGCGTTGCCGAATCCCTGATTCAAAGCCACGACGGCGTAATCACCCTTTTGCCGGCTTTATCTACGTCATGGCCCGATGGTAGCGTTACTGGATTACGCGCTCGCGGAGGCTACGAAATAAATATCTCATGGAAAAACGGCGAACTTGTATCTGCCGACCTCTTCAATATCAACGGAAACAAGGAAATCGCAGTCAGATACAAAAATAAGACAAATTCATACATCGTTGAACAAGAAGAAAAAATCACAATAAGAGGAGGTTTATGAAATCGGATGGAAAAAATCATTTTCCAATCCTCCATTCTCTTATTTGCCATGCAACCGGATAATGGTTACCGAATTAGCGGGAAAGACATATCTGATCGGACGGCGGAAGGAGAATTTGATTTGTTTCCGCACCGGAACAATTACGTCCGGATACTCCAACGTATTCCGGCTGTCTGCCGGCCCGGTCAATTGGATGACTTCCGCCCGGTTTGTAATGCTTCCGCCGGCGATACGCAATGAAGTCCATTCTTCATGCCAGGTTGTATTCACCACCTTGAGCAGGATGTCGCCCGTCTCCGACTCGCGGGTGGCGACCGTTACCAACGATGGCGACGAAAACACGGTGGCCTCAATCAGCAAGACGTCGTCCACATAACACCGGATTTGTTCATTCTCGCAAACGATTTTAACCGTATACCGGCGGTTTTCCGCCATGGACAGGGCAACCGGCTGGGTTAGCGGACGCTCCACACGCCCGGCGCAATGATATAATCCGATCTGACTGTCCGTAATCGTCAGGGCGATACAATCTCTCAACTCCTCTACCAACCCGTTATCACGCACTTGCAACTGTATTTTCCCATTCTCCTGCGTGCGCTTGATTCCGGCCGAAAAAGTGTAATTGTATGTCATAGAATCGCCGGCGATCAGACAGGTGCGCAGCACGTCTTCGGAAAGCGGATGCAGTCCGGAAGTCGACAGGGAGGTCATCAGGTATCGCCTGTGCTGCACCGATTGAGGGGCGTCCGGGTTGTCCGGGTCGGATAAGACGTTCGGAGTGCGTTTGACGTCCGGGGGAGACGGCCGGAGGACGGCCGTCCGCCTGTCGTTTCGAAACTCGGCCGGAAAGCGTTGTCCGTTCAAGGTCGTTTCGTCGACTTCAAAGGCGTCGCCGTAACGTATCACCGATACGCGCCCCAAAGTCACCAAAGGCTTGTGGAAGGTTTGTGTATTCGTGACCAGCAACTCATCGCCCCGGTGATTGGCAAACATTTCGAGTACATGATACGAAGGGCTTTTGACCATACGCGCCGCGTCGAACTCGATGGCCGGCACGCCATGCGACGGGAAACCGGCATGTCCCAACAACGGCGCATAAGCGATGCCTTTTACATTCATCGGATTTCGTTCGGCGCCGATCAGGAAAGCCGCTTCTCCTATGGCTGCCCGCAACGTTCCCCCGGCGGGAGAATATGCGGCGCCGAACTCCCCGACAAACGTTATCGGCGTGTGAATCGTCCTGTTTTCGACCTCAAAACAGTTGTAACTGCTGATCAAATAATCGACATTCGCTGCATAATGCGTATCGATCCAGTCTCCCCGGAATCCTTTCATGGCCGCAGAGTCGTTACAGATGAGCGACATTTCGGGGAAGCGTTCCTTTAACCCCTGCCGCAGATAGCGGTAACGCCGGTTATAGATGACGCCGTTGTTTTCGTGTCCGATTTCGACCGTATGCAGCCCGAACGGCGCGGCATGACCGTTGTCGGCACGCATCCGGCCATACGTCGAATCAACCGGAGCATTGGCATACGCGAGTGCGTTTTCCAGCCGTTCCGCCCAAACGTCCATGTTTTTTATCTCTTCATACCGCAACCGGTATCGCTGATTCAACATGCCGGCGTTTGTCACGTAGATCGGGCGGGCGTTTAAATCTTCGCACAACTGCAGGTATTCATGAAATCCCATTCCATTCGTCACGCCATATCCCCAGATGCTCCACGCAGGTTGCCGCATGTTAACCGGGCCGATTGTTTCTTCCCATCTCGACGCCGTTTCGATCGAATATCCTTCGACGGACGAACCGCCGGGAAAACGGACAAATTTCGGATTCAATGCAGCTAGAGCGTCCATTAAATCCGCCCGTAAACCGTTGGGTTGACCTTTCCACGTCTTTCGGGGAAACAGAGAGACTTTATCCAGATAAAACCATAGACCGCTGTCGGCGCTGAAAACGAGCGTGGCATTCTGCATATCTCCGGTCGCCGTAAAGGTATGACGCACCGGCGTCCACTCCGACGTCGGCCGTATCCGGCAGGTATCGCTCAAGAACTTGCGCGCCATAGAATCCCTCAGTCCGACGGTTAGCGTGGCATAACTTCCTCCCCTGAGATAGAAAGACAGTTCATATTGTTCACCCTTACGAAGCCCGATCCCGTGAAAGCCTTCCGCCACGACACCGCCGCCCCTGCCGGAATAATCTACCCGGAGCCCCAAGGAACGCCGGTTTTTTTCATTGACCGGATCCGTCACGTTGAGATACCACCAGGTATGCTCCGACAGCAGATGCCATCCGGGAACCGCTTCCGGCGCAACAAAAGGCACGTTCCATCCTGCCGGAGTGATCAGTTGCCGACCGGCGGCGTCGTAGAGGCAACCCTCCGGAAGAAGGCCGTCTTCAAAATCCCGGTTACGGATCAGTTCGGCATAAAGCCCGCCGTCGATGGCATGGTTAACGTCTTCGAGCGTCAAACCGTACAAAGCCTTATTCACCGGCATCGCCAGGCGTTCCAGGTCAATCGTAACGGAAGACGTGATCGGCGATATCGGCCTGCAGGCAAACAGGAACATGCAGGGCAAACACCAAAGCCATCCTTTATAGAGAATATTCTTCATATGAGCGCTGTTTTTTTTATCGGTATCCACCTGCCCACCAAACAGGTTCCGTATACACATAACTGCCGTCGCCACAGGCATTCTTCACGGCATTGTTGGCCACTACATCGCTCGCGCCGTAAGAAAAGCGATGTGGAAACAGAGTGGCATTATGGGAATTGGCTAATGAAATGAAATTTTCGCGCAGGTATTTCAATCGGCGATAGTCGTTGTAGGCTTCGATGGATTCGCCCGAAGCGCCGGCAAAGGCAAGGTATTTCTGAAGCATGATTTCTTGCAGTGGGGCGGTATGGAAGCGGGCGGCTACTTCGGTATCAAAATAATTCCCGGCAGCCTCGGCGCCTAATTCGTAGTCTTCAAAAAACTCAAAATAACTGTTGACTGAGGCGCCGATGGATACATCCAGGTTGGCAAAGGCGGCCATGACGGCTTCTTTAAGCGCTGCTTCAGCATCCGAATGGTTTAACCGGCTTAATGCTTCGGCCTTTAAAAAGAGCAGTTCATGGTAGCTCAGTAATTGCGTCGGCGCAACTAAGGAGAATGTCACGGACGAGCGGTCGTAAATTTCTCCCTGTAACGAGGGGATGGGGTTTCCGTTCGGTGCAGGAATCACTTCATCGGGGTCTGTGATTATTTTCATCCCGTCCGAGAAATACCGGTTGATTCTCGGATCCTTGCAGGCGACGAATTTATTAAACAGACTTTGACTGGCGCCCAGCGCTTCGCGGCTGTAATTGAATCCGAAAAGCGGATTGACGTTGCTGTCGCCGTCATAGTGGTTAAATTTCAGTTCCTCTGCGGCGTTCGTAAACGAATGGTCTACATAGGAAATGATATTTTCCAGATCGACGGCCGGATAAGCGCTCCTGCCTAACAAACGCATCGTATAACGGGCTTTCAGTCCATAGGCGGCCTGTCTCCAGAAGCGCTTATTTCCTTCATAAATGAGATCCCGGTCGCCCAATGCGCCGGTTACGCCGGCATCGGAGCCGTTGAAATGGATAATGGCCTCGTCCAGTAAATCGAAAACGGCGCGGTAAATATCTTCCTGCCTGTCTATGCGGGGCTGCATGTACTTGGGTGTTCCGTCGGGATTTATTTCTCCCGCTTCGGTAAACGGCACATCGCCGAACAAGTCGGTCAGCACGGCGGCATTGTAGGCCAACATCACTTCGGCAACACCCAGGGTGACGTCATTGCCATAGTCTGCGCCGCCTTCTTCAAGGCATTTGGCAATGACGATTTTGGCGTTTTTGATATTGACATACGTAGCCGACCACATATGATCGTAGGTAGCGGGCGCCGCCGGTTCGCCGTTGCGGGTCTCGGCATGGTACATCTGATGGTATATGCCGGTTTCGTGTTCCATATAGACGGAGGCATAGAATGAAAAATCGCCTCCTACCGTATTGAAAGCCGTAGAGGTCAACACGTCGGTGATCAGAAATTTGGCCGGGACATCCAGCGGATTGTCGTTTCTTTTATTGATAGCATCCATCCGATCCTCGGAACAGCCGGCCGTAGCAAAGGCGATCAAGGCAAAGGCGGCCACTGTTTGTGTAAATTTATATCGTTCCATCGTTGTTATTGTATTTTCAGAATTTAACGGTTAGCCCCAAGCCGTAGTTAGAGGTTTGAGGCAACGAAAAACGCTCGAAAGCGCCTACCATGTTCGTATTTCCCAGCGAGGATTCCGGATCGAAATTGGGGTATTTCGTCCGGACTAAAAGGTTGCGCGCAAAAACGCTCACGTCCACGTGGAGAGAAGGTCTCTTTAACACAGGGTATGCAAGGGCGATTTCACGCAATTTGACGAAGGAGTTAGGGTAAATCGACGCTTCTTCAATCTCGTTCAGGGTTTCAAAATACGTTTGCCATTGGTCGGCGCCGCTGATCGGGATGTCATTTTTCGTACCGTCTTCCTTGTATCCGTCAACCACAAAAGCGCCTTCGCGTCCTTCGGTCTCTTTGCCGACGCCGTAGTAACCTAACAGTCCGTTGGTGCCGCCATACATTTGTCCGCCCGCTTTCCAGTCAATCACGGCCGACAAGGTGAACTCATATACGCTAAGCGCCGTATGGAATCCTAACGTAAAATCGGGAGAAACGCGGCCTATCACCTGCGATTCGCCGGCCACAGGCATCCCGTTTGCGTCAACCAGCAGGTGTCCCTGCGCGTCCCGTTTGTAACCGGTACCGTAAATAACCGGATATTCCTCTCCCTTGCCGGCACGCACCTGGGGCGTAGTGAATCCGCCCAGGAAAATGCTTTCGACGCCGGGCGCCAGCTCGTCTACATAATTGTCGACCTTCGTCCAGTTGAAAGCCATATTCCAGTTGACATGCCTTGTCTCGACAGGATGGACGCCCAGCGTAATTTCATGCGAATGAGTATGAAGGCTTCCGGCATTGGTGACCATATAACCTGTTCCCGTAGACCCGGCAAGCGGCACGCCGAATATTTGATCGTTCACATTTTGGCGGGTAAAAGTATAATCCAGTGTAAACAAATTATCGAAGAACCGGGTGTCAAATCCAAATTCATACGATTGCGTATGCTGAGGCGTTAAATTGGGGTCATAAATCCGGTAGTAAGGCGTATAGGCATTCGCTCCGCTAACAGGATACATGAGCGGAGTGAATGTATAAAAGCCGCTTCCGTAGAACGGTACGCTGTAATAGGTGCTTCTGTACACATTGTCTCCGTCGCCCGTTTGCCCGACTTTGGCAAAGGCGGCTCTCAGCTTGGCATAATTCAATACCGGATTGTTTTTCAGCACGCCGGATTCGGTCAGGATAAATCCAAGCGAAACGGAAGGATAGAAGAACGAACGGCTCCCGCGCGGCATGGCCGAAACGATGTCGTTGCGTCCCGTAACGTTCAAATACAACATATTGTGATACGCCAGGGATACACTGCCGAAGAAACCTGCCGTACGGTCTTGCGTGTCCTGGTGGGTATTGTCTTTCACGGTCGTATTGTTGATATGATTCCACCCCGGAAATTGATAGCCGCTCCCGTAAGCATACAGGTAGCGGTAATTATTGTGTACGATTTCATTACCCAACAACACATCCAAGTCCAGCCGCTCGCTGATATTCCAGTCATAACCGGCCGTAAACAGGCTGTTGATTGTCCGGTTCGACAGGTTGTAATTTTCCACCTGTCCGTTGCTGTTCGTGCCTTTTATGCCATAGCCCCAGAGGTCTTGATAACTGCTCGTATAGAAATCCACGCCCGGTTGATATTTCAGTTCCAGTCTGTGATTATCACCCCACTCCGTAGCATAGTCAATGAAAACATTCCCGTAGAAACGGTCTGATTTCTCCGTAAATTCCATATGATCCTGCGCCCAGTATGGCGGAGGAAAATTGCCGGCGCGGTAGTTGTTTATCTGAGCCGGATTATCTTTATAAGAGGGCGGTATCCCGGCTAAATCGTAACTGGGAGGAGCGCCATACAGGGTGGCGACGATCCCGTCGTTGGCCAAAGGCATTTTGCGGATGGAGGTGGAGATATAACTGCCCGAAAATCCAAGTTTCCAGTGTGGGTACAACTGCGTTTCCTGCGCAGCTCTGGCGCTGTACCGGTCCATGCCGGTTGTGGGAACAATGCCGGTTTGACTGGAATTGCCCAGCGAGCAGGTGTAAGTCGAATGTTCCATCGCTTGCGCGACATTCACGTAGTTATTCCACGTTGCGCCCGTCTTGAAATAGTCTTTTACATTATTATACGCCTGCGGCTCTACCCAAGGCTCCAAACCGGCTCTGGCTAATTGCGTGACATAGTAATATCCTTCTTTCAGACCGTATTGCCGGGTGAGCGGATTGTCGGTATTCCCTCCGTACTCCGGGTCATTCGGAAGAGCTGTAATTTTAGGCCCCCATGACTCCGACGACATTGGAGCATAACGCCCCCGGCTGCCCTGAGCATACGTGGTTTGCAGTTCCGGATAACGGCTTATTACGTCGAAACTGACATTACTCGAAAACGTAATCTGTGGTTTCCCGTTTTTCGCCAACCGTTTTCCGCTTTTGGTGGTAATGACAATCACCCCGTTAGAGGCGCGGATACCGTAAAGAGCCGCCGCCGCCTGCCCCTTCAACAGGTTGACGGATTCAATATCATTCGGATCAATATCAATGGCGCGATTGGCAAAGTCGATGCCGGAAACACCGGCGCCCGTCGACATGTCGGCATTGGTAGCCACCGGCATACCGTCAACGACGTAGAGCGGCGCATTATTTCCCGAAAAAGAACGGACGCCGCGAATCGTGATTTGCGAAGAGGCGCCCGGCATACCACTCGACGGACGAATACTCAGTCCGGAAGTTTTCCCCTGCAAAGCGTTCGCCAGATTGGTAGCGGCCGCCTGCATCAATACATCCGCGTTTATTTCCTGAACGGCATATCCCAATGCTTTTTTATCTCTCGAAAGGCCTAAAGCCGTGGCCACAACGCCATCCAACGGTTGCGTATTCCTCTGCATCAGCACGGACACAAACGATTGGATGGCGACCTCCTGCGTGATCATTCCGGGATGGGAAACAACCAGCATGTTGGCGCCGTCCGGAGCGCTCAGACTAAATGCGCCGTCCGCATCCGTAAAGGCGCCGGTGGCTGTACCGTTTACTTTTACGGAAGCGCCGATAACCGGTCGGCCATCGTCGGCGGAGATCACAAAACCTGTTACCGGCGATGTCTGAGCAAACGCCACTCCGTTACCTAATACAAGGCAAAATAAAAGACATGTAATTTTCTTCATCAATACATTTTCTTTTGTTCTAATACATCAAGTTCCTTATAAGAAGGAAAATTATTCGTGAAATATGCATCAAGATCATATCGCCGGATAATCCGCTCAAAAATACTCTTTTTTTTCCAAACACAGAGACTTTATCTCGTTTTGGGTGTATTTCAAACGGCACATTTGCATTTCCATTGAAAACGTATCGGCACAAAAACTTGTTGACGGACGACCGGAACGATTGTTTTTCAACCACATACGGAGTGACCTGTAATAAGGCGCACGGATAAGTGCGACGGGGTAACGTTACCCCGCATGACGGGGTAATGCTGCCCCGTGTGACGGGGTAACGTTACCCCGAGTGACGGGGCAACGTTACCCCGTGCGACGAAGTAATGTTACTTGGTGCGACGGAGTAACGTTACTTGGTACGACGGAACAACGTTACTTGGTACGACGGAGTAACGTTACTTGGTGCGACGGAACAACGTTCTTCGCTGAAAAAGTCATATCTTTGTGCCGTTGAACAAATATACAAGAGATGAAAAAGTTAAACATTCTCCTTACCGGCCTGTTTCTATTGTCGTTATCGTCCTGCCGATCGGGCGGTAAATCCTGTTTTATCCCCGAGATAGCAGGCCCTTATGTGCTTGTTTATGAGCCGCAGCCGGACGTTTATTACGGGCCGGACACAAAAGACTTGCGGACGGGTGAAACGTATGCGTTGTGGCAACCGAACGACCATTGTTTTGTGCAAGGGTCTGACGGCTACTGGCATGCTTTCGGCATCACGCATCCCGCCACACTGCCCGGACAGGGATTGCATCAGGGAGAATACGCCTCTTTCCACGCCGTTTCGCCGGCAAAGAGTTTTGAACGGTCCTGTGTGGAAAACAGTTGGGCGGATCAACCGAAAGTGTTGCCCCCGCAGGAACGCCCGGATGAGATTCCGGCTAATCATGCACCGGTGATAATCAAGGAAGGCGCTCTGTACAGGATGATATATGGTCATACGCCCTTCCGTATGGCCGTGTCGGAAGATTTGTATCACTGGACGCCGGTTGGCGAAATCGGTTCCGGCATTCTCACGGACGGGCGCGACCCCAATCTGATGTATTGGAACGAAACGTATTACTTGGTTTATTGTGCCGGTAATTGCGTGAAAGCAAGTACGTCCGCAAATCTTCGGGACTGGACGGAACCGGTCGTGATATTCAATCCGCCCCAAGAAACGGATCAATGTGAGTCGCCTACACTTTTGCATTACGGCGAAAAGTTTTACCTGTTCTGGTGTATTTGGGATTCGGGCGATCCCAACAGCAACCCGTATGACGAACGGACGTATGTGTATGCTTCGGACAATCCGCTTGATTTCGGCGGTCAGCCATTACTGACCGAACTGAAAGGTCATGCGCCGGAGATTTTTCAGGACGAAAAAGGACAATGGTATATCTCAAGCGCCGACTATCCCGGCCGCGGGCTTAGCGTCGCACCGCTGATGTGGAAATAACCTCAAAAACAAGTTCGGTTCGTTCCTCTTTCATTTATCACGAAAGAAGAGGCATTTCCAGGAGAATACATTCGGTCACGCCACTGTTTTGCTTCACATAACTGTCGGCGATGCACCCGGTTTGCCGGCGCGATTCGGGATGAGCGACCAGGTCGTTCATCCGTTCAACGAACGCAGCTTCGTCCGGCACGGAAAAACCGCCACCCGCCGCGATTAATTCTTTCGCCTCTCTGAATTTCTGGTATTTCGGGCCGAAGATCACCGGAATCCCATACACGGCCGCTTCCAGCGTATTGTGTATGCCTTTTCCGAAACCGCCGCCGATATAGGCTATTTGGCCATAGCGGTAGATCGAGGAGAGGAGGCCGAACGAATCAATGATGAGGCAGTCCTTGTCGGTAACAGACTGGTCGTTTGTTTCCGACAAGCGTACCGACGGGCGTCTGAGGCGGGATTCGATGTCGACCAGGTGTTCGCGGTGAATTTCGTGGGGTGCGATGATCAGTTTCACCTCCGGATGGGCATTGAAGTAAGAGAAGAGCAGTTCCTCGTCTTGCGGCCAGGTACTGCCGGCCACGAGCAGGGGCTGGCGGCCGTCTCCGGCAAAAGCTTTAACGGCGGGCAGTAATTGCGCTTGGCGTTGTACGGCCAGGACGCGGTCGAACCGGGTGTCGCCGCATATGCTGACGTTGGTAATACCGTATTCGGCCAGCAGTTGCGCCGAAGCCTTGTCCTGCACAAACAGACGGTCAAAACAAAACAGCGCCCGGCGATACCATTGGCCGTAGTTTTTGAAGAAGAGTTGTTCCCGACGGAAAACGGCGGAAACAAGATACGTGGGAATCCCTCGCCGCTTCAGTTCCGACAGGTAGTTCAGCCAAAATTCGTATTTAATGAAAACGGCCATCACGGGATTGGCCAGATGGAGAAACTTGCGCACCTTGTAAGGCGTGTCGAAGGGAAGGTAGCAGATGACGTCCGCTCCGTCATAGTTCTTGCGCACTTCGTATCCGGAAGGCGAAAAGAAGGTCAACAGGATTTTATATTGCGGGTATCGCCGGCGAAGCATTTCCATCAGGGGGCGTCCCTGTTCAAATTCGCCCAGCGAGGCGGCATGGAACCAGACGTAGCGAGCGTTACGGTCGATCTTTTCGCGCAGGATACCGTTCGTATGCCATTGTCCCAGCCGCGTCAGGCGTGCCTTGCGCACGAAAAAGGAGGCGATCTCGACCGAGAACGAGTACAGGTGTAATGCGAATGTATATAGGAGGCGCATACTTTATTTCAAAACATCAATAGCCCGTTGAATCCGCCGGAGGGTTTCTTCCTTCCCGATGGCTTCGGTGATATGGAAAATCTGAGGCCCGATGCCTTCGCCGACTAAGGCTAACCGAACCGCGTTCATGATATTGCCCAGGTGATAACCCTTTTGAGCGATCCAGTCTTTGACGTATTCTTCCGTCCCTTCTACATCAAACGGTTCGCGGGCACGCAGCACATCGACCAGTTCCGCCAACTGTGCCGCGCTGTCGGCTTTCCATCGTTTGGCGCGTGTCTTTTCGTCGTATCCGTCCGGCGCCGTAAAGAAATAATACGTCTGCGCCCACAGGTCGGGAATGAAACCGACGCGCTCTTTCATCATCCCGACGATTTTTTCTACATACGCAGGGTCGGGCGCGGCGATGCCGTGACGCTCCAGAACGGGAGTGAACATTGCGGCTACATCGCGGTTGTCGCGTTTCTGAATGTATTGATGATTGAACCATTTCCCTTTTTCGTAATCGAACTTCGCTCCGCTTTTGCTGCAACGGCTCAGGTCGAAACGCTCCGTTAATTCCTGCATGGACATCAGTTCCCGGTCGTCGCCCGGATTCCATCCCAGGAGGGCGAGGAAATTGATCACCGCCTCCGGCAAATAGCCGCTTTCACGGTAGCCGGACGATACATCGCCGCTTTTCGGATCGCGCCATTCCAGGGGGAAAACAGGGAAGCCGAGGCGATCGCCGTCGCGCTTGCTCAGTTTGCCGCCGCCTTCCGGTTTGAGCAGCAGCGGCAGATGGGCGAAAGCCGGCATCGTGTCCGCCCAGCCTAAATAGCGGTACAGCAATACGTGTAACGGAGCGCTCGACAGCCATTCTTCACCGCGGATGACGTGCGTTATTTCCATCAGATGGTCGTCCGCGATATTGGCCAGATGGTAGGTTGGTAATTGGTTGGACGATTTATACAATACTTTATCGTCAATAATGGACGAGTGGATCACCACTTCGCCGCGAATAAGGTCGTTGACGCGGATTTCTTCGCCTGGATCGACCTTGATGCGCACCACGTATTGTTGTCCGTTTGCAATCCGCGCGTTGACTTCGGCGGCGGTCAGCGTTAAGGCATTGCGCATCTGCATCCGTGTGGAAGCGTCGTACTGAAAATTGGGGATCACACTCCGCGCTTTCTCCAACTCTTCCGGCGTATCGAAAGCCACGTAGGCCAGGCCGGCGTCTAACAGTTGGTCGACGTATTTCGTATAAATGGCCTTGCGCTCGCTCTGGCGGTAGGGGCCACAGGAACCTCCGTAACTAACGCCTTCGTCGAAGGGTATCCCCAACCACGCAAAAGCGTCAACGATATATTCTTCCGCACCGGGTACAAAACGCTGCGAATCCGTATCTTCTATCCGGAGAATCAGTTTGCCGCCGTGTTGCCGGGCAAACAAATAATTATATAATGCCGTACGAACTCCGCCAATATGCAGCGGCCCCGTCGGACTTGGAGCAAAACGTACTCTTACCATAAATGATTCAATAATTCAATGATTTTCCCGCTGATTCGATCCCTATTCAATACCCATTCGGTGAGAAAATGATTATTTCGGCGCAAAAGTAGTGCTTTTTTTTTCTTCCTATGCTTTTTTTGCGTACATTTCGCCCCGAAAACAAGAACAGTATTGAGAATGACTAAAATTATTAACTTCTTTTATTATCCATGAAACGGAAGAAAACAGCCATACCGGCAATTATCTTTTTGGGTATCACGGCCATATTGATTGCCTATTTCTTTCCGCGCGAAGGAAAATTCCGCTATCAGTTTTATGAAGGAAAACCGTGGCGGTATGGCCTGCTTACGGCGCCGGGCGATTTCCCGGTATATAAAGCCGACGACGAAGTGAAGGCGGAAAAAGACAGTGTCAAGCAAAAGTTCGCGCCGTATTTCCGGATGGATACGAATGTGGAAACCGCGCAGATAGAAAAACTGCGTGCCGCCTATCCGGAATTTATCAACTCCTGGAGTCCCGCCGCCCCTTACGTGGAGTATATCGAATCCCAACTTTGCCTGTTATATGACGCCGGGATTTTGCCCGCGCAACAACTCGAAAACCTGAAAAAGGAACATCAGACGCGGGTGTATGTCTTGACAAATAGCATGTCCGCACTAAAAAATACGGCCGATTTTTATTCCGTCAAATCGGCCTACGACCGGATAGTCGACCAGCTTCCCCCGGCGCTGGAGAAAGACATGCTGAGTTCGTACCGGATCTGTGATTATCTGGCGGAGAATGTGACCGGCGACAAGGATCTGTCCGCCAAAATGCTGGACGAACAGTTGAACGGCATTGCCCTGTCTACCGGCATGGTACAGGCCGGCGAGCGTATCGTAGACCGCGGTGAGGTGGTCGATCGCAGAACGTACAACGTGCTCCAGTCGCTGAAAATCCACGCATCCAAGTCTGCAAGCAACCGGCAAAACGAGATCATCTGGGCCGGGCAATTCATCCTGATTTTCGGCATCATCTTCTGTTGCGGTTTGTACATGGCGTCCTTCTGTCCGGAGATATTTTTCAACCGCCGCCATGTGGTTTTCATTTTACTCTGCATCCTGACCTTTTGCCTGCTGTCCGAAACCTGCGTCAAATACAATCTGATCAACATCTATATCCTTCCTTTTGCGATCGTGCCGATTGTGGTGCGTACGTTTTTCGATTCGCACACGGCGTTGTTCACGCATCTGATTACCGTCCTGCTGTGTTCGTTGCTGGCGCCTTTTTCGCACGAATTTCTGATATTGCAGATTCTTGCGGGCGTGGTCGTGATTTTCAGCCTGAAGGAATTATTGCAACGCTCACAGTTGATCCGCTGTTCGATATTTATTTTCGTCACATACGCACTGGGATACCTGAGCCTGTCGCTCTATCAGGAAGGTGATTTCCATAAAATCAATTGGAGCATGTTTCTTTTCTTCGGGATCAATTTTATTTTGCTGATGTTCTCGTATGCCCTGGTGTATATCGTGGAAAAACTGTTCGGATACGTTTCTCCGCTCACGCTGATAGAGCTTTCCAACATCAACACGCCGACCCTGAAAAAGTTGTCGGAGACGTGTCCGGGCACGTTTCAGCACTCCATGCAGGTTTCGATCCTCGCCTCCGAAGCCGGCGCCGGGATCGGAGCCAATACGCAACTGATCCGTACCGGAGCGCTGTATCACGACATTGGGAAGATGGCGCATCCGGCTTTTTTCACCGAAAACCAAAAAAGCGGCGTCAATCCGCACCACGACTTAACTTTCGAGAACAGCGCACAAATCATCATCAGTCATGTGACCGAAGGCATCAAAATGGCGGAAAAAGCATCGCTTCCCAAGGTCATTATCGACTTTATCCGCACGCATCACGGCACGGGGAAAACGAAATATTTCTACAACTCCTTCCGGAACGCATTTCCGGACACGCCCGTAGATGAGAAGCGGTTCACTTATCCCGGCCCGAATCCGTCGACAAAAGAGACGGCCGTCCTTATGATGGCCGACTCCGTGGAAGCGGCTTCCCGCAGTTTGAAAGAGTATACGGACGAAACCATCAAGACGTTGGTCGATAAAATCATCGACAGTCAGATTGCCGACGGATTGCTGACGCATACGCCATTGACATTCCAAAACATCAACGACATCAAGTCTGTCTTTGTGGAAAAGCTGAAAACCATGTATCATACGCGCATCAGCTACCCGGAGTTGAATGATTCACAAATTCAATGATTCACAAATTAAAAACATCATAATTATGAAACGAAAACAGTTAATTCTCAATTCTCAATTCTCAATTCTCAATTCTGTACTGTGTGTACTGTGTGTAATATCCTTGCCGGGCTGCAACCGGTTGAAGAATGTCTTGCCGGATACGAAGATGACATATTATTTTGATGCGCCCGCCGCGATCTGGGAAGAAACGTTTCCGTTGGGCAACGGGCGGATCGGTTTGATGCCGGATGGCGGAATAGAAAAGGAAAATTATGTATTGAACGAAATTTCCCTGTGGTCGGGCAGCAAGCAAAATACGGACAATCCGAACGCCGCAAAGTCGTTGCCGAAAATCCGGAAGTTGCTCTTTGAAGGCCGGAACGACGAAGCGCAACAACTGATGTACGAAACATTTGTTTGCCGGGGCAAGGGAAGCCAACGTGGCTACGAAAGACCCTACGGCAGCTATCAGTTGTTGGGCAACCTGCAATTAAATTATATGTATGCACCGGAACCGATGGTTGTAACCTCCGGTTACCGGCGGGAACTGAACTTGGAAGAGGCGATAGCGACCGTCTCTTTCAAGAGAGGGCAAATCACCTACAAACGCGAGGTGTTTACCTCCTTTGCCTCTGATATTGCGGTGATCCGCCTGAGCGCAGATGCAGAGAAAGCGCTTAGTTTTCAGATTGGGATGAACCGTCCCGAGCGATACGCCGTTCAGGCCGGCGAAACCGGTTTGCGGATGAACGGGCGTTTGTTCGGAGGCGACAGCCTGTATGCAAGAGACGGCATGACTTATGGTGCGCGGGTGCAGGTATGGTTGCCGCAGGGAGGCACGCTGACGGCGTCCGACGATACGACGGTTTGGGTCAAAGACGCTTCGGAGGCCATCCTGCTGGTCGGTATGGCGACGGATTATTACGGAAAAGCGGCGGAACAGCAAATCGATTCTCTGCTTCTGGCAGCCGAAGGCAAAAGCTATGAGCAACTGCGAAGCGAGCATGTCGCCTCTTACCGCAAGTTGTATGACCGGGTCAGGGTAGACTTCGGACACGTGGCGGACAAAGAGGCGTTGCCGATAAATAAACGCCTGGAAACATTCCATCAGGACAAAAACGATCCTTCCCTGATGGCATTATATTACCAGTTCGGACGTTATCTGCTGATTTCGTCTACCCGTCCCTCCGGTCTTCCACCCAATTTGCAGGGGCTTTGGTGTAATACGATTCAGACGCCGTGGAATGGCGATTATCATATAAATATCAACGCGCAAATGAACCTTTGGCCGGCCGAATCGGGTAATCTGACGGAGCTGCACCTGCCGTTGATAGAGTGGACCAAGCAGCAGGTGCCAAGCGGCCGGCGCACGGCGAAAGTGTTTTACAACGCCGGGGGGTGGGTCACGCATATTTTGGGCAATGTATGGGAGTTCACGGCTCCCGGCGAACATCCGTCCTGGGGCGCGACGAATACCTCCGCCGCATGGATGTGTGCGCATTTGTATAATCATTATTTGTATACGAAAGACCGGGCGTATCTGGCCGAAGTATATCCGGTGATGAAAGAAGCGGCCTTGTTTTTCACGGACATGCTGGTAGAAGACCCGCGCAGCCTGTATCTGGTAACGGCTCCGACGACTTCGCCGGAGAACACCTATGTGCTCCCGAACGGTCATTCGGTCAACGTATGCGCCGGTTCAACGATGGATAACCAGATTCTCCGGGAACTGTTCCGAAACACCATCGAGGCGGCCGGGATATTGGGCGTAGATGCGGATTTTGCCGAAGTCCTGGCGCAAAAACAGGCGCGTCTGATGCCAACGACCATCGGCCCCGACGGTCGTATCATGGAATGGCTGGAGCCTTATGAAGAAAAAGAGCCGCATCATCGCCATGTATCCCACTTGTACGGATTGTATCCGGCCAATGAAATTTCGTTGGCGGAGACGCCGGAATTGGCCGGCGCGGCACGGAAAACGCTGGAAGCGCGTGGCGACGAGAGTACCGGTTGGTCGATGGCCTGGAAAGTGAATTTCTGGGCGCGCCTGCATGATGGAGAACATGCGTTCAAACTCTTAACCGACCTGCTGACACCCTGTTGGCACGACGAGGTCAACTATTCGAGAGGCGGCGGTACGTATCCCAACCTGTTTTGCGCCCATCCGCCGTTCCAGATTGACGGGAATTTCGGGGGAAGCGCCGGCATTGCCGAGATGTTGATACAAAGCCAGGACGGGTATATTGATTTTTTACCGGCGCTGCCGGCTGCATGGGCGGAAGGTTTTTACAGCGGTTTGCGGGTGCAGGGCGGCGGCAAAGTCTCTGTACGGTGGAAAAACGGACAATGGCAGAAGGCAGGATTGAGAGTGATCGAAAGTGGTGATTTCCGGATTAAAATACCGGAAGAGTCACCGAACTTGAAGGTGAGACTGAATGGAAAGTTGGTATCCTGCCTGATAACGGACGGCATCCTGGCGATTCACATGCAGTCGGGAGACGAATTGGAACTGCAAAAATAGGGAGAAGGAAATTTCCATGCCTATGGAAAAGAATCTTTTATGTATTTTGTTATTCGATTTTTATTCCTAATTTTGCTGCAAAATAACGTGGTATAATGGCAAAAAAGAAAGAAACAACGCCCAAGGTCAAAGCTCCGTCGGTTTTTATGAATCCGTTGACCGACTTCGGTTTTAAGAAGATATTCGGCGACAAGGAATTGATGATAAACTTCCTGAACGACATGATCCCCGGCGCACGGATAAAGGAGATACAGTATCGACCGACCGAGCAGATCGAGTGGGAAAGTCGCAAGGCGGTGTATGATTTGCTGTGCACGAATGAGGCGGACGAGTATTTCAT
>JAITPV010000029.1 GCA_031289275.1 Tannerella sp.
TGACAACATGGCTTGAAAACTACGGCACATGGGGATATGCCGGAGAGTTTCTGCAATACGGCGGACAATCCGACGAAGTGGCCGGCGAATTTTGGACGGGAATATTGAGCGAAATCGGCGAGCCGGAAATCCGTTGCGCCACTTCCGCCGCGCATACTTACGGCAAAAGCAAAGTGTGGGCGGAAGCATTCACCAGCGCCGATGGGAATTACCAGCGTCATCCGGCTTCAATCAAACAGCTTGGCGACTGGGCTTTCGCCGAAGGGATCAATGCCTACATCCTGCATGTGAACATACAGCAACAGTCGGACGGCAAATTCCCCGGCAACGATGCGTGGTACAGCATCGAATTTAACCGCAAGAACACCTGGTTTTCACAGGCGGATTTGTTTACCACTTATGCCCGCCGTTGCGGTTTCATGCTGCAACAGGGGCTTGACGTCGCGGATGTGGCGTATTACATCGGCGAAGACGCTCCCAAAATGGGCGGCGTTACCAATCCGCCCATCCCCAAAGGGTACCATTACGACCATATCAATGCGGAGGCGCTTCTCCGCGACGCCACGGTGAAAGATGGAAAACTGACGCTGCCGCACGGCACGTCCTACCGGGCGCTGGTTTTGCCGCCGCAGGAAACGATGCGTCCCGAAGTATTGCAGAAAATCATGCAATTGGTGAATGACGGAGCAACCGTTATCGGAAACCCGCCCGAACGTTCGCCAAGTCTGGAAAATTATCCCGCCGCCGACAAACAGGTGCAGGAACTTGCTGCCGCACTCTGGGGTGAAACGCCGGAAAAGCAACATGCTTATGGCAAAGGCAAAATCTTCACGAACACAAGTCCGGAAGAAATATTTCAAATGCTGAACCTGCTTCCGGATTTTCAGGCGGATGAAAAAGCCCCTGTCTTTTATACGCACCGCAAAACAGCCGACGCCGACATTTATTTTATCACCAACCAGAGCGACAAGCGGATTCAACTTACCCCGCAATTTCGGGTAAGCGGCAAACAGCCGGAACTCTGGGAGCCGGTTACGGCGGAAAGATGGCTTTTGCCCGCGTTCGTTCAAAATGATGCAACGACAGCCGTTCCGCTTCAACTGGAACCTTCGGGAAGCGTTTTTGTCGTGTTCCGCAAACCGGGAAAACCGAAGGTAACAACACAAGGCGTTGCAGCGTTGCAAGTGAATTTCCCCGAGCCGGAAGTTGTTTCCGAAGTGAAATCGCCCTGGACGGTAACCTTTGAATCCGACGCCGTCAAACGGGGGCCTGCCCAACCGGTTACATTTACCGAACTGACGGACTGGTCGAAAAACGATAATGAGCAAATCCGTTATTTTTCCGGCGCGGCGGTTTATAAGACGACGGTGGAAGGTTCAACGATTCAAAAAGTCAAAAATTCAACGATTTGGCTTGATCTGGGCAAAGTCGGCGTGATGGCAAAGGTGAAAGTAAACGGCGAATATGCCGGAGGCGTCTGGACGTATCCGTACCGTGTGGAAATCACGCCTTTTGTAAAAGCCGGTCAGAATGAGATTGAAGTGGAAACAGTCAATACCTGGGCAAACCGGATTATCGGCGACAAAATGTTGCCGGAAGCCGAGCGTAAACTGCACTTGTCGGGAATAGCCAACCGCGCATCCGTTATACAGGAATCGGGTTTGTTGGGACCTGTGAAAATCATTGCCGTCAAATAATTGAGAAATGCAATAATATACTAATTATAAGATGAGATACATCCATAAACATGTCGGCATCGTATTTATCCTTTTCGGATTGACGACAGCATACGGTCAGACAAAACAGGCGACAAATGTATCCGCATATAATATTGTGTGGGATACGCCCAGCCGCAATGCTTCCGAATCCATGCCCTGTGGAGGCGGCGATATCGGCGTGAACGTCTGGGTGGAAAACGGCGATATATTGTTCTACCTTGCGCGTAGCGGCACATTCGACGAAAACAACGAAATGCTCAAACTCGGACGTGTCCGCCTGAAACTGACGCCCGGAATTACGGACAACAATGATTTCAGGCAGACGCTCCACCTCGACAAGGGCTATGTATCCGTTCGTGGAAACGGTACGGAAGTCACTGTTTGGGTGGACGTATTCCGCCCGGTCGTGCATGTGGATATTACCGGCGCGCGGGCAACGAGCCTGAAAGTAAGCTACGAAAACTGGCGCTTCGAAGATCATGTCCCGGAAGAACTGCAATTTTTATCTACCAGTTTCTTAGCGCCGCGCAAAGAGTTCGACATCAAGACCCGCAAGGATACGGTCGAACCTTTATCCGGGGAAATCGTATTCTACCACCGCAACCGTGAAGACCTCGAAAACATTTTCGATCTGACGGTAAGGCAACAGGGGATGGAAGCGGTGAAAAGCGAGATGTACAATCCCATACGCAACCTCACCTTCGGCGGCTACATCAAAGGAAGCAACCTGCAATTCACCGGCGAAACGGAAGGACGTTATCAGGATACGGATTTCAAAGCCTGGAACATGGAAAGCCTCAAAGCCTCCAAAAGCCATCGCCTGGAAACAGGCCTCCACATAGCGCAAACTGCCACATTAGAGGATTGGAAAAACGGCTTGGCACAACTGCAACAGGAAGCCAAAGCCTCTCAAAAAACCGCCCGCCAAAAGACGCTCGACTGGTGGAAACAATTCTGGAACCGGAGTTATATTTTCATCGAAGGGAACGAAACGGACGAACAATGGCAGGTCGCCCGCAATTATCAGGTGTTTCGCTATCAGTTGGGTTGCAACGCCTACGGCAAATGGCCTACCAAGTTCAACGGCGGACTCTTTACCTTCGACCCTGTCTATGTGGACAGCCGTTATCACGGCACGCCCGACCACCGCAACTGGGGCGGCGGCCCGATGACCGCCCAGAACCAGCGATTAGTTTACTGGCCGATGCTGAAAAGCGGAGACATCAACATGATGAAACCTCAGTTTGACCTCTATCTGCGCTCGCTGAAAAACGCCGAACTCCGCAGCCAAGTGTATTGGAATCATGCCGGCGCCTGTTTTACCGAACAGAATGAAAATTACGGGCTGCCCGGAATGTACGGTTACGGTTTTGACCGTCCCGAAGGATTCGACAGGGGAGTAGAACATAATGCCTGTCTGGAATACTTGTGGGATACCGTGTTTGAGTTTTGTCTGATGATTATGGAAACGGAACGGTTTGACAACCGGGATATTACGGAATATATACCTCTTATCGAAAGTTGCCTTGTTTTTTATGATGAACATTATCCCTATTTAGCCCTCCGAAGAGGAACAAAATGCTGGGACGAAAACGGGCATTACGTTCTTTATCCGTCGTCTGCCTGCGAAACATACAAAATGGCCTACAATCCGACAACGGTAATTTGCGCCCTGAAAGTCATTCTCTCCCGTCTGCTGGCATTGCCTGCAAATTATCTGACTGCGGAAAAGCGCACTAAATGGGAAAACATGCAGAAACGCATCCCGCCCATTCCTGTACGCACAATCGACGGACATCCCGTACTGGCTCCCGCGCAAGCCTGGCAGAATGTCCATAATTCGGAAGCGCCGCAGTTGTATCCCGTCTTTCCCTGGGGAATCTACGGCGTTGGAAAACCCGACCTTGAGATGGCTCGAAACACCTACTTATACGACCCGCAAGTGATTCAAAGCAAAAGCGAGGAGAGTTGGAAACAGTATCCGATTTTTGCAGCCCGCTTAGGTATGACCGACGAAGCCGCCAAGCAAATCAAAAAGAAACTGAAAAATGCCAACCGCCGATTCCCTACCTGGTGGGGACCGGGATGCGACTGGGTACCCGACCATAATTGGGGCGGTTCGGGCATGATCGGCTTGCAGGAAATGCTGATGCAGACGGACGGCGAACAAATCTTTCTACTGCCGGCCTGGCCTGAAAACTGGAACGTGTCATTCAAATTACACGCGCCTTATCAAACGACCGTGGAAGCAAAAGTAGTGAACGGTGAAATCACAGAACTGAAAGTAACGCCGGAGGAAAGGCGAAAGGATGTGATTACAAAAATATTCAATCAAATAAAAAATGAACAAATATGAATTACAGAATTATTTTTTTGATTATCGTTAGTCTTTCAATGACTTTCCGTGTGTTTTCCGAAGAGAAAACATACCTTGTCCCTTTGACGCATACGGGCGTCAATCAACCGGCGCTGTTACTCAACGGGGTCTGGCAGTTTCAATTCTCGCCCGGCGGCAAATGGACGTCGATACAAGTCCCCAGTGAAGCAGCCATGCAGGGGTATGCCATTGAACACGACCGGCCTTTCCGGTACAGGAAATCGTTCACACTGCCTGCCGATTACCGGGAGAAAACGGTTATCCTGCGTTTCGACGGCGTTTACAGCTATGCCCGCCTTTGGGTGAACGGCGTCTTTGTACGCGAACATCATGGCGGTTTTACCCGCTGGGAAACGGATGTGACTTCCCTTGTGAAGCCGGGGAAGAAGAATGAAATAGAATTGGAAGTGACTGACCGGATAGATGATATTTCATACGCTTCCGGTTACGCGCATCATCCGGTGGGCGGTATCCTGCGCGACGTAACGGTTTTTGCCCTTCCGCAAACGCACGTGTATGATTTTCACATAGAAACGCAATTAGACACTTTGTATAAGGATGCCCTTCTGCGCATAAACTATTCTGCGGAAGGAAACGGAGGAGAGATTGCCTACACGCTGGTTGCTCCCGACGGGCAAGCGGTTCCGCTTTCACCCAGCCGGTTCCCTCTGTCCGGACAGTCGGCGCAAACCCAAACTTTTCTTGTCCGGGCGCCGCTTAAATGGGATGCGGAACATCCGAATTTATATACCCTTACCGCTACGGTTTATCAGGATGGGAAGGAAGTCAGCCGGTTCAACCAACAGGTGGGTTTTCGCGAGATTAAAATTGTGGAAAACAATTTGCTGGTGAACGGTCAGCCTGTTAAACTGCGCGGAGCCTGCCGTCACGATTCGCATCCTTTGCTGGGACGTATGACGACGGCGGAATTTGACAGC
>JAITPV010000032.1 GCA_031289275.1 Tannerella sp.
ACAGGCGCTTTGCCCGAAGGCTGGTCGCTGACCAATTTCGACAATCCCCATGCGCCGCGTATCCAACTCAAGAAAGACGGACAAGGCGCTTACCTCTCTCTAACAGGCAATGGCGACCCTGTCGGCGTGGCTTACCTGTCCACCCAGACGTCGCTCGCACCCGGCACATATACTTTTAAGGCGCTTTTCACCATCTCGAAAGACGTCAATCCTCAACGCAATCTGTTGTTCCAATGCAGAGCTACCTCGTTCGACGGGATATTCAAGTTCTACCGTTTGGACAAAGGTTTGGTGGAAGGTCGCGGCACGATTACAGTCACCGGCGACAAACCGGTCGATGCCCTGCTTCGGATATTCTACCGTTACAATGTCAAAGGCGAAGTAAAACTGAGAAGCCTCTCATTGACTCCAACGGAGCCGGTGCAAGCCCGCTGGGTACGTTTCGGCTGTACGGAAGGACGGCTGAAGATGGAAGACATTGCGCCCGTTGCCGAAAAAGCTGCCGGCGACAAGGTTGACTTGTTGCTCTATCCCGAACACGTAGCCCAGGGTAGCGGCGACGCCAGCCGGGGAGACTCGTTGCTGAGCCTGCTCTCCGGTTTAGCCGCCAAGCATAAAATGTATGTGGCAGCTTCGGTACTTGTTTTCGACAAGACCGACGGACGAAAATACAACCGCGGCGTGCTTTACGACCGTCAGGGACAGCTGGCAGGCGTGTACGACAAAATCCATCCTTACAGCCCCGAAGCCAACGACCTGAACGTGGCGCCGGGCACAAAGACGGACGTATTCAAAACCGATTTCGGGAAAGTAGGCATGATCATTTGCTACGACAGTTGGTTTACCGACATCACCGAACTGCTGGCTTTGAAAGGCGCTGAAGTAATATTGTTCCCCGTAGCGGGTTACTACCGTAGCATACTTCATGCCCGCGCCGCCGATAACAGCGTGCGCTTCGTCACAAGTGTATTAGTCAATAATGATGGATACAGCATGTTCGATACCGCCGGTCGCGACATTCAAAATCCGGACAAAGATTCGTCGGTAAGAACGGGAGGAAAAACTTTTAAAGACATACGTACTTTCGATGTGAACGGCTTCGGATTACTTTGCGCCGACCTTGATTTGAACTGCTCGCCCTCACCTCATTACAACGGAGGCACGATGGTCGAGGCTCCCGGCGGCAAACGCAATCGCGCCGACCAAATTCTCTATCTGGATGACGAAATCAAGAAGGAAAAGGAACGCTGGTGGGAGGAAGAATAAAATCCCTCTCCCTCACCCTCGTCCCACAGGATTTGCAATCACGAGTGTTCGGAAGATAAAATCAGTCATAGGGTATGCAGGTCAGGAACCAAAAGGGTTCTCCCGGATCATTTTCGGCTATTATCAGCCTGAAATGTTCTTCAAGCAGTTGCTTCCCCCTGTCCCTGTATAATTGAATCTCCTCCCGACGGATTAAATGCAATTTGCCGAGCATAATTCATAAGTCACAACTGTTTTCGTCTTTTTCGCGAATTTCTACCCGCCGGATTTTGCCGCTGATGGTTTTGGGCAATTCGTCTACAAATTCGACGATTCGCGGATATTTGTACGGCGCGGTGACTTGCTTCACGTGACTTTGTATGGCCGCAACCAATTCGTCGCCGGCTTTGTCCCTGTAGTCATTGGCCAGGACAATGGTGGCTTTCACCACTTGCCCGCGAATCTCGTCCGGTACGCCGGTGACGGCACATTCCACGACTGCCGGATGTGTCATCAAGGCGCTTTCCACCTCAAAGGGGCCAATCCGGTAGCCGGAACTCTTGATGACGTCGTCGGCGCGTCCCACGAACCAGTAATAACCGTCTTCGTCGCGCCAGGCCACATCGCCGGTATAATAGATGTCGTCATGCCATGCCTCATAGGTGCGTTCGGGATCGCGATAATATTCTTTGAACAGGCCGATCGGTTTTTTATTTTTCGTATGAATCACGATCTGTCCCTGCTCGCCGTCTTCGGCTTTACTGCCGTCCGGACGTAACAAATCGACCTCGTATTGCGGATTGGGAATCCCCATAGAGCCGGGTTTGGGTTCGACCCACGGGAAGGTGCAAATGGTCAACGTGGTTTCCGTTTGTCCGAATCCTTCCATCAGTTTGATGCCCGTCAGTTTATAGAATGTGTCGAAGACGGCCGGGTTGAGCGCTTCGCCCGCAATCGTGCAATAGCGCAGGGACGAAAGGTCGTATTTCGTTAAATCTTCGCGAATCAGGAAACGGAAGATGGTGGGCGGTGCACACAAGGACGTGATCCGGTATTTTTGAATCATCCCGAGCATGTCGGCGGGCGTAAATTTCTCGTGATCATAGACAAATACCGTTGCTCCGGCAATCCATTGCCCGTAGAGTTTACCCCATACGGCTTTCCCCCAGCCGGTATCGGCAATGGTCAGATGCAAACTGTCCGGGTGCAGGTTATGCCAATAATTGCCCGTGACAATATGCCCTAACGGGTAGGTGAAATCGTGGATCACCATTTTAGGGTTGCCGGACGTGCCGGACGTGAAATACATCAGGGATGTATCTTCGTTTGTGTTCACCCGTGCCGGACGCACAAAGGGGCTTGCCTGATTGATTCCTTTATGGAAATCATCAAACCCTTCGGGCGTCAGCGGCCCGACCGAAACCAGCTGTTTCACGGAAGGCGCTTCGGGTAACGCCTGGGCGACATGCGTCAGTATCTCTTTTTCGCCGACACAGACGATGGCCTTGATGCCGGCCGCATGGGCACGGTAGACAATGTCTTTTTTTGTCAACAAATGCGTGGCGGGAATCACGACCGCACCCAATTTGTGCAAGGCGATAATGGAAAACCAAAATTCATAGCGACGTTTCAGAATCAACATCACCATGTCTCCCTTTTCAATCCCCAGGGACTGGAAATAGGCCGCCGTTTGGTCGGTATATTTTTTCAGGTCGGCAAACGAGAAATCATGGTGTTCCCCCTGATCGTTTGTCCAACAAATAGCCTTCTTTTCAGGCGCTTTCTCTGCCCAGGCGTCTACTACATCATAGCCGTAATTAAAATTTTCCGGCACGTTTATTTTGAAATTTGCGATAAAATCCGCTTGTGAATCAAACGATGTTTTCGTTAAAAATTTTTCCAGCATCCTACTCGTTATTAATTGATTTATTCAAATTATCTTCTGTTTGTTGTCTTTTTCCCCCGGTTTACAGGATAATCGCCAGGAAGCAGACCTTGTTGCCGTCCAGCGCCTTCATTCCATGCGGTAATTCCGAGTTGAAGTAGATGCTGTCTCCTTCTTCCAGAACGAGATCTTTCCCATTGATCCTGAGCAGTAGCCGGCCGCTGATCACGTAGTTATATTCCTGTCCGGCATGTGTATTCAGATATATCGGCTCGTCTTCCGGCTTAGGGTGCACCGTCACCATGAACGGGTCGGCTTTACGCTTGGTGAATCCGGCTGCCAGCGATTGATACTTATAGGCTTTTGTGCGCTCCACCGCAACGCCTTTCCCTTTGCGGGTGACAAAATAGGCGTTCATTTTCGGTTCATCGCCGAACATCAGTACGGTCAATTCAATGCCGTAGGTTTGTGCAATCGTGTGCAACAAACTGACCGAAATGTCTACGGTTCCGCTTTCAAGCCTGAGATATTCTTCTGTGGAGACATTACAGGTTTTCGCCATATCTTCCACACGAATCTCCAATGCGTCGCGAAGTCCGGCCAATCGTTCTGCGATCTGTTTTATTTGTTCATTCATAATCTATATGATGTGTTATTTTTGCCGGGTTCGTTGGGTTGTTTTTCCGGCAGGTTGTTTCGTCGTTACGTTGTTCTTGGGCGTCGCAGTGTTCTTGATCGGCACGGCTTTTTTGGACACTTTGGCCGGCGCTTTCGCCTCTTCTTTCGGTTCAACCTCTTCCGGTTCTATTTTTTCTTCTTCTTTTTCCTTCAGGGGAGAGTAATCCGTGATGCCGACGCTCAGCAAGATATTATACCAGCTCAGCAGACGTTTGATGTCGGTCGGATATACCCGTTCACGGTCGAAATCAGGCAAGACGGTCTCCAGATAGCTGCGCAAATCGTCCGGCGTTGCTTTGGACAAATCGAGCGTGATTGCCCGACCTTCTTCTTTTGCCTTTATATTGTTCAGCACTTTATACAAAGGCATGTCCGCTCCATTTGTATAAACGGAAATGTCACCCAGCGAAATGGCCTTATCCTTGGCATAGGCGGGAATCCGTTTCTTCTCGATCAACGATTCGATAATCATCAGGTTTTTCCCCTGGGATATCATTTTGTATAATCCGGGTTTACCGGATACAGACAAGATTGTTTTTAACATAGTTCTTATTTTTATAAAGTCCTTTTTTTTCTTTGACGACAAATATAGTACAAGTCTGCATAATACAGCGCATAATTGAACGAAAAAAATAAATGGGCATCCGGTTCATCTTTTGCGAATATATGCAATAAGCATTTCTATTTGAGGAATCAACGCCTGCTTTTCATCGTTGAAAATAATGAAATCGGAACGTTCTTTTTTTATTTCATCCGGGAGTTGATTTTCCATTCTGCGCAACACTTCGTTCTCCGTCACCCGGTCGCGCGTCATCGTCCGTTGTATGCGTAACGCCTGTGGGGCATACACCATCACCCGTATATCGACCTTCCGGTCAAAACCCGATTCAAAGAGAATCGCCGATTCCAAAGCCACATATGGGGCGGATTGCTGTTGTACCCACGTTTGAAAATGACAGGCAACCTCCGGATGAATAATCGCGTTTACCTGTGTCAGAAGGGCCGGATCATTGAATATAAGGGAGGCCATTAAGGCGTGATTCCACTTGTTTGCCGCATAAACGGACTTGCCCAGTAATGCCGTCAGTTGTTCGCGTATGGACGGGGAGGACGCGACTAAGCGTTTGCTTTCTTTATCTGCGATATAGACCGGCATACGATACGTTTCCAGTAAGGATACGACCACCGATTTCCCACTCCCGATGCCTCCGGTGATTCCGATGGTAGTCATGGCGCCGTATTTTGTTCTAAAATAAATTCGACCGTATCCGGACTGAGCGTCGGCGGAGCGATCCAATCCGGTTGTTTGCTCAAACAAACAGCTACTTTACCGGATACCCGGTTCGCTTCAAATTCCCGGAAGGGGATTTGAATTTCAAAATCGGATTCCGTTAATTCCTTGAATCGGGACATCGGGATGTTGCACAAGACGTCGATGGATGCCGGAAAGGTATGCAAGGTGTAACTTTCCGGCAAATCCTTGCATAAGACAGGAACAGTCAGTCGTTTTTCCGTAAATTCTTCGATGGGAACCAGCACTTTCACCTTATCTTCGTCGATTTGTACACCGGCTATTTTTTGCAGACGCAAGGTGATTTCTTTTGTTTGATTCACTTTTTTCAATTCGACGGATTCGGTTTTGAGCGCCGACAGCGTATCCAGGATCGCACTGCTTGCATACACGTGTACTCTGGCCGGCGTAACCGTTATTGAACCGGATATTTGAAAACCCGGATCCGGCGATACCGATACGTCTGCAATTACCGGGAGTTCTTTATTCAGTAATTCCACGTACTGTACCTGAAAAGATTGCGGCTCAAAACCAAGCAAAGAGGTGGAAGCAATCAGTTGTTTCGAGATGTTGGACTCGATTGTTTTTTCCGTGACGCGAATCTCTTGTTTCCGATTCTCCCGGAGACTTTTCAGATTCACTTCCAACGGAGCAAAGGTATATAACCAGGAATAATTGAGCAGCGCGAGTCCTTTGTCTTTCACTTTAAATACAACAACTTCCGGATTGTTTTCCGAAAGGATCATATCAGCCGGAACATTTTTATATTTGACGGGCAGGACAATCTCCATCTCGAAATCTTGTTGCAGGCTTTGCAGATACCAAAATCCTGCCGACAATAAAACGAAAAAAAGAAAAGTCAGCGTCTCTTTCCATTGCCACTTGCGAAAAAAGACCTTCGTGCGAAGAATGACAGACTTGAATGGGAACTGATTATCAAGCCGTAACATAAAGATTTTATTTGGGTTGCAAATCTTCTGCAGACGCAAATACGGATGCTTTATCTACACGGATACGTACGCCGTCAGCTACTTCAACCAGCATCGAAGCGTCGTTTACTTCTTTAATCCGGCCATGAATCCCACCGGCAGTAACCACTTTATCGCCGGCTTTTAATGCTTCACGCGCTTTTTGTACGGCTTTCTGTTTCTTTTGTTGCGGCCGGATCATCAGGAAATAAAAAATAGCCACGATTGCCGCCATCATTACGAGACCTTGATATTTAGACCATTCCGATGGTTGGACGTCTTCAAGTAAAATAGTAAGTAAATCCATTCGATTTATTTTTAGTTGTTATTTGTCTTAACTGCGCCAAAGGTACGAAATAATCAATTCCTCAGCAATATTTTTTCGTTTTTTAATTCCGTGATTACCGAATCCAAAATGCCGTTAATAAACGGTCCGCTTTTGGGAGTACTGTAGTATCTTGCCGCGTCAATATATTCGTTAAGAGTTACTTTGATCGGTATTTCCGGAAAATTCAATATCTCGGCAAGCGCGACCTGCATAATAACCAAATCCATATTGGCGACCCGTTCCGACTCCCAGTTTTTCAGGTGGCGACCGATACGTTCGCGATATTCGTCGCCATGCAGCAACGACTGACGGAACAGGCTGATCACAAATTCCGTATCTTCTTTATCCTTAAACATGGGTAACAATTCCTGCTCGCTGCCGTTCGCTTCTTCAAAGCGTCTAATGGTCTTAATTACAAATGTCTCAATGATGTCCACATCATCGTTCCAGTAAATGCTGATGCTCTCTAAGGCTTCTTCTAACGCCTCGTTTCCGCAAATCAATTTCCGGAAAACAGATCGCCAAAATTCCTGATCCGTTTTGTATGAATCATCCGGATTATTCAGATAATCCCGGTAGATGTCCGAAGCTAAAATCATGTCTAATGTGCTTTTCACGAAATCCGTTTCGCTCACCCACGAAATGCCGTGATCTTTCACGTATTTCCGCAACATTTCATTGGATTGTACCTGGCGGGCAAAACGATTATCTACTAAACGCATATTCGGACGCCGTTCGTCTTCGCTTGGCCGGTATTTGTTTTTTCGCGTTTCGAGGCGTTGTTCTTGAAAGCATGTAATTTCTACAATCAACAATAGAAGATAGTAGTATAGATCATAAGACCTTTGCAAGCTCAAAAGCAGTTCATTTTCTGCTACTTTTAAATCTTCTTCGCCATTCTGATAGTAGGCAAATACAATTTGTAACACTTTAATGCGAATCAGAATCCTATTAATCATTGTATGAAAGAACTTCGTATTTATTTTCAGGGTGCGAAGATAGTATATTTCCGGCAAATTCACGGTGTCGCTGCAAAAAATAATATATTTTTCACTCATTCATAAACGAGAAAAAATGTCAAATTCAGAGGTGATGGAAAGAAGATAAATCCGTTAAATGGATGGCCGGTTGTTTCATTTGACGATTCGCGAAAAAAAACGTAGAGAAGCCGACACTGTCGTTCTCTACGTTCATGTTTGTATCAGAAACCGTATCAAAATCCGTCAATCATTTAACGGATCAGCCGATTTCCGACGGGTCTCTATGCCCCCGGGTGGATTGCTTCCGTGGGACAAACATCTGCACAAGTTCCACATTCCGTACATGTCTCCGGATCAATAGAATAAATATCTCCTTCGGAGATGGCTCCTACGGGACATTCATCAATACACGTACCACATGCAATACATTCTTCGCTAATTACGTAAGCCATTTTTTGTTGTTTTAAAATTAAACGTCCTGCAAAAGTAAGGTTTTCTTTGTACACACAAAAACATCTACGGCATTTTTTTTATTCCTCCCCTCAAAACAATATCCTTTTTCATCTCTCGTTATTACAAAAACAAGCATTGAATTGAGGCGATTTATTATTATAATATGTATGTGCAGTCTTGTGCTGTCAGGTATCCGGGCACAGAAACAAAAGCCGAAAAACCAGCAATACGCGGATATGAAATGGTATCATTTAGGTTTTCACATCGGTTTGCATACGCAGGATTTGATATTGACGAATACCGGAGCCGTGACGCCTGACGGCGCCGTCTGGTTTGCCGAAATTCCGGCCTATTCGCCCGGATTTAGCGTCGGTGTGCTTGGCGACCTCTATCTGAATCCGTATTTCAGTTTGCGGCTGACGCCGACGGTTCATTTTGGAGACAAGCAGTTTACCTTTATAGAACAAAATACGCAAGAAGAGTTTGCTACATCCATACGTTCCAACTATTTAATCATTCCGTTGGATATTAAATATGCTGCCGTCCGGTTGAATAACTATCGTCCGTACCTGATTAGCGGAGTGTATACGGCTTTTGACATCGGTCGTAAGAAAGGCAATCCGCTGCTGTTGAAAGGCAGTGATTACGGCATTGAATTTGGCTTTGGATGTGATATGTATCTGCCGTATTTTAAACTTTGTCCGGAGATTAAATTCTGTTTCGGCTTGGCCGACGTATTGGAAAAAGACCGTAGCGACCTGATCAATGAGGCTGACCGGAAATATACGCAGGCGTTGTCCGGAGCCTCTTCCCGGATGATTGTCTTTACGTTTAATTTCGAATAAAACATTCCATATAGACATAAACCGCCGGAGATGCCAAAATGACACCATCCAACCGGTCTAATATGCCACCATGTCCGGGTAACAGTGTGCCGGAATCTTTGACCCCGTATGTCCGTTTTATCAGGGACTCCACCAGATCTCCCCAAGTGCCGAACACCACTACAATGACCGCCAGCGCCGGCCAATGATACCACTCCTGAAATATGGCCGGACAATAACGGGCAAAAAACAAGGATGATATGACTGTAACCGCCCATCCTCCCCAAAAACCTTCCCACGATTTCAGCGGAGAAATACGGGGGAAAAGCCGGTGTTTGCCGAATGTGCTTCCAATCAGATAGGCGCCGGTATCGTTCAACCATACGTACATAAATATCAGCAGGATGTAATGAGGCCTGTAATCCGGCAGCGTCCCGGAATAATTAAACGCAACAAAATTCAGTAGAGCAAATAATCCGGCGCAATAAAACTGTGCGAACAGTTCCAACGCCCAATTATTGACCGGACAAGCTTTCTTGAGGTACAATCCACTGATTAAAAAAAACAGGAGGAAGCACAAATACGGCAAATAAACATAATCCGGTACATATCCGCCGGCATAAAAAAAGGTAGCGGTAAAAAGATACATCCCGCCGGATATTCCCATTGCTTTACGCCATCCTTTCAGACCGGTAAGGCCGTAAAATTCCCATAAAACAAGCCCCGTAATCAGGGTAAACAAAATCAGGAAACCGTATATATGTATACAAGCAGCCACTATAACGGCCACAAAAACAATTCCGGTGATAGAGCGTATGATCAGATTTTTCAACGTTGTCCTGTTTTTTCAAGAGGTTATGCCTGTTGAACGGTTTTCGCCGGCCATGTTTTTTTGTTCTTCCTGTTGCCCGATAATTTCCTGAGAACGCGACACCCACGGACGCTTACCGAAAATCGTTTCCATATCTTCCGAATAAATCACTTCCGATTCCAACAAACGTTCGGCTAATTGATGATGCTTGTCGGTGTATTCGGACAGGATTGACTTTGCGCGATTATATTGTTTGTTTACTATCCCTTGCACTTCTTCGTCAATCAATTTAGCCGTATCTTCGCTATAAGGTTTTGTAAAACCCCAGTCTTGGCCACTCGAATCGTAATAATTCAGATTCGGCAATTTATCACTCATTCCGAAGTATACTACCATGGCATAAGCCTGTTTCGTCACCCGTTCCAGATCATTGGATGCCCCGGTCGAGATTTCGCCCAGAAACACGTCTTCGGCTGCCCGGCCTCCTAATGTGGCGCACATCTCATCCAGTAATTGTTCGCGGGTCGTAATCTGGCGTTCTTCGGGCAGATACCAGGCTGCGCCGAGCGCTTTCCCACGGGGTACGATGGTCACCTTCACCAATGGGTTCGCATGTTCCAGCAACCAACTGAGCGATGCGTGCCCTGCTTCGTGAGATGCAATACTCCGGCGTTCTTTCGCCGTCGTGATTTTGGATCGTTTTTCCAATCCTCCGACGATCCGGTCTACGGCGCTCATAAAATCGTCTTTCTGAACGAAACTCTTTCCGTTACGCGCCGCTATCAGAGCGGCTTCGTTACATACATTGGCAATATCCGCGCCCGAAAATCCGGGTGTCTGGCGTGCCATAAACTCGGCATTCACCGACAGGTCTATTTTGATGGGACGTAAATGCACGTCGAATATTTCTTTCCGTTCGTTCAAGTCCGGCAGTTCCACATGGATCTGGCGGTCGAACCGTCCGGCACGCAACAAGGCTTTGTCTAATACGTCCGCCCGATTCGTGGCGGCCAGAATAATGACGCCGCTATTCGATCCGAAACCGTCCATCTCGGTAAGCAGTTGGTTCAACGTGTTTTCCCGTTCGTCATTGCTGTTTATATTTGCATTTTTCCCACGGGCGCGTCCTACGGCGTCAATCTCGTCAATAAAAACGATACACGGCGCTTTCTCTTTGGCTTGACGGAATAAATCACGCACACGCGAGGCGCCTACGCCGACGAACATTTCTACAAAGTCGGAACCGGATAATGAGAAAAAGGGTACGTTGGCCTCTCCGGCGACGGCTTTAGCCAGCAGTGTTTTGCCTGTGCCCGGAGGGCCTACCAATAAGGCGCCTTTCGGGATTTTACCGCCTAATTCCGTGTATTTGTCCGGATTTTTAAGGAAGGAGACGATTTCTTCCACTTCCTGTTTGGCTTCGGACAAACCGGCAACGTCCTTAAACGTCACTTTGGTGTGAGCGTCTTTATCAAAAATTTGCGCTTTTGAACGGCCTACGCTGAAAATATTGCCGGCGCCTCCGGGACCGGCGGTCATGCGACGCATGAAAAACAGCATCAAAAGGACAAAGAGTACGATAGGCCATGCGGAGAACAAGATGTTCCAGAAAGAATCATCTCCGTCCTTGTAGCTTACCTTCGCGCTGATTTGTTCCTCTGCGACGGCTTTGTCGTAAAAGTCGGAAAATTTATCCGCCGAAGGTATTTTTACATACACACTCGGATTGATGCCGGCTTGTTCGGCTTCGTCACGATTCTTGAAGACCGACGTTTTTTTGTCGTACTTCACCGTTGCATCCAACAGGTTTTTCTTGTTGAAAACAACCATTTTTTCAAAAACATCCTCCTTCGCCAACTGTTGAAATTCCGTCCATCCTATTTCTTTGGTAGTCGAAAAATCATTCATTACATACAAGCCGATCAGTACCATGAAAATCATTCCGTATAACAGATACGGACTAAAGCGGAATTTGGGTTTGTTGCTTTTTTGCGGTTTATTAATTTCTTCCATACGCCTACTAATATTTCAATCTAAATCCGGAATTTCCGTCATCTTTGAATCTGCCCAAAGGTGTTCCAGATTATAAAACGAACGTTGTTCCGGCAGGAAAATATGCACAAGAACCGTGCCATAATCCATCCCGATCCACGGCGAATTACGGTTGCCGTCCATTGAGAGGAGTCTTTCTCCCGCATCTGTCCGCACTACGTTCCACACCGAGTCGGAGAGCGAAGACAGCTGATTCTGGCTGTTCCCTTCACAAATAATCATATACTCACAAATGGCGCCGGAAAGCTGAGTCAAATCAACTAATCGTATCTTTTTCCCTTTTTTTTCTTGCATGCCTTTGACGACTGCCTCTACAAGTGTTTTTGTTGGATTCATCCTGTTCTGTTTCATTTCCGAGGGTACAAATATAGCCTATTATTTACAATTCATCCAACTTTTCGCCCGATTTATTTGTATATTGCTGTTCTATGGATACATTTCAAAGATGACTGCCGGTATCCTTCGCCGTGTTGGGTTTGATACCTTTTCTCAACACAACTGCCGTCACTGCGTTCACGATGGTAGCACCCATGCAGCAAGCCCCGCATCCGTGTAGCCCCCAATCGCTGCGCTTCATTGGGGGTTATTCGTATTGAACACTCCGTGTTCCGACGCGTTGGGATTCGCTTGTATACTCTTTTTGATCTGCGTAAATCTGCGTCATCTGCGTGCAATACGGTAACTCCGTGCAACGAATCATCGAATCTTTATTTTTTTTGCAGGATCAATATCTTTACGTATTTTTGTGCTGCAAATTTTTATATGCTAAAAAATTGATGAAGACAAGATGTGTAAAATATTCCTTCGGAATAGCTGCCGACAGGTTCTCTGATACCTGCATCCGTCTTCCGTTCCATGCTTCGGAGAGAATGCCCTCAAATATGAAAAAATGTATGGTGTGGGGGGGTAAATTCCCTAAAATTTACATTTTCGGCAGGGCAAAACACCTTTCCGACCAACCGGCAGGCTGTCCGTCCAACCCCTCTCCGCCGCTCCCGCTTTCGGCAACCGCAACCGAACCGTTTTTTCATCCGTTACCTCAGTGACCGTCTCGCAGCCTGCGGCGAACCTCCTGCATACTGCAAGAAGTCTCCCGCAACATGCGGCATATCTCTTACATATTGCAAGAACCGTCCCGCAGCGTGCAGCATACCTCTTGCATACAGCAGGAACTTTCCCGCAGCGTGCGGCGGACCTCTTACATACTGCAAGAACCCTCCGGCAGCCTGCGGCACATCTCTTGCATACTGCAGAAACCTTCCCGAAGCCTGCGGCATACCTTTCCGCTACGGGAGTTACAATATGGCACGCAGATGACGCAGATTCAAACGCAGATTTACGCAGATTAAAAAGAGTATACAAGCGAATCCAAATATATATTCGCTACGCACGACGGCACGGCACGTATCTACAACCTGACGGGACAACTGATAAAAGCCCTCCCGCACGCAGCGGGTGAGACGGTGCAAACCACACTGCCGCGAGGGGTGTATATCGTAGTCGTGAACGGAAAAGCGTACAAAATTGAGAATTAAGAATTAAGAATTAAGAGTTATGAATAGTGTGGAATCATTGAATCATGAGTCCACTCCAAAAAGTTTCATTGTTATATAACCGAAAAGGCATACAAAATAATAATTGAGAATTGAATATTCGTCTGAACTGTGATTTTAATATGATTGAGTCCACTCCGAAAACCCCTCATCGCAAAAGGTTGCATATATCATTAAATGTTAGTATTTTTGCAATATAAAACGAGAAAGAAAATGTTCAGAAAAAGTGCTGCATCTCAGCAGTTGGAAATATTCAGTAGCCCCACAAATA
>JAITPV010000047.1 GCA_031289275.1 Tannerella sp.
TGTCTCATATCCGCACTTTCGATGCTATGCCTTGCATCGGCACAACGATTGCCGATTTGGACATCCCGATTATCAAAAAAGAATTTTTACCGCAGGCTGTAGCCGAAGAAGTTTTGGCAGAGGATAAACGGAGTATGGAGGAACAACTCTCGTCGTTGGGTTTCTACGATTTGCGTTATAACTGTCCGACTTGTGGGGCGATTGTACTTTTCGGCATCAACCCCGAACGGTATATTCATGGGGCTTATATTCAGTATGTCCGCTTCAAAGGCAAAGACAAAGCGGGCGATATTCTTAATGAGTTCAAATTCAGCGGAAATCTTTGCCGGTCATTGGTAAAAATAGATAACTTTATCGAAACAAGCGTAGCTGCCAAACGCCCTATTCCTGTAAGCGTGTTGCGGGAAGAAACATTTTCCAAATATCCATATTGGGCTACACGCGAGTTGCTTATGAATGCCATTATGCACCGCGACTATGAGTCGAATGCCCCGATACAGTTTTATGAGTACGACAACCGTATCGAAGTGCAGAATCATGGCGGCTTGTATGGCAAAGTACATCCCGACAATTTCCCGGATGTGAACGACTACCGCAATCCATTCATTGCCGAAGCCATGAAGATTTTAGGCTATGTAAACCGTTTCAGTCGCGGAATAAATCGTGTTCAACGAGAATTACAGGAAAATGGTAACGGCGTAGCCACTTTTGATTTTTCGCTTATCACTGCTTTCAAGGTTGTTGAAAATATTTCGGAAAAGTACTTTGAAGAAGGGTTTGGGAGTGAGGAGATTAATGGAGAAACTGCCCCGATAATAGATGATACTACCCAGAAAACTACCCAGAAAACTACCCAGAAAACTACCCAGAAAATTTTACTTGCCATAGATGAAAATCCGGATATTTCAATGCAAGAATTGGCAAAAAGGTTTAATTTGACAAATGAAGGAGTTAAATGGCAAATAAACAAACTAAAACAACAAGGACTACTCTATCGCGAAGGTCCCGATAAAGGCGGCAAGTGGATTATTGTAGATAAGCCCCATCTATTATGAATATGAATAAAATGATAAATAAAAAACATACCGATTTCGTGATTTACGAAACAGACGACAAACTTGCAAAAGTATCTGTGCGGCTCGAGGAAGAAACCGTTTGGCTGACACAGGCGCAACTTGCAGACCTGTTTTTGACTTCGCGTCCGAATATCACAAGGCACATTAAAAATATTTTGGAAGAAGGTGAATTACAGGAAATTTCAGTATGTAAGGATTTCTTACATACTGCCGCTGACGGTAAAAATTACAACACAAAAAATTACGCTGTCGCCCGTCATTGCGGGCTTGACCCGCAATCTCCTCTTTTTTCAGGGGATTCCTGCTTTCGCAGGAATGACGGTGTACGTCATTGCGGTACTGAATCAAGTTCAGCATTCTCGTAATACCCCTCTTCAGTCATGGGGGTGTGGCTTTTGCCGCAATGACGGTGGTGCTGCCTGCAATGACGTGCGCCAACAAGTAAAACATTAACACAAAAATCAGAAAACGATGGAAACAGATAATAACAAAAAACAAGTCCAAATCTTCTATTTCGATCTTTACGGAAAACGGCAACGGCGTAGCTACTTTTGATTTTTCGCTTATCACTGCTTTCAAGGTTGTTGAAAATATTTCGGAAAGAATTATTTAAAACCTCTTTTAGAAGAAGGGTTACTTGCTATGACTATCCCGGATAAGCCGACAAGTTCTCGTCAGAAATACTATACAACCGAAAAAGGAAAAGAATTGTTGGAAAATCGGCAATAGTTTATTGCCATTTGTTATTTTTTCTATGCCTTATGTCTGCGGAAACAACTCAAAGCAAACTACCGCAGATCGGACAGTTCGATTCCTGGTGGCACCACCGAAAGAAGCAAACTCCCGAAAGTCGATGATTTTCGGGAGTTCTTGCTTTTAAAAATAGCAATACGAGGGTGAATACGGATCGCCGGTAAAACCGATAAAATATCTTCTTCCTGCTTCTATCCGAAAAATTCCCTATATTTGTACCCACATTTCAACACTGTAGTTACATATGAATCGGATAAAAGACGTCTTATATGTTCTATTGATAGATCAATTATAAAATAATAATCATGAGTAGAAGTTCCAAAACACTGAAAACAAATACAATTTTTATACTTGCCGGATGTGCATTTTTTGTTTATTTGGTGGTACAACAGACCATCTCTTTGCCGAATAAAGATAATTTGGCTATTGAAAACGTAGAAATTCCTGCCAAAATTTCCGGACGACAGGAACAAATAATTATCCATACCGGCTATACGGTAAGTTACAATTCCGATTGGAAAATTCCTAATTGGGTGGCTTATGAACTTACAAAAGAAGAAGTCAAAGGAGTTACGCCACGTGGTAATAATTTTATTCCCGACCCCGAAGTAGATTACGAAATGTCCGCAACAACCGATGATTATAAAAAATCAGGTTGGGACAGAGGACACATGGCGCCTGCTGCCGATATGAAATGGAGTAAACAGGCAATGAAAGAATCTTTTTATCTTTCAAATATTTGCCCGCAAAACAGAAATTTAAATTCCGGAGTTTGGAAAGATTTGGAGGAACAGGTACGAGGATTGGCTATGGAAAAAGGAAATATTTATATTGTATGCGGTCCTGTTGTGTCGAAACAACCAAAAACAACAGGATCCAATAAAGTAGCTATTCCTGATGCCTTTTTTAAAGTACTTTTGCAAAATGATAACGGCAATTGGTCGGCCATTGCTTTTATGTTTGCCAATAAGAGTGGGCGCAAACTATTATCTACTTACGCGATGAGCGTGGAAGAGATGCAAACGATTACTGATATTGATTTTTTCCCCGCTTTGCCTGATAGCATTGAAGAAAAAATGGAAAGTCAAGTGGATTTTACAAAATGGAATATTGCGGGTCAAGCCCGCAATGACGGTGGTGCTGCCTGCAATGACATGCGCCAACAAGTAAAACAATTAACACAAAAATCAGAAAACGATGAAAGCAGATAACCTCTCGCCCGCATTTTCTATTTCGACCTCTACGGCAAACGAGAGGAAAAATACTTTAAAGAAGGATTTGGGAATGGTTGGACAATCGGCCATAGTATTGCCGTTTGTTATTTTTTCCGTACCTTTGGGAACGTTTGATTGAATAAATGATAGATTAAAAATGAATCACTTAAAAAGCTTCCGGATGATCTTTCCGGCCGTCATGATTGCCTTTTGCGCGGCGACAGCTCCGGCGCAGGAGGTACGCATACATTCTCACAACGACTATCGCCAACCGTTGCCCTTCCGTCATGCCCTGGTTCATCGCGCGGCATCCATCGAGTCCGACATTTATGCCACGGCTACGGACGGCGAACTGCTTGTGGCGCACGACCGCGACGAACTGTCCTCCGCCCCGACGCTCGACGAGACGTATCTTCAACCCCTGATCCAACTTTTCAGGCAAAACAACGGCCGGGTGCGAAACGATTCAAGCCGGCCGCTCGTCTTGCTCATCGACCTGAAGACGCCTGTGCATCCGACGCTGGAGCGTCTGATTGCGAAGCTACGCCTCTACCCCGACGTTTTTGATCCGACCGTGAATCCTCATGCCGTGCGCGTCGTCATTTCCGGCAACCGGCCGGATGCGGACACGTTCGGCGACTATCCGCACTTTATCTTCTTCGACGGCAATCGGACGGATTACACGCCCGAACAGTTGAAACGGATTTACATGACCAGCCTCAACCTGCGGGATTATACGCTCTGGAACGGGAAAGGACGCATGACGGAGGGCGACTGCCGGCAAGTGCTCCGCAAGGTCGGCGAGGCGCACGCCCTGGGCAAGCCCGTCCGCTTCTGGGGAACACCCGACGGAGCGACGGCGTGGCACACGTTCCATTCCCTCGGCGTGGATTTCATCAATACCGACCGGCCGGATGCCTGCGCCGCCTTTTTTAAATTAACAAAGAGCGTTGAAAATGAAGAATAAAGTCCATGCTGCGATCAAGTCGGTAATTATTCACGATTCACTGTTCATGGCGCTCTGTGCCCTGTTCATCGGATGGAGCATGGGGGGTACGTCGTGTTATTCATTCCGGCATGAGAGGGTGGCCGATATTCCGCCGAAAACGTGCGGTTTTACGCTTCCGCCCATTCCCGAATCCATTACGGAGCCGTCCCGGAGGGCGGATTATTTGGCCGCCCATTACTGGGATCATTTCGACTTTACCGATACCGCCTGCATCCGTCTGCCCCATATCACCGAACAGGCGTTTGTCGATTACGCGGACATCCTGCCTTATGTCTCCGCCGCCGAGGTTACGCTGTCCATACAACGCCTCCTCCGTCAGGCCGAAAAGGAAACGAGCGGACGAATGTACGCCTGTTTCCTGGAATTATGCGACAAATACCTGTACGATCCCAATTCGCCCGTCCGCGACGAGGAATATTATCTGCCGGTCGTACGCTATGTCCTTGCCGACCGGCGTTCCGGCGAAGCGGAAAAGATTCGGATGAATTACACGCTGGAGCAGATCCTGAAAAACCGGCGAGGCGAAACGGCCGCCGACTTCGGGTATGTGCTGCCGGACGGAAAGACCGGGCGACTGCACGGCATACGGGCGGCCTGCACGATTTTGATGTTCTACAATCCCGGTTGCCATGCGTGCGGACAAACCATTGCCGCACTGAAGGCGTCGCCCTTGATCACCCGACTGCACGCCGACGGAACCGTGGCCATCCTTTTGTTTTATCCCGATGAAGACATGGCCGCCTGGAAACAACACCTTGCCGACATTCCCGCCGGCTGGCTCAACGGATACGATCCGCAAACCCGCGTAGAGAAGGAGGGCATTTACGACCTGCGGGCAATCCCCACGCTGTACCTGCTGGACAGGGACAAAAAGGTGCTGCTCAAAGACGTGAACTTCGACAAGATAGAAATGTGGCTGGAGAAAGAGTTCCGTTAACATGGCCGAAACCGCGCTTTGGGCAGGGCTTGTCTGTTCTTACACTAATTTCTGTTCTATCGCGATCCGCACTAACTGAGCGGTCTCGCGAGCGCCGGCAAAGGTCAAACCACCCCCATCGCCGACAACGACACCGACGAAGGACATGTCAAAAACCGCCGCGTGGAATTTGTAAAACTGTAAGCGCCCCCCACCCTCACAAACCCCGACAGGGCTTCAAAACCCTGTCGGGGTCACTCGCGGTTGCGCCGTCCCCCGACTGTTTCAGCGCTCGAACTGCCGATTTGTGCGCTCATCAAGGTTAGTTGTACGCCCATTAAAGTTAGTTGTACGCCCGTCAAAGTTTGTTGGGCGCCCATTAAGGTTAGTTGTACGCCCGTCAAGGTTTGTTGGGCGCCCGTTAAAGTTAGTTGGGCGCGCTGTAAACCGTCATAATTGCAGGTAAATTAACGCCGACCGCACAAACACTAAATAAGCCGGCCGAAATGGGCATCGCCTCCGCCCGCCTCGCGAGCGCCTGCAAAGGCTAATCCTCGCCCCTCGCCGACAACGCTACCGACGAGGGAATGAGGAGGCATCCCATTCATCATTCATCATTGAAAAAGAAGCGTTCTTTGAGATGTTGGTTTACACGCGAAAAAGTCCCGCATGGGACGACACTATCTGTCCCAATCCCGTTCATCGAACTCCATACCCATATCTCTGATGATAGCAAATATAGCATGTAAACCGATTGAAAAAAGAATATGTATAACATTTTAATATGTAATATATGAACAGGGTAACGTTACTCAGAGACACGGGAAAAGATAATTCGCCCTATTCAACTAAAATTCATACACCAACATCCGGCACGAACGGCAATCAAAATGCAGGCGTAAGCGGGTTTGTTTGTGCGTCAGACAGAACGGCTCCCGGTAAGGCGACTTCCGGTTGTGGTGGACAGGACACCATCCCATGCTGTATCGCAGACAATGTTTGGTATACATCAACGGAACTTCTTTGCGGGGCGATTGTTCAAAAGCCGGCTCCATGCTTTGTACGCCATGCGAGGCATAGAAAGCGGATGCCAGGGTATTCGCGATATTGGCTGTGTAGTCGAGCTTCGACGCGGGATACGGAACCGTCGCATCACATACCTCCCGCTTCACCCACGGCTGCCGGTAGCGGATGCGGTGCGCCTGTATCAGCCTTTCCGTCGCTTCACGGCGCATTTCCCCCAACAGGGACACCGGCGCAAACCACGGCTTTGACAGGCAGACCGAAATCTCTTCCGCCCGGAAAGGCGTATTCCCCAGTCGTGCCAACTGCACGCGGATATATTCCTCCGGAGAGGTTTTAGCAGGCTCTTTGGCAAAAGACTTGACGATCGTCACCCGTGTGCCGGTTTCGTCCGTTATGGAAAGTGCAAAACCAAATTCCGTATCACAAAACGCCATATCGACGGACAATTTCCTTTCGGCCGAGGGTTTGGACAACTGTTCCTCGAAGGCTTTGTCATAATTGCGGCAAACAAATGTGCCCGGTCGCAGGGCAGGCATTTTCAGGGGGAAGATACGGTTGCCGTCCACCCGGTTCACACGGAAGCCTTCCAGTTCACCTTTTATATTCAGGTAAACAAGTCCGTCGCCGTTATGCACCGGTTTCGCTCCCGCCAGTGTAAACGACGCTCCTTTCGGTTCCCAGACCGTTCCGAGCGGTTCGCCGATGGATTTGGGCGTATCAAATGCGGTAATGTCAGGTATCCGGCCATGTAAAAAATAGGGAGTAAACCCCCGGTTAAAACTTTTTGCCGGCTGCGGCTCAAACGAAATAGCCGACTTCCCTGCCGAAGAACGATAAAATGCAGGATTCCGGGCAAACAGGGCGTCTAATTTTTGCCGGTAATACGCCGTGATATTTTTCACATAGGAAACGTCTTTCAGTCGTCCTTCGATTTTCAGGGAAGACACTCCGGCCGACAGCATGGCTTCCAATTCTTCCGAACGGTTTAAATCCCGGAGCGAAAGCAGGTGTTTATCTGCGACGATGACTCGTCCGTCGGCATCCGTCAGGGTATAGGGCAACCGGCAATACTGCGCACATTCACCCCGGTTGGCGCTCCGTCCGCTCAGCGCCGCACTCAAGTAGCATCGCCCGCTGTAACCGACGCACAACGCGCCATGTACGAAGGCTTCCAACTCAATGGGCGTCTGCCCGGCGATCGTCCGTATTTCTTCCAAAGACAACTCACGCGCCAATACCGCCCGTGTAAAACCGGTCTTATGCAGGAAAGCGATCTTTTCGGGCATACAATTATCGGCTTGAGTACTGGCATGTAACGGTATCGGCGGTATATCCATCCGCGTGACGCCCATATCCTGCACAATCAAGGCATCTGTCCCGGTGCGGTATAATTGATGAATAAGCTGTTCCGCCTCCCGGAGTTCGTCCTCTTTCAATATCGTATTAAAGGCCGCATAAACACGCACATTGAACAGATGGGCGAAGTCGCACAGACGGCCAATATCGTCTACCGTATTTCCGGCGGCTGCCCGTGCACTGAACCGGGGTGCGCCGATGTATACGGCGTCTGCCCCGTGACGCACGGCTTCCATGCCGCAAACGAGGTCTTTGGCCGGGGCAAGCAATTCGACCGGACGGGCGGCTATCATAGGGGAAAGAATCCGGTGTTCATGCGGTTACTTGTTTTGACCCAAATCTCCCAGATTGCGGATGTCCTCAATCCGGTAAGGCGTTTCTTGATAGACGTAATAGTTCAGCCAGTTAATGAACAGCATATTGGCATGTGAACGCCAACGCATGACAGGCGGTTGGGCGGGATCGTCATCGGGATAGTAGTTGGACGGCGCGGCAATAGGCAACCCTTTTTGCCGGTCGCGCATGTACTCGTCGTGAAGTGTGTTCGGGGCGTATTCCGAATGTCCGGTGATAAAAAATTCACGTCCGCCGCGTGCCATAGCCATGTAAACGCCGGCGTCCTCGCTTTCGGAAAGCAACGTAAGTGCGGGCGTTTTCAGGATGTCGTCCCGGCGTATTTCGGTGTGACGGCTGTGCGGTACATAAAATTCATCGTCGAATCCGCGAAAAATCGGCAGATAGGGGTCGTTCATCGTATGTTTGAAGACGCCGAATTTTTTGGCCGGCAAGTCGTATTTCGGTATGCCATAGAAATGATACAACCCGGCCTGCGCCGCCCAGCAGATATAAATAGAGGATGTGACGTGCGTTCGCGCCCAGTTGAAAATCCGCTTTAATTCTTCCCAGTAGGTCACTTCGTCGAATCGCATAAGTTCTACCGGCGCTCCCGTCACGATCATCCCGTCGTAATACCGGTCTTTCATTTCGTCAAAACTCCTGTAAAAAGCCGCCATGTGCTCCATCGGCGTATTTTTTGACCGGTGTTCCTTGATTTTCATGAAATCCAGTTCCACTTGCAAGGGCGAATTACTCAGCAGGCGCGTCAGGTCGGTCTCCGTTTTGATTTTAAGCGGCATCAGGTTCAGCACCACCACCCGAAGCGGGCGAATATCCTGTTCGGAGGCACGCAGGGAGTCCATCACGAAGATGTGCTCCTTCTTTAATAAATCAACGGCCGGCAGATTTTGGGGCAGGTTTAACGGCATACGGTCGGTTTAGCGTCGTTGTACGATTTGTAAAAGGTTGCCTTCGGGATCGGTAAAGTTGCGGATACGTCCGCCGCCAACCGCTTCAAATTCTGCGCCGGCCCAGTTCACGCCGTGTGCGTCCAGGGCGGCTATGGCGGCATCCATGTCGCTGACCCGCAAGGCCAGATGCGACCATCCCGGCGTGTTTACCGTACGTTCCGGACGCGCGGTTTCGTCCTGCGGCATGACTTCAATCAGCGTGCCGTCCGGCGCTTTGATAATATAAATCGGTTTCTCTGTCCGGACATATACTTCGTAGCCCAATACATCACAGTACCATTTGCTTAATGTTTCCACATCGCCGGCGGCTATGGCCGGATGGTCAATTCCAAGAAATACTTTTTTCATTAGTCGGTTCTTTTTTTGTTATTGATAAATTCGTCGCAAAAATACGGGATTATCCGGATTTTTCCATACGGATCGTTCGATTTTTAGGTATATTTACTTCCAATCGCCGTCACAATAGCAGTTCCCAGTCGCTTACGTCTACCCATATATTCAGTTTCCATCCGACTTCACGGAAGTGGGAAACTTTTTCAAAACCGAGGCTTTCGTGCAACCGGATACTTTCCGGATTCGGGATGGAGATGCAGGCGATTACCGCATGTACGGATATTTGTTTCAATGTGTATATCAATCGCTGCATCAACGCGCGGCCAATCCCTTTGTTACGCGATCCGGGATCTACATAGACCGCTGATTCTACCGTATGGTGATAAGCCTGCCGTTTCTTCCATAATGTGGCGTAGCAATACCCGACAACCCGTCCGTCCACCTCGTATACAAAATAGGGATATGGGGATGAAATGGAGGCGATCCGTTCCTGCATTCCGGTTGTCGAAACCGTTTCCGTTTCGAAGGTAATAATCGTTTTTTCCACATAATAGTTGTAGATTCCGGCAATGGCTGCCGCGTCGTTTTGTGTCACTTCTCGTATCATAGCTTTTGTATTTAAAATTGCAAGTTCAAGTTTCGGAAATCTGTTTTCCCAGCACATCGTATGCGGGGATTTCTTTCAGATAGGAACAGGTGGCCTTTGCATAGTCTATCCGGCAACAGTAATGCTCCAGTCCGTTGCTAACCATCAGGTATTCCACACGCAGGGAAAAGTTGTAACGGGCGATTTGCTCGAATACTTTCTGCGTAACCGGTACGGAAGGGGCTTTGTATTCGATGATGACAAGCGGTTCCAGATAGCAATTATATACAACCGTGTCGCAGCGTCTGGAGAGGTGTTCCCACGTAATGCTCACTTCGTTGGCCAATAATTCCTTCGGATATTGTTTCTCCTCAGTCAGATAATGAACGAAGTGTTGCCGTACCCATTCCTCCGGTGTCAGGATTACATTTTTCTGTCGCAAAGGATCGAAAATATACTGTTTTCCGTTTTTCCGGCAAACTTTTGGCGGATATAACGGCAGATTTAGTGGTTGCATGTCGTTTATTTGCTAAATTTGTCACCTCAAAGATAATGGATTTATGACAACCAAACAAGAATTTGTTGAAAATGGCGAAACAGGAACATACTTACGATGATATTTGCCGCGAGATTAAGGCAAAACAATTCCGCCCGGTTTATGTGCTGATGGGGGAAGAACCTTATTTTATCGACCGGATTACGGATTTGCTGCTCGAAAATGTATTGGAAGAAACGGAACGCGATTTCAATCAAATCCTGCTTTACGGCGCGGATACGAAGGTGACGGACATCTTTAACGCCGTGCGCCGTTTCCCGATGATGTCTACCCACCAGTTAGTCGTTGTGCGTGAAGCGCAGTTGATCCATAATCTCGAACTGTTGGTCAACTATGTGAAAAAACCGTTACCCTCCACCATTTTGGTGATTAATTACAAGTACAAGACCCTGGACAGGCGCAAAACGTTAGCCCTGGCCGTCGAAAAAAACGGAATTTTGTTTGATTCAAAGAAGATTCCGGATTATAAAATGCCGGAATATATCCTGTTCATGTTGCGGCAACGCGCCATCGAAACGAAGGGCAATGTCGCCCTCATGCTGGCCGATTATTTGGGTAACGACCTGGAACTGCTGAGTAAAGAACTGGAGAAACTGATGATCTTAATGTCCGGGCAACCGGTAAAATGTATTACGCCCGAAATCATTGAGAAGAACATCGGCATCAGCAAAGACTTTAATAATTTTGAATTGCAAAGCGCGCTTGCCCGGAAAGAAATACTGAAAGCGAACCGTATCGCCCACTATTTTGAACGAAATCCGCACAACCATCCGATTCAGGCCACCCTGTCCGTCCTGTTCAATTATTTCTCGAACTTGCTGATATGTCACTACACAAAGGATCAATCGGAAAAAAGCCTGATGGCGACCTTTGGTTTTCGTTTTTCCATTCAGGTGAAAGATTATCAGACCGGCCTGAAAAACTATACGGCCATGAAAGTATTCAACCTGATACGTGAGATTCGCCTGGCCGACGTCCATTCCAAAGGCGTGGACGCATCCGCTTCCCTCACCGACGGAGATATATTAAAAGAACTGATATATAAAATCCTGCATTAGGACAGGGACAGGCCTCGTTCTGCTTCGCGCCGGTTTGAAAACCGTTGATCAGCGACATGCAGGGGTCTGAAAACGGCAAATTAGTATGTCCCGATCCTCGATTGGGACATACCGATTGACGATCGGGACATACTTTTTTGCAATCGGGACATACTAATTTGGGATCGGGACCTATTTTGCAAACAGGCTTATTCTGTTTCTATTTAAAATTCGTATCTTTGGCAAACAAAATGATACGGATATGAGATACTTTAATATAGCAGGGCCATGCAACGAGGCCGATCATTACATGATAGAAGCGGCTACCCGTTTGAAAGGAGTAGAGCAGTTGATTGACATGAGGCATTACTTTGTGATTCATGCGGCGCGTCAGAGCGGGAAGACTACTTATCTCCAGGATTTGATAGACCGACTGAACGCCGACGGAAAGTATTACGTCCTGTATTGTTCGCTCGAAAGCGTACAATACATCGTTGACCCCGAAAAGGGGATACCGGCCATTATCCGTTGTTTGAAAGACGATCTCGCGTATTCCGGCATCCCGCACAGAGATAAATTTGCCCAAAATGTCGATTTAACCGATTATGTGCGTGGGCTGAGAGCCGCACTCACACAGTTTTGCATGTTGCTGGACAAACCCTTAGTCGTCTTTTTCGACGAGGCAGACTGTTTGAGCGATGACACATTGATTTTGTTTTTGCGTCAGTTGCGAATCGGCTATAACGAGCGGTACAGAGTACCTTTCGTCCATTCGCTGGCCTTGGTGGGCATGCGCAATATCCGCGACTTCAAAGTGAAAGTACGTCCCGACAGCGAATCACTGGGCAGCGCCAGCCCGTTCAATATCGTTACGGAATCGCTGACCCTGAAAAACTTCACCAAAGAGGAAATCACCCAACTCTACCGGCAACATACCGACGAAACAGGGCAAAAGTTTGAAGAAAACGCGATTGAACGGGTATGGGAGCAGACACAGGGGCAACCGTGGTTAGTAAACGCCATTGCCCGCGAAGTGATTGTTAAAATGTTGGAGTCGGATTATACCATACCGATTACAACCAACATGGTCGAAGAGGCCATCCAAACCATCATCCTCAATCGCCCGACACATATCGACAGCCTGCTTGAACGACTGAAAGAAGACCGGGTACGCCGGGTGATAGAACCCATGATTCAAGGCGAAGGCGATATAAACAAAAGTGCGGACGATTTCCTTTATACCCGGGATTTGGGCTTGATTCGCGTCGTCAACTCGACGATTGAGCCGGCCAATCCGATTTATGCCGAAGTCATTATTCGCAAACTCACCTCTTTCGCGCAGGAAACATTGCAAGACGCGAAATACCCTTACCAAATGCCCCGTTACCTGCAAGACGGACAGATCGACATGGATTATCTGATGCGCGACTTCCAGCAGTTCTGGCGGGAAAACAGCAACATCTGGAAAAAGAAATTCGACTACGAAGAAGCCGCTCCCCACTTGATTTTGATGGCCTTCCTTCAACGTATTATCAATGGCGGCGGACAACTTATCCGCGAAATGGCGGCCGGAACGGGACGTCTTGACCTCTGCATCGTGTACGAAAACCATAAATACCCGATAGAACTCAAACTGTGGCGAGGGGAAAAATCGCTGGCTGAAGGCCTCGAACAAACTCTTCGTTATATGGATACTTACGGTAGCCGCGAAGGCTGGCTTGCCCTCTTCAACCGCAACGCTACCGCCCAATGGGAGGATAAAATCTTTCTGCGTAAAGAAAACGTCGACGGAAAAACAGTCACTATCGTAGGACTTTGAGAACCGCGCCGCAATCAATTATATCAGTCCGTATTTCCGGCAGTAATACAGACGGTAACCGACCACCGTCAGTTCCGCCAGCGCCAGCGTGAAAGCATACAAATAAATGGAATTGGTATGCGTCAAGAACATCAGGGCATAACAAATCAGCAGCACCACGGTAGCCCATACCACACTCCGGTTGAAGGGACGCTGATGCCCGAACGCTACTAATGCGGACGTGCCCAGGAAAATGGAAAAACCGGACAGAAAGATCGTCAGGCACATGATTTTTAAGAGATCGCCGGCCTGTGGCGTTTCGCCGGCCGAAAGAACGTTCGTCGCAAAATCGGAGAGGCAAAAAAGCAGCAAGGCAATCCCCAGCGTAAGAATGGACGCAATCTTCAAACTCCGGTGCAGCATATGTTTATCCTGCGATTTCGCCAGATTCGGATACAACGCCTGATTAAACATCTGCATCGGGATCATGCCGCCGTTATAGAGTTTCTGGACAATGTCAAACGCCGCCACATCGTTCCACGACAGAAACAAACCGCACATGATCTTGGCCATGTAAGAATTGATCACCAACGAAGCGCGAGACATGAAGAACGGGGCGCTTTCCTTAAACTTCCGTTTCACCACGCCTGCCGGAGGAAAATAAAAACGAATCTTATCCCTCACAAATACGAAATAACAGGACACAAGCGCCGACACAATCAGCCCCAACGATTGCAAAAGGGGAATATACGGATAATCATCGGCCGACCGGATGAAAATAAAGATGCTGACGGTATAAAACGCGATCGAAAAAAAACGCACAATCGTCAGCAGTTTCATATTCTCCTTGCCCTGATAATACCAGATGGGTAAAAATATGTCCGAAAGGCAGGCCAGAAACGAAAAATAAAGCAACAGCGCCATCCGGTTCAGCGCCGGAACAGCCAGGATCAGAAGATTCAAGACAAGAAACGAACCCAGCCCCAACACGCATTTAATGATCAATACGGACGATACGATCTCGTTTAATTTCGCTTTGTCGTTCCGGTATACGGAAACATCTTTCACGGCCGAAATATCCAAACCGAAATTCACGGCCAGCATGAAATAAGCGATAATCGACTGGGCAAAGGTCACCACGCCATAGTTCACGCCTCCCACCGTTTGCATCAGGTAAGGCAGGGCAATGAACGGCATGGCCATTCTCAGCGCCTCAAAAAGGGTGAGATAGGACGCATTTTTCACAACCATCGCATGCTTCCCGAACGAGAGAGGTCTGATTCGCATGGGTATTTCTTTCAGATGTTTTTCAGGCAGGTTATCTTACTTTGTCCGTTTATATTCTTCCAGGATAGCAACCGTGATGTCTTTGGCAAACAAGTATCCGACCGGCAACACCAGCGTCAGGAGGATCATGCCGATGGCGGCATACAGTTTTCGCGGGCCGATGGGTTTCTTCATCACGAAGGCCGGGTCGGTCACCCGGGCGCGGTCGGTCTGATGCCCCAGCGACAGCACCGTTTCTTCCCTTTTCTGCAAAAGGATCAGGTAGACGCCCTGAAGAATCTCCTGCTGGCGTCGGTAGCTCACGTATTCACGCTCCATCATGGGCACGCTTTTCATTTTGTCGAGCAGGGTCTTTTCCTTCGCCTTCAGATCGTTCAGCGTCATCTGACAACTCTTTTCCGCATTCCCGATTGTCAGATAGACGCCCTCGCGCAGTTTATCCACCTGAGCGTTCATGCTTTTATAAGCCGGGTTGTTTTCGTTTGAATTTTGCAACAAACGGTCGCGTTCCAGCAGCGCCTCGTTATATATCGTGATTGCGCCGGCTTTCTCGCCTTCCACCGCGGAGAGCAGAGACGGGATGACTTCGTATTTGTTGGCCGGGTTTTTTACATAATCCTCCATCAGCCGGATCACATAGGATTGCGCCTCCAATTCGACGATCTTTATCTGCAATTCCTTCATTTGTTCCGTATAAAACAATACATCCGACTCCAGCAGCGTCATTCCGTGCAACGTCTTGTACTTTTCGATATTCAGTTCCACCTCCTGCAATTCGGACACGATGTTGTCGATACGGTCATCCACAAAGGTCATCACCTTTTGATCTTCCGACCGCTTCAGGCTTTCCGCATTTTCGTTGTATTTTTGAATCAGGGTATTCAACATCGCTATGCCCCGGTCTTTCACATGATCGGTGCAAGTCAACTCAATCACATTGGACGTTTTCGACAGGTCTTCGATGAGAAACTCTTCCGCAAAAACCTCCGCCTGCCAACTGGCCGGCATACAGTTTATTTTCAGTTTGAAATCATGGCTGATGGAAGCGCCGTGATCGAAATCGAGCGTAAACGCCGCGTCTCCCAGCTGTATCCGGGCGGGCAGGGAGGTAAACGTAAACGTCTCTTTCTGCTTTCCGAAGGTACTCTTGGCGCCGACCTTTACTTTTCCGTTGCCGACCGCCACCGTAAACCTGTATTCATCCTCCGGACCGCCCGGCGCGACGGAATCCGGCGTCAGTTTCAACGGCGCTTCGTGATACATTTTATAGTAAGAATACGGCCGGGTGTATTCCACATTCAATCCCAAATCAAGAATCATCCGGCTGAGCATTTGATTGGATGTTAAAATAGAAATTTCATCTTCGATGCTTACGCCGCCGCTGCCGCCGCCGCCGATGCCAAACGATTTCATCAGCCCGGCCGCTTCGCCCAGGCCAAGCCCGGCCATGCCCACGTCTTTATCATCCTGTATCTGGATGCGCGCCATAAATTCAAACGTCTTCGGATACAGCGACAGATAAATAGCCGCCGGAATAAGGGAAAAAAGAAAGGCGATCAGAAAGATTTTCCATTGACGCAGATAGCGTACGACGATTGTTTTCAACCCCAGGGTTTCGGTATCTTTATTTTCTTCCATGATGGAATTATTATTTTTTTATTTGGATGAGATAGCTAATATAATTGTCGCGACGATGTTAATGCCCGTCATGATGGTCGAGATGGTTGTTAACGTATATTGTTGCGCCGTACTGTAATTGGCGTTCCTTTGCTTGGCCGTGTTCGGTTCCACGTAGACGATGTCATTTTGTTTGAGATAAAAATGAGGCGAAGCAAAAATATTCGGATCCGTCAGGTCGAAGCGCACATATTCTTTCGTACCGTTGTTTTCGCGAACCAGCAGGATATTTTTGCGATTGGCGTTGATCGTCAGATCGCCGGCCATCGTAATCAAATCCAGTATCGAGATACGGTTATTGCGGACGTTGTAGGTATTTGACCGCGACACTTCGCCGAAAATGCCTACTTTGAAATTCACGATCTGTACGCTGACCAGCGCATCCGGAACCGATTTTTTGACTATATCCTGCAATTTTTTACCGGCTTCCAATACCGTCAATCCCGCCAGATGCACCTGCCCCAATATCGGAAAGTTAATATCTCCGTTTTTATCTACCGGATAGGAAACAAGATTTTGCACAGTCGCCGTACCGTCCAGTTCGCCTTGCTGATAATAACCGTAAGCGGGCGGATTATAAGGCGCCGTAACGGTTGGATCCCATGCGGATACGCTTATTGTTAACAAATCATCCTCGCAGATTCTCGTGTTGAATGTCTGATTCGTCAGCGCCAACTGTTCCGCGCTGAGGCCGTCAAGCCCCTGAAAATAGGTCACATCCTTGGGCGTACGGCAGGCGCTCAGCAGCAGTAGCACGACACATAACATCAGTCCTGATTTACTCTTCATAATATCATTGTTTTAGTTTAGTCTTTATCTTTATACATAAATTGGAAAAAGGTTCTTTTCTTCCAAAAATCGTATAAATAACGACATATTCCGGCGGATATTGCCACCCTGTTCAACAAAAAAGGAAAAAAACGACACATATCCGGGGATTCTCTTTAATTTTGCCGGCAGAAAAAAATACAATGATAGAAACAGGAAAAAACAATCGATTGAAAGTCGTCAAAACGGTAGATTTTGGCGTATATCTGGACGGCGGAGACGGACTGGAAATCCTTCTCCCCACGCGATATGTCCCGGACGGATGCCAGGCGGGCGACGAAATAGAGGTCTTCATCTACCACGATAACGAAGGCCGGCTGATCGCCACCACCCTCCGCCCCCTGGCCGCGGTCGGCGAGTTTGAGTGGATGACGGTAAAGGATGTCTCCGACGCCGGCGCTTTTCTGGAATGGGGGCTGATGAAGGATCTGCTGGTGCCCTTCCGCGAGCAAAAAGCGCCCATGAAAGTGGGCGGACAGTATCTGGTGTATGTCTATCTGGACATCCTCACCCGGCGGATTGTCGCCTCCGCCCGTATCGACAAATTCCTTGATAATGTGCCGCCCCGCTATGAACGGAATCAGGAAGTAGACCTCCTCGTGGCCGACGAAACGGAGCTGGGATACAAGGTGATTATAAACAACCTGCACACCGGATTGCTGTATCACAACGAAGTGTTCCGCTCCCTGGCCAAAGGCGAAAAAGGGAAGGGTTACATCAAGGAAGTGCGCGAAGACGAAAAGATAGACGTCAGCCTGTATCCGCTGGGCTATCAAAAAGTGGACGGCATAGCCCGCCATATCCTGCTGACGCTGAAGCAAAACGGAGGCTTCCTGCCGGTACACGACAAAAGTGATGCCGAAGAAATCTACGCACTCTTCGCCTGTAGCAAGAAAGCCTTCAAACAAGCCGTCGGCGCACTGTACAAACAACAATTCATCGCGCTCGAAAAAAACGGCATACGGATCAATACCCATTCAAAGATTCAATAATTCAACGATTCAACGATTCAACGAAATCCATTTCACGCAGATTTTCGCAGATTAAAACGCAGATTAAAAGAACATGAAACATAAACAAACAATCATGACAGCAATAGAAGCAGTTCAATATATTAGTCATCCGTTTAGGGAAATACTATCCACGCACTCCCCGTTTAATCTAACGCGACATCCGTTAAGTCTGACGCGCCGCCTGTTAAGTCTAACGCGAAGTCTGTTAGGTCTAACGTGTCGCTCGTTAAGTCTAACGTGCCGTCTGTTAAGTCTGATGCGCTACACGTTAAGTCTAACGCGCCATCTGTTAAGTCTGACGCGCTGCACGTTAAGTCTAACGCGCCGTCTGTTAAGTCTGACGCGCTATACGTTAAGTCTAACGCACCGTCTGTTAAGTCTAACGCGCTGCACGTATATACAATTTATTTATTCTTAAAATAGAACATTATGTATGATTATATTCCTCGAAAAGATGCGGAATTAGTCGCATGGAGCGCCAATTTCGTTATACAGATAGCCGGTAATTTTATGAAATGGGATATACCCGAACAGGAAGTTATCAACCTGCAAGGTGTTACGAACAATTTTGCCGCATTTCACGCGCAAGCCGACAGCCCGGCAAAGAACTCGATCATCGTGATGGAAAAGAACGCTACCCGTAAGGTACTTGTCGGCCTTATCCGCGGGCTGGTAAACTTTCGGCTGAAGAATCCCGTCATTACCGACGCGCAACGTATCGCAATGGGGATTCCTGTGCACGATACCACGCGCTCATCAATCCCTGCGCCTGTTTCACGACCGGAAATCGACATCAATGTATTCGACGTGCGTCGCCTTAAAGTCCATTTCCACGACATGGGCAGCGCAAGCCGGGCTAAGCCCTACGGCGTGAGTGGCGCAGTGATTGTTTATGCCGTGCTTAAGGCGCCGCCGGCTTCGCCTGCCGACTTGACGTGCAGCATATTGGCCACCCGTACGCCGTATACGCTCGCATTTACCGAACAGGAACGCGGACAGACGGTCTATGTCGCCATCTGCTGGCAGAATAAAAAGGGTGAAAAAGGCCCGTACAGCGAAATCGAAAGCGCTATCGTGCCCTAAGGCTGTAACCGGACGGGGACGAAAAAAAAGAGGTTATCCCGGGCCGGGTAACCTCTTTCATTAACCTGTTATTTTAATTTACCCCAAAGGTAAGACCGTTTTTTTACTCAAAGATCGTATAACTGCCATGAAAGACTTTCATCGCAATCCTCCGTTTTGATAACAAATTTCATATAACTCTCGGACTACCCGGAAAGGGTTATCGGTATGCAATGCCCACCAATGCTCGAAAAGATAGTCAAGTCCGCCATACTTTTTCAGATAACGGTATGCTTCCTGCTTATTCATTTTGTAGGAACGGGCAAATTCCGGAATAATAAAAGTGATAAAACGCACCTTATTACTCGTTTCTCTATCTATTATTTTCGTTTCCATATTTCTTCGATCATTTAAGATGTCAAAGGTACAATTAAAATTCAAATGAAGGTGTAAGCGTCGAAGCAAAAAAAAGAGGTTATCCCGGGCCGGGTAACCTCTTTCATTTGAGCAAGTCTGCAACGGTTACAGATTCCGGATGACCCCGGCAAAGAACACGCTGCCCGTGCTCTGTTCCTTGATGAAATAAATAAAGGGACGGTTAAATTCCAGTACGGGAATAACCGGTTTTAGAGCAGGTTCCGCCAATGTGGTCATAACTATCCCTGTTACTCCTGCGGCTTCGGTGCCCTCTTCGTTTACTTCGATAAATGTTTTTTGCAGCACGCTGGACACCATCAGGCCTTCACTCGAGATTTGCGAAAAATCAGCATAGTCGCTGAACATCGACGTCATGCCCAGGGCCATTAAATCTTCGTTCAATGTTTTTGTGTATTCGATTTTAAAACGGGGCAGACGGAGTTTGAGGCGCTGCAAATGCAGTCCGGACAAATCGGCTTCCTCCAGGTCTTCCACAATGGAGGCCAGCGACGCATCCTCGCGGGGAAGCAGCAACAACATGCCGAAGGCTTCGTTGCCGTAGGGCAGTTCCACGAGTTCAAAGGTCTCTTTCGACCGGTAATTTAAATCGACTTCCTCGGCGAAATCCATCATCTTGACGTCCGTTGCCGCACCGTTGGCATTGTGGAACGGGGCGTCTTTCGTGTTCTCCGGGTCGAAATGCAATGTCCAGTCGCCTTTGAAATACAGCGCATTTACCAGAAACATGCGCGTGTACGGATCCAATCCATCCAGAAACTCCGGAATAAGGTCGTGCGTTTTTTCGGCGATCCATTCGTTAATCACGCCTTTCGTGGCGGGATCGGTAAAATCCACATTCCGCGCTTCGGCTTCAAAATACGTTTGATTCACTTCTTTAAAAGACGGGAATACCGGAAGATTGTCCGCGATCCAGAGGGCATTGGCGCTCTCGAAACTGACGCTTGCATCCAGTTTCTGCATGGCCTGCACCATCTTTTGGAAATAACCGTTCACGTCGTCCCTTGTCTGTTCGCCATAGCCCAGTGCGGTTTGAATCTGCGTCTGCGTTTCGCCGGCGGCGCCGTTGTTGAGCATGGCCAGCGCCAGGGTAGCGCTCAGGGGCGAGAGAAAAATGTTTGCTTCTTCCTCTTCGTTCCGGAAGACGTCTTTCAGCAGTTCAAACGCAAAGGCATTGTTTCCTTCCAAAACGGCCTGTTCGCCTTGTGTCAGAATAATATCTTCGCGCGGTATCAGGGGAGCTTTTTCCGTGGCTTCTTCCTTTGGCGGTGGAACAACCGTCTGTTCCATGTCGTCCTTCGACGTAAGTTCGTCGGATTTACATGCGTACAGTCCACACAATACACAGATCATACCTAAAAATACTTTTTTCATAGTTCATTCCTTTTAATAAAATCCAGTTACAGTAAATACTTTAGATTGTTTTTTTTAATACCCTCAAAGGTAAGACAATTTTCCATTCCCGAGAAAAAAAATCAAAAACATTTCGCAGATTCAACGATTGGTTGTACTTTTGTACTATAAGACAGTAAAATATAACGAAGATGGCACTGGAAATAAAACCGGCACCGGTATTGATGGGTAAAGCAGCACGGGATTTTTACAAATCTCCGGAACAGGCAAAAGAAAGCAAAACGAAGGAAGAAGTGCAGGAAATAAACCGCAAAATGCGGGAATTTCCGGCAAAGCAAAAACACTTATTTTAGCTGAATGATTAACTTAATCTTCGAATCATTGATTTTTTGAACGAAAGATACTGAAATTCACGGAACCATAAGTTCTTTTCTGATAGAAGTGCGGCAGGGCTGAAAAGTCATGGTCTTTGGAATGTTCCATCACAAAGATACCCCCGTCGCGTAGCAAATCGCCTGCCAGTATTTGCCGGGGCAATTCCGGCAGTTCGGCCATCGCATAGGGCGGATCGGCAAAGATAAGATCAAACGCCTGCTTGGGCGCCGAACGCAGGTATCGAAACACGTCGCCCCGAATCAGGTGGAGCGCATCCGTCTTTAATTCTTTTGCCACTTTGTTGATAAACATCGCATGTGCATGATTCTGTTCCACGGCCGTCACACTCAGGCTGCCGCGCGAAAGCATTTCAAAGGAGATGCCGCCCGTTCCGGCAAACAAATCCAGCGCCGTCAGGTCTTCCCAGTCAACCAGGTTTTCAAGGACATTAAACAGATTCTCTTTTGCAAAATCCGTAGTCGGACGAGCGCCGAATGACGGCGGAATCTGAAATCTGCGCCGACCGTATATGCCTCTTATGATTCGCATGCAAAGAGGCATTGAATGTCCAACGGCGCTTTTTCATACTCATGTCCGGGAGGAGGGGGCGCCGGTTCGATGTGCCGTACATATTTCCGCAGCGTTTCTTTCAACTCCTGATACACCGGCGGGTGTGCCGCAAGCAGAAGCCGGTCTTCCAACTGGTCTATTCCGGTTTGCCGCCATATATACAACAGATAATAGATGATATCCGTCGTATTTTCAACGTCGAACGAATTGAGGAATATCAACGTGCCTTTGTCGTAACAGGCGGCATCCATGATATGGTCGTGCACGGCCACATATAACTGTTTCGGAAAGCAGGCCAGATTCTGTTTGCGCCAGAAGAGCAACTGCGATGTAATGGCATGGATGAATTGCGGGCGAATCAGCGAACGGGAACAAAATTCATATACTTCCGCCGGAATGTCATACAGGATTTCGGCCTCTAACGTCGCCACCGGTTCATGAAGCGCTTTCGACACGGGCACAGAAAAGACAAACGACATGAGTTGTTCCTTGTGTTCTTCGGCAAAGACGGTTTCCGGAACCAGGGTATATTGGCGGTTCACGCAAACGACGTATACCTGTTTATAGGTGAAACTGAAGAAGGCGTGTTCAAAAAAAGCGTCCTTCAATGCCTGTATATAGGGTTTGGCACGGTCGAATGTCATTTCCGTGTAGAAGAAACTTTCTTTTTCCTGCGGACGGTGTCCGGCAAAAGAAAGTCCATCCGGCCGCAACCGGATGGACACTGCATATTCTTCCGCATTATCTATCGTTAACGTGTCTGGCACACGAAGAATCATACGGTTCGGATTATTCCCAGTTTCCTGCGTTGTTATTAATTTCGGTAACCGATCCGACGCGCAAGCCGTCGTATTTCTTCAACTTGGCCGCTTTGTCTTTCAGATTAATCAGCTGTTGCTTGTCCAGATCGCTCAGATACGTTTCATACCTTACGCCGCTCTCGAATACTTTTACCGTATAACCCGATGCCGAAGAAAGCGTGGCCGTATCCATTGAAAAATAGGCTTTCACACCTGCTACCGGAACGACGGACAGGGAGTCTGCATTGAACTGCGCACCGAACAGGGTATCTTTGGCCAGTACCCAGGACGTATCGCGTCTGAATCCTTTCAGACCTTCTTTGATAGCCTTTTTTTCGGTCATGCCCTTTTCCAACTGTTCGTCCGTCAATTCACCTTCCTTGATGATGAACGGCAATTTCGTCTCCGTCAAGAATTTCTTCAATTCATCAAAATTGGCAGCATGTGTGCCGAAGATATTCTTATACTCTATCTGCGCTTTCCGAATATCAATCAGACGCGCTTGAATGGCCGATTCGCGAAGTTTTTTCTCCGTTTCGAACTCAATAGACCCCATGATGCTACGATAGCACATGTATACCAGCAAAATAATTGCTGCTCCTAATAATACTTTCAGTGTAATCTTCATACTTTATTTCGTTTTTAATTTATTTCCGCGATTAATAAGGCTGCAAATATAAAAAAGAATATTTAAAGCAGTAACTTTATCGCCCAAAAAAATTGCATTTAGATGACAAATAATTATGTTTTCCGGAAAATAGCCTGTTTTTTCCCCTATGAATTGATGGAAGAGCAACTTTTTGCCCTTACCAAATTGACGGATTTTCTCCTTTCGCCCGAAGATCGCAGCCTGTTATTATTGAAAGGTTATGCCGGCACGGGAAAAACTTCATTAATCGGAGCCACGGTGAAAGCTTTGACCGAACTCCGGCAAAAAACGATCCTGATGGCTCCGACCGGACGGGCGGCCAAAGTCTTTTCGCACTATGCCGAGCAGAATGCGTTCACGATTCATAAGAAGATTTACCGGAAGAAAGCGTTTTCCAATGAGTTCGATGGATTCTCTTTGGCCGAAAACCTGCACAGGAACACCCTGTTCTTTGTGGATGAAGCGTCGATGATCTCGAACGAAGCGACCGGCAACCTCGCCTTCGGGAAGAACGGCTTGTTGGACGACCTGATCCGGTATGTGTACGCAGGCGAACATTGCAAGCTGATCCTGATGGGCGACGCCGCCCAGTTGCCTCCCGTCTTACAGACCGAAAGCCCCGCTCTCAGCGCCGCCTGTCTGCAAGGGTATCAACTGAAGGTGCACGAAATTCACCTCACTCAGGTAGCCCGGCAAAGCGAAGATTCCGGCATCTTGTTTAACGCCACCCGGATACGGCAATGCCTGCAAACGCAACGACTCAACGATTATCCCTCCTTGCGCCTGACCCGTTTTCCCGACCTGAAAAAAATAAACGGCAATGAACTTATCGAAGAAATTTCTTCGGCGTATGGTCGCGACGGCATGGATGAAACGATGATTATCTGCCGTTCAAACAAACGCGCTACGATATATAATAATGGTATACGGAACCGGATTCTGTACAGGGAAGAAGAACTTTCTTCGGGCGACCGGCTGATGGTGGTTAAAAACAACTACTTCTGGACAGCTCATCTGAAGGACACGGAATTTATTGCCAACGGCGAGATTGTGGAAGTGCTGCGCGTTCGCCGCAACTATGAAATGTATGATTTCCGTTTTTGCGATATACTGGTTCGTTTTCAAAACGACGACATGGAGACGGAGATACGTGTCTTGCTGGATACGTTGCAAAACGAAACGCCGTCTTTGCCCAAAGAGTTAAACGACAAACTGTTTTTCAACGTCATGGAAAGTTATGCCGACGAAAAAAGCAAGGCCGGCAAAATGAAGAAAATCAAAAACGATCCCTGTTACAATGCCGTACAGGTAAAATACGCTTATGCCATCACCTGCCACAAAGCGCAGGGCGGACAGTGGGATAACGTGTTTCTGGACATTGGATACATCACGCGGGAAATGTTGGGCGAAGATTTCTACCGGTGGCTTTACACCGCCTTTACAAGGGCTACCCACCGGCTTTATCTGATCAATCTTCCCAAAGAATTTGAAGAAAAATAAGGTGCAATTTGTATATTTCAAATAGAAATATCTATATTTGTCGCTGTCTATCACAAGAGAAAAAATATGGAACATAAGGAACAATTAGAGCAACTGCTCATTCACGTCAAAAGGATTACGAAGCTAACGGAAGAAATCTGCGAAAGGGAGATTTATCCGGTATCTTTCTTTAGTCAGGCATTTGACATAACCCATAAGATACAACACTTGCTGCATCAAATGGAAATATCGCAGATAGAACTGTTTGAACGGCAAATGAAGGAACACCAGGCGCAAATCCGGTCGGTAGGAGGTATGCCGGAGAAAGCGCCGGTAACGCCTCCGGTTCAAAAAGCGGAACCGGTGACGCCCCCGCCGCCCCCTCCTCCGGCGCCGCCCAAGCCGGAACCTCAGCCGCAGGAAATCAGAACGGCGACGCTGCCTGTTGTGCCGCCGGAAGAAAAAACAACGGTAAAACCGCCCTCCGCCCCGGTAAGGCCTGTGCTGAGGGATACGCCTCCCTTCCCGCCACCGGCGAAGCCGGCGACGGAAAAGATGGAAAATTCGCTGAACGAAACCATCGAAAAGCAAAAGTTGTCGGATCTGAAGAAAGCATTCACCCTGAATGACCGGTTCCGGTTTTGCCGGGATTTATTTTCGCGGGATGAAAACCTGATGAACCAAACGATCGCCGAACTGAATGGGAGAATGTCATGCGAAGCCTCTGTCGCTTACCTGAAAGAACGCTTCGACTGGAACTTTGAGGATGAGACGGTCGCGGAATTTATCGCCATCCTGGAAAAACGCTTTTCGTAACTTTCTTTCGCATGGCCAAACTGATCATCGTACCTACTCCCATCGGAAATCTCGAAGACATGACCTTCCGGGCGGTTCGCGTATTGAAGGAGGCTGACCTGATCTTAGCCGAAGATACCCGTACCAGCGGAATCCTGTTGAAGCATTACGATATTAAGAACAAGTTGCAGTCGCATCACAAATTCAATGAGCACCGGCAGGTCGAGAGGGTCGCACAGCGCATCCTGGCCGGCGAAAACATCGCGCTCATATCGGACGCCGGCACGCCGTCCATCTCCGATCCCGGTTTTTTGCTGGTGCGCGAATGTGTACGCATGGGAGTAGAAGTAGAATGTCTGCCCGGAGCTACGGCTTTTGTCCCCGCATTGGTCGTGTCCGGACTGCCGAACGATAGATTCTGCTTCGAGGGTTTTCTGCCGCCCAAAAAAGGACGTCAAACACGCCTCCGGACACTGGCGACGGAAGAACGGAGCATCCTCTTTTACGAATCGCCTCTCCGTCTGTTGAAGACCCTCGCCCAATTCGCCGAAACCTTCGGCGAAGACCGGCCGGCGTCCGTATCAAGAGAATTATCCAAACGTTACGAAGAAACGCGGCGAGGGACGATCAAAGACCTTATGCTCCATTTTTCCGTGAACGAACCCAGAGGGGAACTGGTTATTGTAGTAGCCGGTTTTAATAAGAACAGAATGATTAAACAATAAATATTTAGGTATATGAAAAAGATGCTATTGCTATGTGTATGTATGACAATGTTTACTTCCTGTATCGAATACTCCGCCAAATACAGGAAGTTGAAAAGTGAAAATGAGACGTTGATTGCCGAAAAAGCGAATACTTCGACCCTGCTGGACGAGACGCTTTCTACCCTGAACGATATTCAAACAGACATTCAGTCTATCCGGGAGGCCGAAAATTACCTCTCTGTCGAACCGAATGGCGAAGACGTCAGCGTGGACAAAAAGGAACAGTTGAAACGTAATGTGCGACAGATTGCCGAAACCCTGAAATCCAACCGGGAACAATTAGCCTCTCTGAAAGCACAATTAAAGAAAAGTAATTTCCGGTCGGAAGCGTTGCAACAGACCATCGACCGTATCAGCGCCGAACTGAATCAGAAAGCGCTCATGATTTCGACCCTGCAGGAAGAATTGGCCAAGAAGGACATTCGCCTTCAGGAACTGGACGAGGTGGTGTCGTCGCTGAACGACAAGATCGAAAACCTTTCCGAAACCACCACCCAGCAATCGGAAAAGCTGAACGTGCAAAGCAAACAACTGAACACGGCGTATTATTGCCTCGGCACGGAAAAGGAATTGAAGAAACAAAACATCCTGACCGGCGGAGGGCTTTTCTCAAAGTCGAAAGCGCTGGAAGGATTCTTCAACGAAGACTATTTTGTGCCCGTCGACATCCGCGAAACAACCGAAATCGAACTGTTTGCGCACAAGGCCGAACTGCGTTCCAAACATCCGACAGATACGTACAAGTTCAGCAAGGATGAAAACGGAAACCTGATTTTGCACATTACCGATGTAAATCAATTCTGGAACCTGAGCCGGTATTTAGTGATCGAACTTAAATGAACCTTCGCTACAAATCTCTTTTTTTCGACTTGGATGATACGTTGTGGGATACCGTCCACAACAACAGGGAATGTCTCGAAGAAATCTTTACGGAATACCGGTTTGACCGGCATTACGATTCCTTCGAGACATTCTATGACACGTACATGCCCTATAACCTGTCCCTTTGGAAACAATACCGCAATCATGAAATCGACCGGCGCACACTGATACTCGACCGGCTGTTGTATGTACTCCGTCCGATGGGGATCGACGATGCGGAGTATGCCCTCAAAATCAATTCGGACTACATGCGGCGAACCACGCAAAAGGACAAACTTCTCCCCGGCGCCATCGAACTCCTGGAATATCTCAAGCCCTGTTATCGCATGTTTATCCTGTCTAACGGTTTTCGCGAAATACAATCGTTAAAGATGCGGAAGGCCGGTCTGGCGTCTTATTTTGAGAAAGTGATCCTGTCCGAAGACGCCAAAATACAGAAACCGCAGAAAGCGATCTTTGATTTTGCGCTGAGAAGCACCAATTCACGCCGTAACGAATCCCTGATGATCGGCGATAGCTGGGAGGCCGACATGGAAGGCGCTTACCATGCCGGGATCGACCAACTTTGGTTTAACCCGGAGCGCTTGCCGGTCAAAGGACACTTTGTCCCCACCTTTCAGGTACATGCCCTGGCTGAAATACAAGCCGTTTTGTGATCGTTATTCATCGGTACCCGTCATCGGATTATTCATCCAGAGCTATCAAAGAAGGGACGGCGCCCCGGGCGGGCGAGTCTCCATAAAAGAAGTGGAAGACGACGTAATGACCCGCCTGAAAATGTCGGTAGAAGCCGGTGGCGTAGAATTTTGTGGGAAAAAGGTGATCAGTGAAAAAGCCAATCAAAAAAGATTCGAGACCACGGAGATCAGTGAATCAAGGGACGTCATAAAGGGAAACAAGATGGAAAAATTCCGAGTGGTTTATTTATTGCATGAAAAAGGGAATATCGTTCATTGTGTACAACTATCCATACGTGACGACCTGTATCTTCTTCCGGAATCACAGGTGATCATGCAAGAGATACTTGATTCCTTTTCCGTAAACTCACTATAAACCATTCTGTATTATATAATCCGTATCCACAGGCGCTACCGACAAATGCACAAAAGAGGTGCTGGAGTTCCGGTATCCGTTTATTATTCAAGCGCCAAAATGAAATAAACTTGTTTGATGACATGGGGCTTTATTGTTTGGTTGCACCAAACCGTCCGGTTTAGTTACACCAAACCGTCCGGTTTGGTTGTACCAAACCGGACAGTTTAGTTGTACCAAACCGGACAGTTTGAATTTTTAAACCGGACAGTTTGAATTTTTAAACCGGACAGTTTGAATTTTTAAACCGGACAGTTTGAATTTCTAAACCGGACGGTTTGAATTTTTAAACTGGACAGTTTGAATTTCTAAACTGGACAGTTTGAATTTTTAAACCGGACGGTTTGAATTTTTAAACTGTCAACCGTCTTCCTTAAATTGGTTTTCTGATGGCGATCCTGTTTTCAGAAAATGGCCTGTACCTGTGCTTTTCTCCCTCTTGCAGATGCGTGCTTAAAAACTCAGGCTAATTGATTCGGCGAGTTATAATAGTTTCGGGCGGGCGTGACGGGATACCGGCAGAGGCCGCGCTTTATTTTACGGGCGACATCTGTTTTCCCGGATTGCTGCATGAACCCTTCTTTCTCGTATTCATATTCCATCCGTAGCAGGGATTGCTGACGCTGATGAAGGTCGGTTGGATGAATATTCATCAAAAACGTACCCTATTCCCCCGTCCATTCGGATTTGCAATCCGAATGTGTGGAGTATAAGAAATGGTAATCCGCAAAAAAATCGAAGTGCAAATCCATCTACTCCATTCCGCAGGGTTACAAATCTGCGGAACGAGGATGAACGAGTGAAAAATAAATATATTACGGAAGCGTCGTATCTAATAATAATGATTACATTTGTATCGGATAATAAAATAATCCCGCCCATTCGGAAGTGGGAATAACTATTGAATTTAGATTTACGATAAAAAAACGGACTTATGAAAAAGAAAAATTTGGGGGCAGCGATTGTGGCAGCCATAGCGATTTTTATAACCATTTCTTCCCTCTTGCTTGTCGGCTGCGAAACGGAAAAGAATGAAACGCGGGAGCGGCGCGTAACAATAAATATCAATGATTCGCAAGATGTCGGTATCGCGGATTTTATTGATTCCGTACGGTTCATCGGGCTTCAGACACTGGACGAATCCCTGATAAACTTCATCAACAATGTTTATTTTATAAACGACAAAATCATTGCGGTGGATCCCTTTCAAAGGCAGATACTTTTTTTCGACAAGGAAGGAAATTTTCTGCACAGGATAAAAAAAACCGGACAGGGCCCCGGCGAATACATGGGAATAACCGCGTCTCTTCTTGACCCCGTTCGTGAAACCGTTATGATTTATAGCATCGCTTCGCGCAAAATGGTGTTTTACGGCCTGGACGGAACATTTGTTAAAGAGATTATCGGATTTAGTGACAACGCACTGATACGAAGCATTATGAATCTTCCCAACGGCCATTTCCTGTGTTATACACATGATTTGCTTCCTAAAGACGTCGGGGAGTACTCCGGACTGTGGGAAGTCGATTCGGATGGAAAGTTTGTCCGCAGTTTTTTTACGCTTCAGGAACTCTATCCCGTGCAGTACAATATGGATAATTCACCGCTTACCCTGTTGCCTGACGGAATAATCAGTTTACAAGACGCCCAATTTAACGATATCTATCATTATCGTGGCGACAGTCTGACGAAATACCTGTCGTATGAGATACAAAACGACAAATTGCCCGATTTTAAAGGGCTTACTTATACGGAAGAAAGATATACGAAAGGCATGACGAGTCAAGACAAGGGCGATTATATCTTCACCAAATGGATGGATGGAAAAGAACATTTTTACACCGTATATTCAAAGAAAAACGACCATACGGCGCTTGTATATCCGGCAAAAAAGTTTTGGGCAAGCGACAGGGTTGCAGAACCTAATGCGTTTAATTGTATAGACTCGAACCTTTCCGGAGTACTGGTCACGTCAATCACCGGTACTGCCATCCCGGACATAATGGCGAATGAAAACATTTCGCCGGAGATAAAGGAGAAATTGCAGAAAATCGTGCACGGCATGAGTGAAAAGGACATCGAAGATATGAATCCCGTACTGCAACTATTGTATGTAAAACCGCAAAGGAAATAACGACAGAAAAACATCATCCCGTCCATTCGGAAGTGGGAATAAATATGGAATTAGATTTATGATAAAAAACGAACTTATGAAAAAGAAAAATTTTAGGGCAGCGCTTGTGGCTCCCATAGTGATTTTTACAGTTTTTGTTTTATACCTCGTTTCTTGTACGACGAAAGACAAAACCAACAAGAGTGATTCGGTCGAGAAAATAGTTGTTCATGTGCAATCGCAAAAACAATTCAAACTGTCCGAAATATCAGCAAATAGCCGGTTTCTCAAATTGGATTCAAGTATCCTGACAGGAGAAGTTTCCATACTAAAAACCTTCAACGAAAACATCTATATTTACGATGATATCGGGAAAGAACTGGTCTGTTTTTCGATGAAAGACGGGAAACATTTATTTACCATAGACAACTATGGAGAAGGGCCGGGCGAATTTGTGCATTTCACGAATTTTGCGATTAATCCATACCTGCATTGTTTGGAAATAGTAGATAATCAAAGCAAGAAGATACTTCGTTTTGATATGAACGACGGGTCTTTTATAGCCGAATTTAAAATACTTTTCAACGGACATTATGTAGAGCCGCTTGACGGCAATCACTATGTGGTATTTTCCAATCATCTGCCCGGAACCTCCCATTCCGTGCTTATTACGGACGAGAAGTATAATGTAGTATCCGAACACTTGCCTTCGGATACGAAACTGGCAGGCCTCGCGCTGCTTTATCCTGTCAGAATGTTGGACGGCGAGAATCATCGGCTATTAAGCCTGCCGTTTTCCAATGAAATATATTCCATTTCCTCGGACGGCGGCGTTACTCTTAGGTATAGTTTGGATTTTCCGGGCTGCGAACCGAATGATAACCTGTTTGATGTTTTAAACAGTTCGGGTTCACCCTTCGAAATGGTTCTATCCCAAAAGACTTTTTTAGACCGGTTAGGTTCAGGCAAATATTGTTGGGATGTTGAATGTTTTTATGATAGCGAACAACTTACCGGCTTTCAATTCAGACTTCAGAAAAAACAGTATTGGTTTTTACATTCTGAAAAAATGAATCGGGACTGGGTTATCTCGCAGTTGGTGAGTGACGACGGAGAGGTTTTTATGGGAAAGATGCATTGTTTTGACCATAACAGGCTAATAGCGTCTGTCTATAACGAGCATACGGATCAATTGAAGATTCTGATCATTGATCTGACTGATTTTTAGAAAATAGAAACAAGCGAAAAGGACATGTACGGGGACTCTCCCGAGGGGTCGGGAATGCCGCACAAACCGCCCGTTATTGCGAATGCAGTGAAGCAATCGTCCATACAACCGACAGACTTGGTGCATCGGGGAAGATACGGGCTTTTTTAATCCGCGACCATTTGAAATGCACCCAAAGAAACGGTTATTTCATTCGGAATACATATCTTTGTAGCCCCGGAAAAGAATACGATAATGGCAAAACAGTTGAAAAGGATTGCAATCAAGGTAGGCAGTAATGTCCTGACACGGAAAGACGGTACGCTGAATGTAGACCGGATGGCGGATCTGGTAGCCCAGATTGCCGTGCTGCGGGCTACCGGAACAGACGTCGTATTGATTTCGTCCGGGGCGGTAGCTTCCGGACGGAATGAGATCAAACCGGTAAAAAAACTGGATGCGGTTTCTTCACGCCAGCTCTACTCCGCCGTGGGACAGGCCAAACTGATTAACCGTTATTTTGAACTTTTCCATGAACACCACTTGGTTTGCGGGCAGGTACTGACCTCGAAAGAGAACTTCGGAAGCCGGACGCACTACCTGAATCAGAAAAACTGCATGGAAGTGATGCTTGAAAACGGCGTCATACCGGTTGTGAACGAAAATGATACGGTCTCGGTCACGGAATTGATGTTCACCGATAACGACGAACTCTCCGGATTAGTCGCTACGATGATGAACATGGACGCGCTGATTATCCTGAGCAATGTAGACGGCATTTATGATGGCAACCCGGCCTTGCCGGAAAGCAAAGTCATTGCCGTAATCTCTGATAAAACAGACCCCACGGCCTTTATCCAACCCGGCCAATCTTCTTTCGGACGGGGCGGTATGCTGACCAAATATCACATTGCACGCAAGGTGGCCGACGAAGGCATCGCGGTCATTATCGCCAACGGAACGAGAAACGGCATCCTGCCGCAATTAGTGGCCGGCAAAGACGTGGTATGCACCCGTTTCCTGCCGGCGGACAAACCGGCAAGCGGCATCAAAAAATGGATCGCACACTCGGAAGGCTTTGCCAAAGGAGCGGTATACATTGATAAAGGCGCCGAAGAGGTGTTGTACGGAACAAAGGCGACCAGCATTTTGTTTGTCGGCATCACACGCATCACCGGAGGATTTCGCAAAGACGATATTATCAAAATAATGAATCACGAAGGACATCCGGTAGGCGTCGGACGCGCCGGATATGATTCCGAAAAGGCCGTCTCCCTGATCGGAAAACGCAATGCGCGACCGATGATTCATTATGATTACCTGTATCTCGAATCTTAGAATTTTTGAATCTTTGAATAATATAAAATGATGGAACAGATCAAACAAGCCGTTGCCGCCTCACAGACCCTGCCCGGATGCAGCGACGGGCAGATCGGCCGCGTGCTGACGGACACGGCAGACGCCCTGATGGAAAAACAAACCGGAGTATTGGAAGCCAACGCCAAAGACTTGGCCCGGATGCGTCCGGACAACCCCAAATATGACCGGTTGAAACTGACGGAGCAACGGCTCGAAGGAATGGCCGGCGATATGCGACAAGTGGCTGCGTTGCCCTCGCCGGTGGGAAAGATACTCTACGAAGCCATCCGTCCGAACGGGATGAGGATCCGGAAAGTCGCCGTTCCGTTCGGCGTGATCGGCATCATCTACGAAGCGCGTCCGAACGTGACGTTCGATGTGTTTTCCCTGTGCCTCAAGGCGGGGAACGTCTGCCTGTTGAAAGGCGGTTCGGATGCGAACGATTCCAACCTGGCGCTGGCCGGGATTATCCGCGAGGTCTTGGAAAGTCACGGGATGGATCCGGCCATATGCACGCTGTTACCGCCCGGTCGCGAAGCCACAACGGCCTTGTTGCAAGCCGTGGGAAGCGTAGATTTGGTTATTCCGCGCGGAAGCGGCGCCCTGATCCGGCATGTGCGTGATAACGCGCTTGTCCCGGTGATTGAGACCGGCGCCGGCATCTGTCATACGTATTTCGACCGGGCCGGCGACCGGGAAAAAGGCCGCGACATCGTGACGAATGCCAAAACCCGCCGCGTGAGCGTTTGCAATGCCTTGGACTGCCTGATTATCCATCAGGACAGGCTGGAGGACTTGCCGTTCATCTGTAGCAAACTGTCCGACAGCCAAGTCGTCATCTATGCCGACGAACCGGCGTTGGGCGCATTGTCCGGGCATTATCCGCCCGCACTGCTCCAACCGGCTACGGCGGAAAGTTTCGGCATCGAATTTTTGGATTACAAAATGAGTATCCGCACCGTGGCCTCGCTGAACGAAGCCTTGGAACATATCGCCCGGTACAGTTCGAAACACAGCGAAAGCATCGTCAGCGAATCGCCGGAGGCCATTCGTTTCTTCGAGCGGCAAGTCGACGCGGCATGTGTATACGCCAACGTGTCAACGGCCTTTACCGACGGGGCGCAGTTTGGTTTCGGCGCGGAAATCGGCATCAGCACGCAGAAACTGCACGCTCGCGGGCCGATGGCATTGCCCGAACTGACTACCTACAAATATATTATTGAAGGAGACGGGCAAGTTAGGAATTAAGAATTAAAAATTAAGAGTTAAGAGTTATGATTACAGAGTTGAGAGTTGGGAATGAGACAATGCAGGGAATGGAAATTCACTGTTCACTATTAAATAAATAAGTATGAGAAATTTTACGTGTGTACAAGATATTGGAGATTGGAAACAGGCCGTTCAAGAGGCCTTGGAGATTAAAAAAGACCGTTACCGGTATACGGAACTGGGGAAGAACAAGACGTTGATGATGATTTTCTTCAATTCCAGTTTGCGGACACGTCTGAGTACGCAAAAGGCGGCCATGAATCTGGGGATGAACACCATCGTACTGGATGTGAATCAAGGCGCCTGGCGGTTGGAGACGGAGCGCGGAGTGATCATGGACGGCGATAAACCGGAACATCTGCTGGAGGCCATTCCCGTGATGGGATGTTATTGCGACGTGATCGGCATCCGTTCGTTTGCCCGCTTTGAGAGTAAGGAGGATGATTACAACGAAAAAATCCTGAACCAATTCATTCAATATTCCGGACGCCCGGTATTCAGCATGGAAGCCGCTACACGCCATCCCTTGCAGAGTTTTGCCGACCTGATCACCATCGAAGAATACAGGCAAACCGCCCGTCCGAAAATAGTCATGACGTGGGCGCCTCATCCGCGGGCGCTTCCGCAGGCCGTGCCGAACAGCTTTGCCGAATGGATGAATGTGACCGGATACGAGTTTGTCATCACCCATCCCGAAGGCTACGAGTTAGACCCGGCTTTTGTTGGCCATGCCCGGGTGGAATACGACCGGCGCAAGGCGTTTGAAGGGGCGGATTTCGTGTATGCCAAGAACTGGGCGGCCTATACAGACCCGCACTACGGGCACGTTATCCATGCCGACCGCGCCTGGACGGTAGATTCCGAAAAGATGGCGCTGACGAACAACGCTTTCTTTATGCACTGCCTGCCCGTGCGGCGCAATATGATTGTGACGGACGATGTGATTGAAAGCCCGCAGAGCATCGTCATTCCCGAAGCCGCCAACCGCGAAATCTCCGCACAGACCGTTCTGAAACGTATGATCGAACAATTATAATTCAAAGATTCAATGATTCAATGATTCAACACAAAGGGCGAAAGACTCACGTCTTCCGCCCTTTTCCAAATAAATAAACTGAAAAATTTTATAACCTCTACGTTATAACCTCTCTCTATTTAATAATCACCTTATGCACGGTGCCATCTTTCAATGTAATCACATATACGCCGCGTCCCAGCGGTATGGAGGTATTTCCTTCCGACAATTCGATCCGTTTGACCAACTGGCCGGCTATCGAATAGATGCTGGCAATGTCTTCCTGCTCTACCTTTATATATAACATGTTGTTGTGCGACCATACGGCGGTGCCGTCTTCTATCGAAGCTGTCCCCACATAACCCGGGCCGATACGCAGGTATATATCTTCCTGCACATTACGGATCACATATTCATATTCGCCGTTTTCATTCAGCGTGCCGACCAGATCGTCTTCCAATACACCCTTGATAAGACGGTTCGTATTTACCGTTAACGGTAACTTGGCGGCAAAATTCAGCGAGAACGCAAAATCGGTATGCGACCGCACGTAATGAATGCCCGGAGGTATGTTGGACGTTACGCCCGCCACATCAGGCATATGTATCTGTATCTCGCGGTTGATGATCGGCATCCGTTGCGGAACGATACACAAACTTACCATATGACATTCATCGTCAAAATCCAACGCCAGGTTATACGTCCCGTCTATGGACGGATGATCCTTCGACGTCAGTGTAGACTTGCTTAACTGCAAGTTGTTCAGATTACTCGGATCGCCGACGCTCTCATAATGGAGTATCGGGAAACACCTTTGTTCGTAGGCATCCAGGAGCAAGCCTTCCGGACGGATCAGAACATCTATCTTCACCGGCCCGCGAAGGAACAAATCCTTCACATCCAAGAAATCGGCATATGCGCCTACCTGATACCGGCTGCCGTCGCCACAGCTGAACGTCTCCGAGAAATTGCTTGCGCTTTCGCCCAGCGAAAGACGGATGTTGGCGCCTTGGTCCATCCGCAGATTCTGCGTACGCAGGATACCGGCTTTCTGCTCGTAGCAGTTGCCGTAGCGTCCCAGCGAGCCGTAACCCGGAGCCAGGGTCGCTTCGATTTCCACATATACGTCGTTGTGCAACCAGCCGAAGCCGCCGAAGATGGAACTCGTGATCACCGACAGCGTCGGGTCTTCCAGCCATAACTGGCTGTAGCCGAACCGTGAGCAGGCCGGGCCGATGGGTTCCATATGCAAATGACGGGTATAGATGCCGGCATAGTTCTTGGACAGCATCTGCTCTTCGGAGATCAACTCGAAGTGACCGCTGCGCGTCTTGTCAAATGTCTTAAGTTCTACATGATTGCGCACCTTAAACGTGTCCGTGAAGAACTTCGTGTCTATCGACGGATTGCCCAGCGTATGGTCAAAACTGTCCGTCAGGAAAGTGATGATCGCATGGTCGGCCACCATCGTATGCAAACGCGGCATACCGGCGTCATTGCGGAACGTCACGTTAAGCGTTTCCAGCGGAGTGGTGCTCCCGCTTTTGCGCGTATCCTTTTCATGCGTATAACAGACACTGCAATTATTGGGTTCCGCCGACGGAGGCGTCCCGCGGTGGTGACCCAGCTTCAGGATCGGCATGTCGCGATACAGACCGCTCCAGGTGGAGAAGGTCGTCTTCGGGCCGTCGATGATCAGGCTGTCGTGGACGATCAGACTGTCTGTCCGGATTGTAATGTTCGTTTGCGTACCCGCGTCGCGCGACGTATTCAAGTCCAGGAATCCGTACGATTCCAGTACCGGCGACGTGATCAGCGCCTTTTGCTTCTGCGCGTAGATACGGGCATCGGAATGGAACGTCACGCGAGCCGTCTGATGCAGGAAACTGAGTCCGTGACATATGTCCTCGGCGCACGCGGCGCCGATGAACGGATTGGCCTGATGATCAATTTCAAAATCCGATATGTTATAATTCGTCTTGTTGGCCTGCGTCTTGATGTAGAGACCGTAGCCGGAGACGTTTTCACCATGCAGATGGCCGTAGCCCGGTACGGCGCTCATGCCCGCGCCCTGACCACCGGTGTAGACCATCGCCTTGTATACGTCGATCAGGTCGGATGCCACTGCCGCAAAACCACCCTTCGTGATCGGAGCGGTTCCGTCCGTATCGAAGTTCAGGATCAGGTTACGCGCATGGTTTTCGGTCGTGTCGGCGTCGCAATGGTAATTGGACGTACTGCAAAGATAACCGCCGTCATAATTCGGGCTGAAGAATGGGTCTCTGCTTGTTCCGATGGTTCGCAGGCCGCCGTATTGCAACTTGATATTGTTGTCTGCGCCGATAAACACGCTGCCGCCATCGGCATGGCTCCGGTACTGGAAATCCTGTAGATAGACGTTGTTACGTTCTTCTTCGCAGGTACAGGGATCGACTGTCAGCTTGCCCGACAATTCGCTGTTGGCTAAGAACAGCAGGCCGCCGCGCAGGGAATCCGCATCGAACGGATAGCGCATGTCGATATTGCCCCAACGGGTCAGGAACGAAGCGTTACCCGCATTTTGCTGAAATTCGAGGTAGGCGCCCTTATTAATAATGATATTGCCTTGCGTTCCGGCATCCACCAGCAGACTGCCGTTGTTGCCGTGATAAATCAGACTGGTATCATTGGCCGTACCATTCGGCCCCTGGGCCGGAGCGTATGAACTCCAGTTTGCATCCGTACCGCAAGCGCCTATGCCACCGATTATACCGGCATGTTCGTAATGCACACGGGCTTCTTGTGCGACCGGTGTAGTTTGGCCCAACTTGGACAAATGTCCGGCCTCCGTACAAGTATACTCGTTCGAGAACGGTATCTTGATATTCGTTCCTGAAGCGGCGCCTTTGGCAAGCGATTCGGCGATATGCGCAAAGTAGATATTGCCGCCGCCGTCGGACTGCGTATTTACCTGATCGTCGTATCCGGCCAGCACATTCAGCACGCCATTGTGTGCAGGATTATGTACATTATATGTAAATACGTTATCGTCGAAAGTATACGGCGTGCCGGAAAGCGGATTAAGACATACGTCCGGTCTCATGCTGTATCCAAGGAATATATCGCCTTTATAGGATTCCACGGTGGTATTGTTGCCCGTAGACAAATGGTCTTCATAATTCACTGCCGCCGTGCGGATATTGTATTTGGCCAGCACATCGGTTTGTCCTGTTCCCGTATTCGTCCGCGTAATCTTTACCGAATCATTCAGAAAGATATTTCCGTCAACCGTATGACGTGGATCGTCCGTGCCGTTAGATATACGGGAAGCCGGAGCGCCGCCAGAAGGAGTTGCTGCATAATTATACGGATGGACATCACTGACGGCCGAGAATAATATCCGGTTGTCGCTGTCGTAATCAATATTAAACCAACGGTCTGTCGTAAGATTACCCCCCTGCGCGACCAGATGCAGATCCTCTACACTGTTACCGGTGTCATTGTATTTGAAATTCACCGTATCTTTCGTATGCAGGTTGCGGTCGGCTATCCAGCGCGTCAGCGCGGCATACTTCACTTCAAAGTAGATCGGCGCCGTTTTTGTATTGTTGCAATCTTCCAGATTGGTCAGAATGTCTTGATGAGCATGCAATAAAATATCTGCCGAACTGCTGTTGTCGAACCATGTCACCGTATCCAGGAAATGGATGTTTTGACCGGCTTCGATCGTCGTCTCACTCGCGTCTGTATTCTCACGGTTCACGTGCAGTACGCCATCCAGCGTTACATCGCCGCCCACTGCATGAAGCATGACCGGAGCATTATTCGCCGGGCCGTAGTTAATAATCAAAGGCTCTTCGTTAAGGGGATTCCCTGCGAGAGCGTTCTTCCTTTCCGAAAGAATACTGTCATTTGCGATAAGCCACAGGGAACCTGGAAGTCCCGGATTCCCGTGAGCTATCCCGCGCAGGGTGCCGGTTAGAGCAGTGCCAAACTGGTTAAAGGTCGTGGAGTCGTTCAACTCAATGTTTTCAGTCTGCGCCCACCATTTGATATAAGCGTCGTTGACGGCAGGGGCATTGTTGAACGTTACCACATTATTCGTAAAGATATTCCGACCGGCAATCCACTCCGTATTTGCGCCGGTTGCGCCGGAGTTGTTGAACGTGACAAAGCCTTCATTGCCGGGTGTACCCCTGTTCGTCTCGATATTCCCTGTTTCAGCCCACCATTTGGTATTGCCCGTGTCGGTGTTGGTAAATACGACCGTGTCGTTGGTCGTGATATTGATATACGCCTGCCAGTCCGTATTACCCGTCTGCGTATTGTTGAAGGTGACGGAATCGTTGGTAATAATACTTCCGGTATGGGCTTGCCATTTGGTGTCGCTGTTGGTCACGTTGTTGAAATTGATATGCGCATTTGTGATAATATTGTTTTCAGCGCTCCAGTACGTATCGGCATCTGTTGTGGAGGAATGCAAATTCTGGAAATCCACCCGGCCTATATATCCATCATTACCTGAACCATATCCTGTTATAATATCTCCGTCATCAGCTCTCCAGGTCGTATAGCCGGTGCCCTCATTAAGAAAGGTAATGGGTTTTTCCGTCCAGATATTTGCACCTGCCCACCAGTCCGTATTTCCGGTAGCAGTAGCAGTACTGGTAAACCCGACCGTATCTTTTGTATTAATATTTCTTGCTGCGTGCCACTCCGTATTCGCGGTAGAGGTATTGATGAACGTTACCGAATCGTTGGTGATAATATCTTCCACATCCGTTTCCCATAACGTATTACCATGCGTTTGGTTGTAGAAATACACATGTGCATTCGTTATGATATTATTATACGCACTCCATGTGGTATAGGGGTTTGTTGCAGTGGTATTCATGTTCAGAAATTCCACCCGGCCTATATATCCATCATTACCTGCTCCATATCCTGTTACAATATTTCCACCGTTGGCACGCCACATTGTATATCCGGTTCCATAGTTAACAAAGGTGACCAGTTTTTCTGTCCGGATATTACTTCCTGCATACCAGTCTGTAGTTCCTATCGAAGTACTTGTATGCAGGAAGTTGATCACGTTCTGCGTATGAATATTGTTTCCGGCTCTCCATTCCGTAAGACCTTGGCCTTCGTGCGTAAAGAATACGCCGTTCTCCGCAGATAACGGCGATTCATAGTCAGTAGAGGTTACAATATCATGAACGGCCGTCCACTTCGTATGACCGGCACCGTGTACCAGATTATTAAACGTGATCGTATCCTTCGTAAGGATGTCATTCCCGGCAATCCAGTCAATAGTCGAAGCATAATCATTCTCGAATTTCACCTGAGAGTTGGTTTCAATATTATTATGGGCTTCCCATTTCAAATGTCCAGTGGTTACATCCACTTTATTGTGAGCATACACGGGCGCTGTTCCGGCAGCCGTGATAATATTACCGGTACCACAATAACCCGTAGCGTCTCCCATAGCTTGTACCCAATAATCGCTATTTCCTGTACCATTATAGGTGTGCTCTCTGTTTATTTGAACCACATTGCCGGCACGCAAAGTCGTATGTCCTGTACTCGACGCATTAAACGTTGCCGGCACATTATAAGTCAACGTATGTGCAATGTCCGTTAAAAAGCTACCCGAACTGTTTATATTAATCGTAATGGGAGACGTATCAAACGTAATATCCAGATTTTCACAAGTTGCAGCCGGATTATGCGCATAGATTTGCCAGCCGCGCGTACCTACACCGCCGGAAGGAAACATCGTCTCTGAGTTGTACAGTGTAAAGGCATTGTCACCATAATTACCTATATTCCCTGCACCATCATAGTAGTATGAGCCGGTGTAAACCTGACCTGACTGGTTGAAGTATTTTCCTACTACATCGCCGCTGCCTCCGGTTGTGGTTGCAAGGAACATAGCGGCTTGACTGGCAGTGTTAGTTGCAGACCCAATAAGGATCGTTCCACCCGCTGCATTAGTGCGTATATCCGGGCCGGGAATATATTGTGTATTTATTCCTATCACGGAATTGGTAAGAAATCCATTGGTGCCGTTGACTGCACCGTTTGTCACAATACTTGCCGCATCAAAAGTCGCATCATTCATCAAGGTGTAAGGAGTACCAGAAGTCGGCAATTCAAGGGTTGTTACTGTATTGGTATGTGTATCGGCGCCAATACTAACGTTACTGATTCCTGTTAAACGGACATGTGAACCGGCAACCAAAATGATCTCTGCGGGACGATAACCTCCGAGATGGCTGTCTGTTGTACCCCAAGTAACGTAGTAATGAGGCGGATTATCACTATCCTCATCACTTGAAGAGTTGTACCCCGCTTGTAGATTATAAGAACCGTCGCAATACACATAGAAATCTCTATACGTCATGGAAAATTTATGACTATCCGATGGATTCGGATTGGTATAAGTAGTCTCATAATAATACCAAGGGTTCTCCATAAAATGAAACTGTTCTAATACCCAAGGGACAGCCGAAGATGTCAAAGAATTTCCGTCTATTGTTATTGTGGTAGTGTAATTATAAACCAGTGATCCCGTTGACCCTATAGCAAAGCCGTTTCCATTCGGAATTGATGGAGCCGCTACAGTGACAGAAGATCCCCCGATTGTTTTCGTAAACTCAGAATATGGGTTAGCGACATTATGCCAACTTCCGTCTTCGAAGTATTGATTGTGATATGTACCAGCAGATACACTACCACCATATGTACAACTTTCATATGAGTTAGATCCGTAATTGAATTTCAACGTATATGTTACGTCGTTTGTTGCTCGTGATACACCGTTGCCATCACCATTTATCACCCTGTGTCCTACATAGTTGGTACTTCCTCCCACAGTAATTCTACCACCATCCGTCGCAAAGCCTTGATTAGTACTACCCCACATGCCTGTATTTGTACTTCCTCCTGAACTTGCGGGCGTTAGGATTCCGGTTTCTCCGGGGCCATAGTTATTCTCAACTGTAAAACCGGAACTAATAGTGGCAGAAGCAGTAGCAGAAGTAGTTGAATGAGCTGAACCTGACGCAGCAGGAGTAGTAACTACCTGTCCCCAGACCGCATTATTATTACTCAGTGCGAAGGCCAAGAGAATACTCAATAACGTAAATTTCTTTTTCATATCTAATTGTTTTAAATGTTCTTATTATCTTGTATCAGACGAGATTCGGCCTCGTTCGTATGATTTTTGCAGGCGCTGCCTGCGTGTATATATATAATTGTCTGAACTGTGATTTTAATATGATTTGAATGATTTAAATGATTAAGAATAATCATATGAATCAAATTAATCATATTAAAATCACAGTTCAGACGAGATGAAGCAGTCGCCAATGCACTAAATCCATCGGTTGTATAGGCGATTGCTTTGCTTCGCGCGCAATGACGAGGTGCGACGGATTCCGCCGTACTGCGTGCGCAATGACGCGGTTGTTCTTCGCGGTAACAGAGAGAATCCGAAGGATTCACATGTTTATAGCCCAATCCGTCACGACATACATTCGACCCCTTCGGGGTCGCACCTCTTCGGTCATGGCAATTGCTATAAACATGCGACCCGTTGGGTCGGGTATTCATCATTCTCTCCTTTGTCCGAACTGTGATTTCCATATGATTCTCATGAGAATTGAGAATTGAAAATGGAGAATTGAGAATTAGGAGATGACTGTCGGTATTCTGCGTCGTGTTGGGTTTGATGCCATTTCTCAACACAACGCCGTGCCTCCTGCTAATTGTCCGAACTGTGATTTTAATATGATTTGAATGATTAAGAATAATTATATGAATCAAATTAATCACTTTAAAATCACAGTTCAGACAGGATGCGGCCGCCGCCAATGCACTAAATCCATCAGTTGTATAGGCGATTGCTTTGCTTCGCGCGCAATGACGAGGTGCGACGGATTCCGCCGTACTGCGTGCGCCATGACGCGGTGTTCTCGTAAATGATTCCTTACATTTCATTTTCAATTCTCAATTCTCAATTTTCCTGCTGTCCCGACTTCGTTTTTTGGCGAACGGGACTTCGTTTTGTCGCTGACGGGACTTCGTTCTTGCGAAGTCCCGTTCCCGTTTTGTCAAAGTCCCGTTCTCGAAAGAACGAAGTCCCGTTCGCGCGAGAACGATGTCCCGACATACAAACTTTCATGTCCCGTCATGGAGAAAACGCAGTGGGAATCTGGGATTTTCCCCACCGCATTTTCATCCTTTTCGAGACGTCGTGTTCCGGCTACGTCACGCCTTTGAATGGGTGACGAGTGTTTCGGCCGGAACAAACTCGGCATGTGCCAAGCCTTCCTTCAGGGTTGCACCGGGAGCGAAACGGACGTTGAGCTTTTGAATGCTGCGTCCCGTCACTTCTTCACTCGTTTCGTGCATCGAACTGTTACAGGTGAGATGAAACGATCCCCAGTCGCCCAACTGCACACTGTTGCCGGACAGCAATTCGCGCAGGAGAATTTTCTCCAGTTGCGACATGGCCATCTCCGCTTCCTTGTTGTTGAGCGTCGTTTCATCGGCTATCAGTTTAGCCACCCGCTTTTCACGAACCATACTTATACGCTTGAGCGAGGCGTACCACTTTTTTTCCTTCGGATTGGAAGGTAATGCTCTTTGGACTCTATTGAAAAATATTGCCATAGTAATATATAATTAAAAAATCAAATAACTCGTATTTGTATGCAGCCAACGGCGCCGCACCGACCGGAAACTCACGGTACAGGGACACATCTCCGGCTGCTCCTTCCGGATAAGGAGCGCCGATAAATGGTACAAATTGTACTTGGTAAATAGTTGAATGGAAGGTTTTTTTTATTACCTTCCCGCGCGAGGCTGTGTGTGTGTGTGTGTGTGTGTGTGTGTGTGTGTGTGTGTGTGTGTGTGTGTGTGTGTGTGTGTTAGCAAAATAATCTATTCCGCCAAACATTTTGCCCACTATTTCATCCGAAGAATTGAGAATTGAAAATTGAGAATTGAGAATGAAATGACTGTCGGTATTCTTCGTCGTGTTGGGTTTGATGCCTTTTCTCAACACAGCTGCCGTCACTGCGAGGTACGAAGCAGTCGCCGATACACTAAGTCCATCAGTTGTATGGGCGATTGCTTCACTGCGTTCGCAATGACGAGGTGCGACGGATTCCGCCGCGCTACGTTCACGATGACGAGGCCGGGCGAATTCGTAATGGAAGGCTCGTTTCATAGTTTTATATTATTTATTTTAGTCCCCTATTATATTTTAATTCGGCACAAAAATAGGTATAATAAAATAGATAATGGCCTAAAACGTCAAAAAAGTTATACAAAAACGTCAAAAACTTTTGAACCGTTATTCTACCGTGATCGGTTTATACTTCGGCACGAGTGTTTTCATTACTATCCAGGCAATGAGGTAGGCAACGGCACAGACGATAAAGGCGACGGCATAGCCGGCCGGTTTGCCTTCAAATCCCATGAAAACCATCGGTTCACGCAGGATGGTAGCGCCTTGTGCGAGCGCCTCCTTCGTCAGTTCCACCGTTTTCCCTTCGACGCTTACCGCGGCTCCCGAACTGTACGTGAACAACATGCCTGCGCCCTTTTGAACGAACACCGATCCGATCCCTCCGGCCATCCCTCCGATACCGGTAATGGTCGCAATGGCGCTTTTGGGGAACATGTCGCCGACCGTGGTAAAGAGATTCGCCGACCAGGCCTGATGCGCCGAAGCGCCGACGGAAATCAGCAGGATGGGCAGCCAGTAACTGATGAATCCCAACGGCTGGGCGGCCAGCACGACTAACGGGAAAAAGGCGATGATCAACATGGCCGACATGCGCCCGGCATACGGGTTCATGCCCCGGTTGATAAAATACGTGGGAAACTTGCCGCCGAACACGGAACCGACCACCGTGATCGTGTACAGCACCGCAATGGGCAATGCAATATCCGTGCCGGTCATGTTGTATTGCGCTTTCAGATAGGCCGGCGTCCAGAAGAGGAAAAACCACCACACGCCGTCGGTCATGAATTTCCCGAATGCGAACGCCCACGTTTGTTTATAGGTCATGCACCGGAAGAACGGTATTTTTTTCGGCGCCTCTCCGGCCTGTTGTTCCGGCGCATTTTCGTTACCGTCCTGATTGATATAAGCGCGTTCCGCCGCGTTCATGGCCGTGTTTTCTTCCGGTTTTTTATAGATGAACAGCCAAAGTCCCAACCAGATAAATCCGATTAACCCGACCACGATAAAGGCCGTTTCCCAGCCCCAGTATTTAGCCATCAGCGGCACGGTGAGCGGCGCGACGATAGCGCCTACGTTCGCGCCCGAATTGAAGATGCCGGTGGCAAAGGCGCGGTCTTTTTTCGGGAAATATTCGGCTGTCGCTTTGATGGCTGCCGGGAAGTTGCCTGCTTCGCCGAGCGCCAACATGCAGCGGCAGACGACAAAGGCGGTGACGCTGATGACGGATATCTGCGCCGCCAGATCGGAGCCTGCGGCTACCGTGCGAAGCGCTTCCGCATTGGGCAGTCCCGTCCACCATTCCGTGGCTACTCCGCACACGGCGTGAATGGCTGCGCCCACAGACCATATCCCGATTGCCCAGGCATAGCCTTTTTTCGTACCTATTTTGTCGACAAAACTGCCGGCAAAGAGCATCGAAACGGCATAAAACAAAGAAAAGATGGCGGTGATGGTGCCGTAATCATCGTCCGTCCAGTGGAACTGCTCTTCCAGCATCGGTTGTAACAGCGACAGCACTTGTCTGTCCAAATAATTCACCGTAGTTGCAAAAAACAACATGGCGCAGATGACCCAGCGGTAACGGGTCATTTTCTCATTTATATTACTCATATTCGATTCGTTTATTCGGGTTGTTTTCCAATATAGGCCAGAATGCCGCCGTCGACATAAAGCACATGTCCGTTCACAAAGTCGGAAGCTGCGGAAGCCAGGAAGACCGCCGGCCCCTGCAAATCGTCGGTCGTCCCCCAACGCGCGGCCGGGGTCTTGGCCAGGATGAAGCGGTCGAAGGGATGCCGGGAGCCGTCGGGCCGAATCTCGCGCAACGGCGCCGTTTGCGGCGTAGCGATATAACCCGGCCCGATGCCGTTGCATTGAATGTTGTATTGGCCGTATTCGGAGGCGATGTTACGGGTCAGCATCTTCAGTCCGCCTTTGGCCGCCGCATAGGCGGAAACGGTTTCGCGTCCCAGTTCGCTCATCATGGAACAGATATTGATGATTTTCCCGTGTCCTTTCCGGATCATGCCCGGAATCACCGCTTTGGAAACAATAAACGGCCCGTTCAGGTCTATATCAATGACCTGTCGGAACTCGGCGGCGCTCATCTCATGCATGGGAATCCGCTTGATGATGCCGGCATTGTTCACCAGAATGTCAACGGCGCCGACTTCTTTTTCGACTCGTGCGACCAGGGCGTTGACCTGCTCTTCGTTCGTCACGTCGCACACGTAGCCGTGCGCCCGGATACCGGCTTCCTGATAAGAAGCCAGCCCTTTATCGACCAGCGCCTGACTGATGTCATTGAATACAATGGTGGCGCCGGCCTTGGCAAAAGCCGCCGCAATAGCCCATCCGATACCATAAGATGCGCCGGTAATCAGCGCGATTTTTCCGTCTAATGAAAATTGATTATCCATAGTTGATAGTTATATATATTATTATGTAATGATACGCTGTTTATCTTGAAACCCGTCCGGAGCCGTCGCCTTTCAGCAGGTTTTCCACTTCGGCAACGCCGACCAGATTGAAATCTCCGTAAATCGTGTGTTTCAGGCAGGATGCGGCCACCGCAAAATCCAACGCCTTCTGCGGATCGGACGGCCAGGTAATGAGGCCGTAAATCAGTCCGCCCATAAAGGAATCGCCCCCGCCGACGCGGTCGACGATATGCGTAATGTCATACCGTTGGGATTGATACAGCCTGTCGGCATGTAACACGCCTTCCCAGGTATTGTGATTGGCATTGATGGAACCGCGAAGGGTGATGATGACTTTTTGCGCTCGGGGGAAACGTTCCTTCAACCGGAGGCAGACCGATTCAAACCGGGCGGCCTCTATGGCCCCGCCGGTATGCGTGGCGTCAAAACCTTCCGGCCGGATGCCGAAAACCTTTTCGGCGTCTTCTTCATTTCCCAAAATCACATCACACCCTTCTACCAGCGCCGGCATAACCTCGGCCGCCGTTTGGCCGTATTTCCACAGGTTTTTGCGATAATTCAGGTCGGCGGATACGGGAATCCCCAACCGGTTAGCGGCTCGGATCGCTTCCAGACATACCTCGGCCGCACCTTGCGAGAGCGCCGGCGTAATGCCTGTCCAGTGAAACCACCGGGCGTCTCCGAATATCGCATCCCAGTCTATCATGCCCGGTTGAACCCCGGCTATCGAAGATCCGGCACGGTCATACACGACTTTCGAGGCGCGGGCTACCGCTCCGGTCTCCAGAAAATAAATCCCTACGCGCTCTCCGCCCCGGATGATGTTTTCCGTTCCTACATTATATTTACGCAATTCGGCCATGCACCATTCGGCAATGTCATTCCGGGGGAGACGGGTCACAAATTCCGCCGGAATGCCATAGTTGGCCAGCGAGACCGCTACATTGGCCTCTCCTCCGCCAAAAGTGGCCGATAATTGATTCGATTGAATAAACCGTTGATATCCGGGCGTTGCCAGGCGCAACATGATTTCCCCGAAGGTAACTACTTTCTTCATAGCAACTAACATATTAATATATTACAATAAGAGGCCGTTCCAGACTTGCCGCAAATTGGGCGATCAGGGCTTGAAAATCGTTTACCGCCGGAAACCCGGACTTGCTCCACCCGTAGCCGGTATAATAGGTCACGGGGGTATCCGGACGGCAGGAAGTAATCCCCAATACGTGGGAATGTGTCTCTTCCTTTCCCGTTTTCGGGTGAATCAAGGTATAGGTATCGACCACCGTCTGTTCCAGTCCGGACGGGAATACGGTTCCGACATAGACATTGCCCACCGTTTCGCCGGTCGGTTCGGCATAGATAAGCGTGGCCGTTCCGTGGGCGGTAACATTTTTCAGAATCGCATCGTTTCCCGGACGTTTGACAATGCCCGCGGCCACGGGAATGACTTCGTCCGTGCCGTAGGCCTGAATGACTTTCGTCAGTTGGGAACCGGCATCCAGCGAGAATGTCCGGCTTTCGCCGAACGTTTTTCCCGCGACATCCATATCCTTATATGTTAACCGGAACGTGGTACGTAACGGGCCGTTTTCAAACACTTCCTGCCGGACGAAATTATCGTTCAGCCAAAGTTTCCGGTCGACATAAGGCGCCATCATCCCGCCGCCTAACGTGCGTCCCACCTTATAATCATCCAGCCCTTCGCCGTGATCTTCGTGATAAGACCTCACGCCCGCAAGATCGTCCCCGTACCATTTGTCGATAATCAAATCGGCGGTACGCTTGTACCAAAAGTCAAGGCCGTTGCTCGGGCCGTCGATTTCGACCAGCGCCGGGCCGTAGATACGGAAGGCTACACGGTCGTTTTCCCAGGCGAAATCGTCTTTCCGTTCGGTGATAAAACGGCCGTAAGTCTTGGGCGGAAAGGTTTGCGGAGTGCCGGCGGAAAGCGTGTACGTAACGGATTCCCCGGCTTTCGTTCCGGCCTGAAAGATGAGTTTCCCGTCATAGGTGATCTGAGTGGGGAGGATTTCCTGATTTTCATTCGCAAGCACAAACGTTTGTCCCTCCCCTAACGCTATTTTCGCAGTCAAATCGCTTACCGGGATTTCAACTATTTCCGCCGAACGGTCAAAGTCGCTTGGGTTTTCGACCGTGAGACGGAGCGTTTTTCCCGGCACGCACGAAATGAGCGCGACAGCCGACCACAGCAGGAACGCCCGGCTTTTTTCGATCATTATCGTAATTTATCGGCGGTAAATGTATTCATATCGTCGTAATCCAGATTTTCACCGCACATCGCCCAGATGAAACTGTAATTACTTGTCCCGGCGGCAGCGTGAATCGACCACGAGGGCGAGATAATCGCCTGTTCGTTCCCCATGAAAATATGGCGCGTTTCCTGAGGTTCACCCATAAAATGACAGACGGCCTGTTGTTCGGGCACCTTGAAATAGAAATAGGCTTCCATCCGGCGCGAATGTGTATGCGGCGGCATGGTGTTCCATACGCTGCCTTCCTTGATTTCGGTCAGTCCCATTTGCAGTTGGCAACAAGGCACGATCTCACTCAGGATGATTTGATTCAGCAGGCGCTCGTTGGACGACGCCCTGACGCCTAAATCACGTGTGCGACGCAGTTCTTTCGTGATCTGCGCCGTCGGATAACTCGCATGTGCCGGCGATGAGGCCAGATAAAACTTGGCCGGCCGTGCGGCATCTTTGCTTTCGAAATAAACCTCTTTCGCCCCGCGTCCGATATAGACGGCGTCCTTGAATGTCAGGGCATAATCAATGCCGTCGACCGAAACGGTTCCTTCGCCGTCAATACAAATAACGCCCACTTCGCGCCGTTCGCAAAAATAAGCCGAGCGGATCAAATCGACGGTTTCCAGTTTGATTTTTTCCTTGACCGGATATGCCCCGCCAATGATCAACCGGTCATTATGCGTATAAGTCAACAAAACCGTTTCCGGCTCAAACAATTTCTCTACTAAAAACTCTTTCCTTAATTGATTGGTGTCATACCGTTTCACATCATTGGGGTGTGTCCCCCAACGTTCTTCAATGAATGTCTTCATATTAATTACTGCTATTTATTAATGATGCTTTTTTCGCGCCTAAAAGTATGAAATATATTCGAAAGGTGAGGCAGAACAGCGGAAAATATAGATATTTTTAATACATTTGCCGCGTATTATTGATAACTACAAAATATCGAAAGTGAATGAAGAAAGTTTTTGTCAGCGGATGTTATGATATGCTGCACAGCGGACATGTAGCCTTTTTTGAAGAGGCTGCCGGTTATGGGGATTTATATGTGGGTATCGGATCCGATAAAACGATTTGCGAATTGAAAGCCCGGAAACCGATCAATACGGACGCTGAGCGTCTTTATATGGTAAAAGCCCTGCGGGCGGTCAAAGACGCCTGGATTAACCGGGGAAACGGAGTGCTTGATTTCATAGATGAAATAAAAGCGCTCAAACCGGATATCTTTTTTGTGAACAGTGATGGTCATAGCCCCGTCAAAGAGCAACTTTGCAGAGAATTGGATATTGCCTATATTATAAGCAAACGCATCCCGTCCGCAGGCCTGCCGGTGCGTTCAACCACGGCGTTGCGGGAAGAGTGCAGGATTCCTTACCGGATTGACCTGGCCGGCGGATGGCTGGATCAGCCGTTTGTGAGTAAGCATCACCCGGGCGCCGTTCTAACCGTCAGTATCGAACCGGACTATGAGTTTAACGACCGGAGCGGCATGTCCACCAGTTCGCGTAAAAAGGCGATCGAATTGTGGCATACGGATATTCCGGAAGGAGATAAGGAGAAACTGGCAAAAACGCTGTTTTGTTTCGAGAATCCGCCGGGGACAAAGTATGTAAGCGGCTCGCAAGACGCGCTGGGAATCGTGTACCCGGGTCTGAACCGGTTGCATTACCAAGGCAATTACTGGCCTGAAGCCATTGATTCCATTAACGATCCGGAATTATTGAATTGGATAGAGGAGCGGCTCTGGTTGATCCCGTTATTTCCGCGACATGCCACCTATGACGTATTGTCCGACACGAAAGTGAGCAAAGAAGAAGTCTTCCGGTTAAGCAATGCCGCCGAAGCCTGCTGGCAAGCCATCCTGTCACGGGATACCGCCGCATGGGGAAAAGCTTTTTCGGCAAGTTTCGAGGCGCAGACCGCCATGTTTCCGAATATGGTATCGCCGGAAATCTTAACGGTTCTGGATAAATATAAACCGACCGTATCCGGATGGAAAATAACCGGAGCCGGCGGCGGCGGCTACTTTGTTTTTGTGAACGACCAACCAATCGCCAATGCGATACAAATACGAATCAGAAGATAAATTATTACATATGAAAGGAATTGTATTGTCCGGAGGTTCCGGAACCCGTCTGTATCCCATTACGAAAGGGATATCCAAACAAATGATACCCGTCTACGATAAACCGATGATTTATTATCCGATATCGGTGTTGATGCTGGCGGATATACGCGAAATATTAATTATCTCAACTCCGCAGGATTTACCCGGTTTCCAACGGTTATTGGGCGACGGCTCGGACTTGGGCGTCCGTTTCGAATATGCGGAGCAACCCTCTCCGGACGGTTTGGCGCAAGCCTTCCTTATCGGAGCGGATTTTATCGGAAACGATACGGTAAGTTTGGTGTTGGGCGATAATATTTTTTACGGGCAAGGCTTTACTAAAATGCTACGGGAAGCTGTTTTTTCCACCGAACGGGAACAGAAGGCCACCATATTCGGTTACTACGTGAATGATCCCGAACGTTATGGGGTTGCAGCATTTGACAATCAGGGAAATGTATTGAGCGTGGAAGAAAAGCCTGCGCATCCGGCCTCAAATTATGCAGTGGTCGGACTGTACTTTTATCCGAACAAGGTGGTCGATATTGCACGGAAGATTAAACCTTCCGCCCGCGGAGAACTGGAAATCACCTCCGTCAACCGACATTTTCTGGATCACCGGGAATTAAAGATGCAATTATTGGGCAGAGGATTCGCCTGGCTGGATACAGGAACCCATGCGTCATTGTCGGAAGCATCCACTTTTGTCGAAGTTATTGAACAAAGACAAGGTCTGAAAATAGCCTGCCTGGAAGAAATTGCCTACGGGAAAGGTTGGATTGACGCCGCCCAATTGAGAAAAAATGCACTCCCCATGCTTAAAAATCCATATGGACAATATCTCATGAAATTAGTGGAAAATCATCCACAAACGATTGACAACAAATAAAATAAATGCAATCATGACTTGTGCAAACTCATCAGAGAAGGCGAAAAAAAAACGGCCTGATTATAGAATATATAAGGGGATAAGAAAAATTTATGCCCAAAACCTGCTTTTTATTTGCCACAATTAAAAAAAGCATTACCTTTGCCTCAAATTATGTATGTATTTAAAGCAAAAAAAAATGATATGAAAATGTTTAATAAAAATTGATGATTATGAAAACTAAAGTATTACTTCTGACCATTTTATTTGGTTCTGTGCTGTTATTATCTGCGCAAGAATATCAACCTCAGATAGGTTTCAGTACGGAAAACGGTTCTAAAACGAACTTTAAAAAGAACAAGGCTTCGGACAACATGTTTATTTCAATAGCAGGTGCTGCGAATGTTTTGTTAGGTGATTTGAACGGAGATGCCGATTTCGGTGATCGTATCGCTCCTTCCGGCGCTATTTCGGTAGGAAAATGGTACAATCCGTATATGGCTTTCCGTTTGCAGGTAAATGGAGGTTTAATGAACAACTTCAGCGATGGCAACAAGCAGGAATTCCAATGGATTAATCCGCACGCTGACATTATGTGGGACGTGACCAATTTTTGGGCGCCCTATAAAGAAGCTAAAGTATTTCATTTCATTCCATTCGTAGGTCTCGGATATGGAGTAAGAGCCGGTGCAACCGTGGACAATATCAGTTACCCCAGATCGGAATCCCTTACGGCGAATCTTGGCGCTCAACTGTCATTCCGTCTGAGCAAAAGAGTGGATTTGTTTCTGGAAGGACAATATGTCCTGGTGGGTGACCACTGGAACCGGACGTATACCGACAAACATGAATATGACCGTCCGGTACAAGCCTTGTTAGGTCTGAACTTTAATCTGGGCAGGAAAGAGTTTGAAGTCATTGAACCGATGGATTACGCTTTACTGAACGATTTAAATTCCCAAATCAACGCATTACGTGATCGCAATTCAGAATTGGAAAAACGTCCGGAATACTGTCCGGAATGTCCGCCGCAAATCGCTCCTCCTCCGGCGAAGGAAACGCTTAACAATGTGGTTTATTTCCGCTTGAACAGCGCTAAGATTGACAAGAACCAGGAAATTAACATCTTCAATACATCTGAGTTTGCGAAGAAAAACGGTTCGCCGATCAAGTTGGTAGGTTATGCCGACCGGAAAACAGGAAATCCTGATTATAACAAGGGCATTTCCGAAAGACGTGCAAGAGCGGTTGCCAAACAACTTATTGATAAATACGGAATTTCATCCAACAATATTTCCATCGAATGGAAAGGCGACGAAATTCAACCGTATAGCGAAAATGCTTGGAACCGCGTGGTTATCATGAATACCAATGAATGATTTCCGGAGCAGGATTTATCCGACATAAAAAGCAAAAAAAACCGATGGATGGATTCCATCGGTTTTTTTATTTTCCGCCGCGATTCTCCGTAAACCTTTATTTTTCGATCCGGATCCTGGCGTCAACGGCAATGATGCCTCTGTCGGTTGCCAACAAAGGGTTAATATCCAATTCCTTAATTTCTTCGGCAAAACGGAGCAACGCCGAAAGATGCACAATGATTTTAGCAAATGAGTGCTCGTCAATACCTTTCTGACCACGTGTTCCCTTAAAAACATTGTATCCCCGCAGGGAACGAATCATGGATAAGGCCTCTTCCGTAGCAAGCGGCGCAAGCCCGGAAGCGACATCTTTGAATATTTCCACAAAAATTCCCCCTAAACCACACAGAACGATATGCCCGAATGTTTCTTCGTACTTGGCTCCGGCAAACAGTTCCATCCCGTTTAACATCGGCTGAACCATGACGGCCTGAGCATCCGGCAGATTCATCAACCGGTTAAATTCTATTTTCAAATGTTCCTTTGAACGGATATTTAACACCACTCCGCCGACATCAGACTTATGAACAGGGCCTACTACTTTGGCAACCACCGGATAATGTACCTTGTCTACGAAATCGCATATTTCGTTCCATTCTTTGGATACCAATTCGTCCACCATCGGAATGCCGGTAGCTTTGAAGAGTTTCTGCACGGATTCAGGCGCAATATATCCCGACCCGGGAATGTTATCTATGATTCTACGAATCAGGGGAACATCTACTCCTTTCAATTCAAGGTTATTGGCCAAAGGATGCGGCGTTTTCAGCACTTTGGTGAGCGCTTCGGCCAAACCGACTTCGTCACTAAAATTCACATGCCCTCTTTTTACAAAAAAATCAGTTTCATCCCAAGCCGTACTTACAGAAGGAAGTATGGGGAAAATAGGTTTTGAACAGGCGCTCATTTTTTGATCCAAAACTTCGTAGGCTTCATACACTCTTGTAAGTCCCGGACTGCCGAATATGACGGCGATACCGTCGATATTCTCGTTTTCTTCACAAAAATCGATTGCAATAGCCAAATGTTCGGGGCCGCCGGTTCCAAGAATATCAATCGGATTGCTGACCGACGAACCGGGTAACAGTTTCCGTTTCAATGCTTCTGCTTCCGACGTTCCGGATAAGCGGGGAATGTCCATTCCTCCTTTTGATAACGCATCCGTCAAGATCACCGCCGGGCCGCCGGCATGTGTCACAATGGCTATATTTTTGCCTTTCAGTTCTTTTAATGTGAACACAGCCCCTGCGGTCGCTAATTCTTCCCGGCTGAAACAACGCACGATACCGGCTTTGCGGAAAAGCGCCTCGACCGCCCAATCAGGGTTTGCCATCGCGCCGGTGTGAGAAGAGGCTGCACGACTCCCCGACTCGGACGTTCCCGATTTAATCGCAGCAATTTTACATCCCTTACGGATCAATGAACCGGTATGCTCTAATAACTTGTCGGGATTCTTAATACTTTCGATATAAAGCAGTTTTATTTTTGAATCCGTCTCCGGATCAAAATGCTCATCCATATATTCAATAACGTCTTCAACCGTTATTTGCGCACTGTTACCGACCGACCATACGGAATTGAAACGCAAGCCCATCCGGATAGACGATTCCATGATAAAAATAGCAGTACCTCCCGAACTGGAAATCATATCCACTCCGAACGGATCCATATCGGGAATCGGAAGCGTAAACAAACTGTGGTGATACCTGTTCAGCATACCGATGCAATTAGGCCCGACCAGGCTTGCACCGGCATTACTGATGACTTCCGCGATCCGTTTTTCCAAAATACCTCCCGCTTCGGTCTCTTCTCCAAAACCGGCCGTGAACATGATAAAGGCTTTTACGCCTTTTTCCTGAGCCAAAATCGTGACCGTTTCCAGGCAGAGAGCCGCGGGAATGGAAATAATCGCTAAATCGGTCTGGGGTATCTCCGAGACATGATGATAACATTTTAGCCCTTGCACTTCTGTTTCCTTTGCATTAACTACATATATATCACCTTTATATAATCCATTAAGAAGATTTCTCACACAATTTCCCCCGGGCTTGGATGTCTTGTTGGATCCACCGACAACCACAATGCTCCTCGGGTTTATTAATTCCTGGTTAATCATATTATTCTTTTTTTGATTGGAGGGGTAAATATAAGAAAAACGCTGAGATTATACAACATCAGCGCTTCATAAATTCAAATTCTATTCGATCACTCCGATTTCGCGGAACCAGTCTTCCGCCCGATCCGGCCAGCTATTAACAACCGCTCCCGTATCGCGCATCCCATAGCCATGCCCGCCCTTACTATACAAGTGCATCCACGCCGGCACGCCGGCTTCTTTCAACGCATAATAGTAGAACAGGCTACTGTTGATATAAGGCCGGTCGTCTTCCGACTGGATCAGCATGGTCGGAGGTGTTTTAGGAGATACCTGAATTTCCGGGGACAGTTGAAAATTTTCCCCATCCAGATAGGCCGGATAAACCAACAGGCAGAAATTAGGACGACAACTCGCCTTATCAATTTTTTCCACCAACGGATAGGTGCGTTTGTTAAATGAGTTACAGGCCATGACAGACAAATGTGCACCCGCAGAAAAGCCCATTACTCCGATCCTGTCCGGATCAATATTCAAGTAATTCGCATTTACGCGGATGTAACTGATCGCCCGTTGTATGTCCTGTAACGGCGCCTCATGTTTTTCTTTTCCTTCCCGTCGCGGAACCCTGTATTTCAGCAGAAAAGCTGTAATGCCCAATTCATTCAGCCAAAGACAGACTTCGTCTCCTTCCAGGTCATAGGCCAACATATTATATCCGCCTCCGGGACAAACAATCATGGCCGACCCATTCGCCAATTCTTCGGAAGCTTCGTATATGGTGATGGTCGGTTCATTAACGTCCGCGATACGAAGTACGGTTTCATTGGCCACCCGGTTACCGTCTCTATCGGCTTTTTCTTCCATTACGCCTGTTTCGCCCGGAACACCCTCCGGAAACAATTTTATAATCCGTTCCTGCGCCACAGTCGTAAAAAACAACATCTTGATACTGAAGAATATAAAAACAACTTTCTTCATCGTTTATACGTTATCATTTATAGGTAATCATACGACAAAACTACAAAAATAAAGCAAAAGAAAAATGATCTCTCTTGCCTTATTTCAGTTCTTTTTCTTCCTGCATATCCAATTCATTTTTCTCGGGATCAAAAAATTTATATTCCATAAAGGCCAAACTTTGATCGGGGATAACCTTCATCCGGGTAGAATACTTTGCTTTCCATCGCATTCCCAAGGAAAACAACCCTTTATTAATGTACGCCGCGACATAAGGATGTACATGCAGGGTGAATTGCTTTACATTATGTTTATTTACCAGACAATCAATTTTTCCTTCCAGACTGTCGGTAAACAGAACAGATGATTTCACAACGCCTGTTCCGAAACAGGAAGGGCAACTTTCCGACGTTTGCACATCCAGAATCGGACGAACCCGTTGGCGGGTAATTTGCATCAGACAGAATTTGCTGAGAGGAAGGATATTATGTTTGGCGCGATCATTCGACATCGCTTTATTCATGTGCTCAAAAAGCTGTTGTCGATTAGTCGCTTCCGCCAAATCTATGAAATCAACCACAATGATCCCTCCCATATCGCGCAAACGCAACTGACGGGCAATCTCTTCCACTGCGGCAAGATTCACCTCATAGGCGGTCTTTTCCTGTTCCGTACTACCTTTCATGCGATTTCCGCTGTTCACATCAATCACGTGCATCGCCTCGGTATGTTCGATAATCAGGTAGGCGCCGCCTTTATACGTTACCGTACGGCTGAAAAGGGATTTGATTTGCTTCGTAATACCAAACTTATCAAATATCGGGAACTCGTCGGTATATAACCTTACGATATTCTTTTGCTCCGGCGCAATCAGGTTTACGTAATCATAAACGCTGTTATATACATCCCGGTCATTTATATATATATGTTGGAACGAGGCATTGAAAATATCCCGTAAAAGCGCTACAATACGCGCCGTTTCTTCATAAACAACTGCAGGAGCCTTCAGTTTCGGCACTTTGAAGAGGTTGTCTTCCATGCGCTTCACCAAGGTTTTAAGTTCGCCGTCCAACTCGGCAACCCGTTTTCCTTCAGCAGATGTTCGCACAATCACACTGACATTCTTCGGCTTCACACTCTGTATCAACTGACGCAAACGCGCACGTTCTTCATTTGACTTGATCTTGGTTGAAACCGAGATTTTATCTGAAAACGGAATCAAAACCAAAAAACGTCCGGCAAACGAAAGTTCGGCGGTCAGGCGAGGCCCTTTAGTTGAAATCGGCTCTTTGGCAATCTGCACAAGTATCTCCTGCCCTACAGTCAAGATATTACTGATGCTCCCTTCTTTTTCTATTTCATTCAATATCTGCAATTTGGATATTGATGGCCGTTTTTTCGCCTCGTCTTTCAGTTGTTTCAAATATTTCTGTTGCGTATTAAAACTGGAGCCTAAATCCTGATAATGGAGAAAGGCTTCTTTTTTACAACCAACATCTACAAATGCCGCATTTAATCCCGGAAGTAACTTTTTTACCCTTCCAAGATAAATATTACCTACGGCAAAAGAATCACTCCGGGCTTCTTTTTGAAACTCCACCAGACTCTTATCTTCCAGTACTGCTATCGAGATTTCCTTCGGCTTTACATCTACGACTAATTCACTTATCACAACTGACTATTTTCTTATGTATTAAACAAAAGAACAAACTTAAAAACTCTCATTAAGTTTGTTCTTTATCGCTCACCAAGACTTACTTTTTCTTATGTCTATTTTTCTTAAGTCTCTTTTTACGCTTGTGCGTAGACATTTTGTGTCTTTTTCTTTTTTTACCGCTGGGCATAAACTTCAAATTTTAAATTAAACCGTTTGATTATTACTTTTTAGCCACGCTGTTCAAGAAAATCTTGGCGGGTTTGAACGACGGAATGTTATGTTCCGGAATAATAATCGTTGTGTTCTTCGAAATGTTACGCGCGGTTTTTTGAGCTCGTGTTTTAACCACAAAACTACCAAAGCCTCTCAGATACACATTTTCATCACTCGATAAAGTACTCTTTATCACACTCATAAAAGATTCTACAGTTGCCAAAACACTATTTTTGTCAATACCTGTACTCTTTGCAATTTCACTAACAATGTCTGCTTTTGTCATGTCCTAAACTATTTAAATGAATAAAATTCTAATTTTTTGGATTGCAAATATATAGTAATTATTTCAATAATGCCACTTTTTTTCCCGAAAAAGTAGTTTTATTTTTCGCAATATATCCGTATGTTTGTATCGAAAACCGATAAAAATGAGTATAAATAATTATGAATCAAACAAATAAAAAATTCGGAGAGAGCGAAATTTTTTTTTCGTGGTACGAAAAAAATAAGCGTGATTTACCTTGGCGCAACACAAAAAATCCCTACCGGATATGGATTTCGGAGATCATTCTCCAGCAAACTCGCGTCGTTCAAGGCATGGAATATTACCTGCGATTCCTGCAACGATTTCCGGATGTGAAAAGTCTTGCCGAGGCAACGCAGGAGGTGGTATTGAAATATTGGCAGGGATTGGGATACTATTCACGCGCCCGTAATTTGCACGAAGCGGCTCAAGACATCCAAACCCGCTTCCAAGGCATATTTCCTCAACAATACGAGGACATCCTCTCCCTAAAAGGCATCGGCGAGTATACGGCGGCCGCCATTGCTTCTTTTGCCTGGAATCAACCCTATCCGGTTGTTGACGGAAACGTTTTCCGGGTTTTGGGACGGCTTTATGCCATCCAAACCCCTATTGATTCGGGTGAAGGAAAAAAACAATACACGGAACTGGCACGTCTGATCATGAATCCCGAAATGGCTGGGTTACATAACCAAGCCGTCATGGAATTTGGCGCATTGCAATGTGTTCCGTCAAATCCCGAATGTAACCAATGTCCGTTCATAAATCAATGTATGGGCTATGCCACCGGAAATCCGCAGTTGTTTCCCGTCAAACAACACAAGACAAAAACACGCGACCGGTATTTCCATTATTTCTACGTTATATATAATGAATATACTTACCTGTACTGCCGTACCAAAAACGATATTTGGAAAGGATTATTCGAACTTCCGCTGATAGAAACGGAGCGCTCGGTGGATTTTGCCGAATTGAAAGAGTTGCCGGCTTTCAAAAAACTGTTCCAAGATACCGGCCAACCGGTACTGTCGGTTGACGAAAGCGGCATCAAGCATGTACTGTCACATCAGATTCTACATGTTACCTTTTACAAAGTGGAGATTCAAACGGAAAACGCCGCCCTGAAAAAATATCTCAAACTACCGGAAGATTCATTAGACAGCTATCCTGTTTCAGCGCTGATACATAAGTATTTATCGAAAGTCGATTAAAATAATATCTACACACATTCATTTTTTAACAAAACCATTCGGAAATATCGAGAAAAAATCCATATGTTTGTAATGTAAACTATAAACAGATTCATTTATGTCATTGAACAAAGTTATTTTAATAGGAAATGTGGGGAAAGACCCCGTTATCAGGTATTTCGACAGTGGAAATGCAGTTGCTAACTTCCCGGTAGCGACATCAGAAAGAGGTTACACGTTAGCCAATGGAACCGAAGTTCCCGAACGGACAGAGTGGCACAATATCGTTGTAAACCGCGACCGTGTCCAATTCGTGGAGAAATATGTCAAAAAAGGGTCGGGAGTCTATGTGGAAGGAAAAATCCGCTCCCGCAACTATGATGACCAAAGTGGTGTAAAGCGCTACATAACGGAAATCTATGCCGACCGGGTTGAATTTTATTCTCTCGGCAGAAGGCCGGATGCTACAGACGATAACGGTACGCCTGCCGCCGTACCGCAGCAATCAAACCCGCCTGCGACGACAGAACCGCCGGCAGTATCAGATAGTGCAGACGATTTGCCGTTCTAAGAGTGTTAACTAACAGTATCAATCTTTGGATTCTGACGATTCTTTTCCGGGCTTGTTTATTCAACCCGTTTTTCACGAGCAGGTGATAAGTGCGGTTATTTCATTTGTTGGCGTCATCATTCTGCTTTCACTCTCCTGCCTGTTAGCGTCGGCAGAAAGGGCGTTGTTTTCCCTTTCTGCCGACGAAATGAGTGACATCGGGGAAGAACATTCCATGAGAGACCGTTTTATCAGGCAACTGCTGGATCGGCCGCAACAAACTTTTTTTGCCGTTGCTATGGCTCGTTCGATCCTTCATATCCTGTGTATTGCATTGGGAATCCATGGCGTTTGTTCCATATCCGGACAAGCGGCAAATACGGTGTCCTATGGGGCAATGATCGCCGGATGGATGGTTTTACGATATATTTCCGGCGGACTGATCCCCAAATTCATTGTGCGGAACAGAGTTTTGCGCGTCACACAGCAAGCCGCACCCTACCTTAAAGCGATTGATTGGATGCTCCGGCCAATAACCAAAACGATTACCTCTCCCGGGTTCGTTGTTTATAGCAAGAAAAAAACTTCCGCAAACGAATCGGCGATGATTTCCAAAGATCCGATTGACGAAAAGGAAATGTTTGACGAAATCGTTCATTTCTACAACAAACGGGCGGATGAAATCATGATTCCCCGGTTGGATATGGAAACGGTTAACATCAAATGCGGCTTTAGAGAACTGATGGAAATTATTATCCGGACAGGCTTTTCCCGTATTCCGGTATACAAAGAAACGGAAGATAATATCAATGGCATTTTATACGTAAAAGACCTGCTTCCGGCCATTGAAAATCCGGACACCTTCCAATGGCAACGCCTGATACGACCGGCGTATTTCGTTCCCGAAACAAAGAAAATTGATGACCTGCTGGAAGAATTTCGGTCAAACAAAGTACATATTGCCATTGTGGTAGACGAGTTTGGATGCACTTCCGGACTGGTAACCATGGAAGACATTATCGAAGAAATTGTAGGTGAAATATCCGATGAATACGACAATGACGAGAAACTGTTTTTTACGTTGCCGGACGGAAGTTATATCTTTGAAGGAAAAATCCAATTGAATGATTTCTTCCGCGAAACAGACATCACCCCCGACGAATTTGGAAAAATGACGGAAGAAGTCGAAACCCTTGCCGGTCTTTTATTAAAAATAAAAGGAACGCTCCCCCGTCGAAAAGAAATCATTGATTATAAAAATTACCGCTTCCGGATATTAGAAGCCAATGAACGCCGGGTATTAAAAATCAAATTCAGTATCATTGAAGCGCCTGAGAAAAAAAAAAGAGCAACCATACGTCCCCTGATCGGGATGCTCCTCATGGGGTTATCCATATCATGCGCTGAGTATACGCCCAAACCTCGCGGATTCTATCGCATAGAAATTCCGGAAGCGCCATATACGTTTTTCTCATTAACTGATTTACCCTATTCCTTCATGGTTTCCCAATTAGCTACCATAGAGTTGCCTCCGGCAGAAGCGCCGGAAGGATGGATCAATCTTTCGTACGAAACGTTGAACGCCAAACTCTATTGCAGTTATCAAAAAATCAGCCCGGAAACACTCCCTACTGTCGCCGGAGAATGTCGAGAGCTACTCCTGCGCAGCGTAAAAAATGCCAATGCCATTACGGAACAAAACTATGAAGACGCGGACAGCCGCCTGTATGGAACGCTGTTCCGAATGGATGGCGAATCGCCCTCGCCTATCCAGTTTATGCTGACGGACAGCGTCAACCATTTTTTTCGCGGCGCACTATATTATCAATGTAAAGTGAACACCGATTCGTTGACACCCGTAACCCGTTACTTGGGAGAAGAGGTCGTCGAACTGATCCAAACCTTTCAATGGAAATAAAGCGTTATGCCCGTACTGCAAAAATACACCTCTCCATTGTGGGGCATATGGAAAATCGAAGAAAGCTGGGAGCAATTACTGCATCTGTCGGAACGACCGGACGAATACGTTCCGTTTTTAAACAGCATCCAGTCGGAAAACAGAAAAGCCGAATGGTTGGCCGTCCGGGTTCTGCTGGAAAGATTGACCGGCGCCTCGACAACGATTGCCTATCATGCCAGCGGCGCGCCATACCTGCCCGGTTCGCCGTATCATATCGGCATATCCCATACCAAAGGTTACGCGGCGGTAATACTGGATCCCGTCAAGCCGGCCGGCATTGACATCGAATATCATTCGGAACGTATACGGAAACTGCAATCCCGTTTTTTGAACGAAACGGAATTGAATCTGTTGGACAAAAATCCCGAAACAAACGAATTGCTGGTTTGTTGGAGCGCCAAAGAGACGACTTTCAAAATGACGGGACAAAAAGCGGCCGACTGGCTGCGCGACATTCATATCACGACTATCGAAGGCTGCCGGGAAACCGGATTTCTGACCGTGCAGGAAACCTTGACGCCTCAAGCCGCCACATATCACATCCGCTACGACACCACCCCCGATTTCGTGATTACACGTAGCCAATAAAGCGTATAGAAAATATAAGAAAACGAAAACAAACGCGATTCTTCAAAACTATCAGTAACTTTGTGTGATAATAATAACGCAAAACAGATGTCACATGAACACAAAAAAAACTTTTATTGCATTAGTAACCTGTCTTACTGCAATACATTTGCATGCACAAGAGTTACAGGTGATTAAATTAACGGCTCCGGACAAGACACGTGGCTCCGCAACGATGAAGGCTTTCTCCGACCGACATTCCGACCGGGAATTTAGCGCCCGGGAACTTAGTTTGCAAGACCTCTCCGATTTGCTTTGGGCAGCCAACGGCATCAATCGTGCAGACGGAAAACGTACCGCCCCCTCAGCGATGAACAAACAAGAAATAGATATCTATGCCATCCGTCCGGACGGGGCATACGTGTATGATGCGAAGGCACATGCCTTGAATCCGGTGGCTAAGGGTGACTACCGCGCGGCCGTTGCCGGAACGCAGGAGTTTGTCAAGTCCGCACCGGTAAGTTTTGTGATGGTCATCAATCTGGAAAAATTAGGCGATCCGGCTGTCGAGCAAACCCGGTTGATGGGAGCCGTTGATGCCGGGATTGTGTCGCAAAACATCAATCTCTTTTGTGCTGCCGTCGGACTTTCCACGGTTCCGCGTGCCTCGATGGATCAGGCCGAATTGCGCAACATCCTGAAATTAAGCCCTACGCAACTGCCACTGATGAATAACCCCGTAGGTTATCCTAAAAAATAATCCGGAAGAAAAAAGACATCCCGACTATGGTTGCTTTATTTATCCTGATGTTATGTGCTTACCTGGGAAGCAACGTATATATTTTTATCCGGGGATTGCAGGCGCTCCAGCATTTTCCGCCCGTCGTCAGATGGATTTTCGGCGGAATCTTCTGGATCAGCGTATTTTCCATGATCCTGGTATTTGCGTTGCGAAATTCCAAACTGTCCGCCACCGCATGGGCTCACCTCTTTTTTGAATACAGTACCGGCTGGCTGGTCTTTACCCTGTACATGACATTGTTTCTGCTATGTTTCGACGGCTTCCGGCTTTTCAACCATCCGTTCCAACACAGTTTTGTCGTATCTCTGGGATTGACCCTCGGTGTATTGTCCTGCGGATTTTACCGCTATCGACATCCTGTCATCCGAACGCTCAATATCGGTATCGACAAGCCCATGACCGGTGCAAAAGACACATTCAGAATTGTTGCCATAAGCGATTTGCACCTTGGCATGGGAACCGCCAAAGGCCAGTTGCAACAATACATCCGGATGATTCAGGCGCAACAGCCGGATTTGATCCTGATCGGCGGAGACCTGATCGACAACAGCATCGTACCGGCGCAACAACGGCACATGGAACAGGAATTATCGCAACTCAACGCCCCGTCGGGCATCTACATGACGCCCGGAAATCATGAATACATCAGTGGCATTGCCGATTGCATGCAATACATCGCCCGGACACCTGTTCGTTTCCTGCGGGACACGGTTGTGACGCTACCGAACGGGATCCAATTAGTCGGACGGGACGACCGCACGAATCATGCCCGCCAATCATTGGCACAACTGATTGTCGGCACAAACCCGGACTATCCCCTTATCGTACTGGATCACCAACCCAGCGAATTATCCCAGACCGTAGATGCCGGCGCAGACCTCCTCTTCTGCGGCCATACGCACCGGGGGCAGGTGTGGCCGATGACCTGGCTGACCGACCGCCTCTTTGAACTCAGTCACGGGTATGAACAGCGCGGCAGCACGCATCTTTATGTCTCTTCTGGCTTGGCGCTTTGGGGGCCGCCATTCCGCATCGGAAGCCGGAGTGAAATGGTCGTATTCAACCTTTTTTCGACCAAGCACCGCCCATGAGAGTTTTTCTGCAAGCCCTCATTGCCCAGATTCTGTTGAACCCGTATATTTTCTGGCGAGGCTATCAAGCCATCCCGCCCTCGAAAAAGTGGCGTGTGCCCTACATCTTGCTTTTCATCCTCGAATGGCACCTCTATTTCACCGGATTCTTTTTCCACGGCAGCCTGCCGAACGGCCTGCTGACCAGCCTCCTCCTGATATGCAACACCTGGTATGTCGCTTCGATCTACCTCACGATGGGGCTGCTGCTGCTGGAACTCGTCAGACTCGCTGTCCGGAGATGGCACCGCTGTCCGGAAACGATCCGCAGGCATTGGCCGGAAATGAAACTCGCCCTCTTTTTCATCTTTCTTGCCGCCGTCGCCGGCCTGATGGTAAAAGCCCATTACAATGTCGCCCACCCGGTTGTGAAACACGTGCACCTCCACATACCGAAAGTCGTGGCAGGACGCGACAGCCTTACCATTGCCATGCTCAGCGACCTGCATTTCGGCGAAACCATCGGCAAAGACTATGCCCGGCGCTACGTAGCCCTCTGCAACGGGCAACATCCGGACATCATCGTCTTAACGGGCGACATCATCGACCACGAATCCCTCATTGCCGAGCGGGAACATATCGAAGATGACCTTCGCCAACTGCACGCCCCCCTGGGAACCTACCTCATACTCGGCAATCATGAATACCGCGCCAACCGGCACGCCAAACTGCGATGGCTGAAAAAGACCGGCGGCGTGCTGCTGGTCGACTCCGTCGCCATGCCTGACTCTACCTTCTACCTGATTGGGCGCGACGACGCCATCAACCCCCACCGCGCCACGCTGCGCACGCTGATGGAAAAAACAGACCCCGCCAAGCCCGTCATCGTCCTCGACCACCAACCGGAAGCCTTCAACGAAACCCGGATGAACCATCCGGATTTAACCCTCCACGGACATACGCACAATGGCCAACTGTGGCCCTATTCGCTGCTTTTGAAACTGGTTTTTGAATGTCCCTACGGATACTACCGGACAGGGAATACGCAATTTTACATCTCGTCCGGCATCGGCTGCGCAGGCCCGCCCTACCGCGTGGGCACCTGTTCCGAACTGGTCATGCTGCACATTACTTTCGACAAAAAACAATTATGATAAAGTTTGAAAGTTTCCGGCTAAAATTTATCCTGAGTTGCTGATTCTTTGAACGAATTATTGATTTATTGAATTACTATCTTTATCTTTGCAAGCAATTTGCAAGCAATATGAGTATCCCTTGTTTTTGTTCAGTGAAGAGTAGAAATATATATGGCAAAAAAAACAACGAAGAAGAAACGTCCTGAAAATAATGATATAGAAGATATTTTGGAATCCATAAGCGTATTTTTCACGAACGAACGTGTGCGTTTTCTGATAGGCTTGATTCTTATTTTCCTTGTGATTTATGTAAGTATTGCATCCATATCGTTCTTTTTTACGGGAGGAGAAGACCAGAATGCAGTGGTGCATACGTCGACTAAAGACCTGTTGATTAATCGCGGGCAAGTGAATAACTGGGCCGGTGTTCGGGGTGCTTATGTTGCAGAGTTGCTCATGAACCGGTGCTTCGGAATATCTTCTTTTTTCATCCTGTTTTTCCTCGGTTCATTGGGTGTGAAATGGATGGGCATCTGCCGGATGTCTTTGCTCAAACGTTTTTTACTGTGCAGCGCCATGCTGTTATGGAGCGCCGTATTTTTGTCCTTCACCTTTCTAAAAAGTTATGAAGACACATTTCTCTATCTGGGTGGAGAACAAGGGTTTTACCTTTCGGATTTGCTGATTAAAAATCTCGGCAAAACCGGTACGATACTCCTTTTGATCGCCGGGTTCCTGATAATCGCCGTCTGTCTCAGCAACAAAGTCATCCCCTTGTTGCGGAAATTTTTTTCATTCTCGTGGAGTCAAAAATGGAAAAGAAAATGGCAATGGAAGTGGAAATGGCCTGCATGGAAAACGAAGGCCGGAACGGCGGATCGTAAAGCCGTGGACGACGAAGAGGATACGGAAGACGACAAAGAGGGTATGGAGGAGGATGTGCCGGAAGAAGATGAGGAGCACCACGGTACGACAACACCGGAAGACCGTCCATGGGTGACACATGTCCCTGCCGGGGATAAAGGAAAACCGGATATCGAATTTATCATCAACGTACCGACAGGTGATGACGAAATGGGTTATGAAACCGCCGGAAATGACTTGCCCCCCGTCGTCCGGCCGAAAGCGACGACGAACAACGACAATGAACCGTATGATGAATCGGCCATGGGTGACTATGATCCGCGGTTAGACTTGTCGAGCTACCGTTTTCCGCCGCTTGATCTGCTGAAGAAATACGACCAGGGACAGAATCAAATCAACAAGGAAGAACAAACCGATAATCAGAAACGGATCAAACAGACGCTGGAGGATTTCGGCATCAATATCTCCTCTATTAATGCTACCGTAGGGCCGACGCTGACGCTGTACGAAGTCGTGCCGGCCGTGGGCGTGCGTATCTCCAAAATCCGCAACCTGGAAGACGACATTGCCCTGAGTTTGTCCGCATTGGGTATCCGTATCATTGCCCCAATGCCCGGTAAGGGGACGATCGGTATCGAAGTGCCGAACAAAGACGCCCAGATTGTGTCCATGCATTCGCTGATCGCATCGCGCAAGTTCAACGAATGCAAATACGATTTGCCTGTGGCGCTTGGCCGTACGATAACGAACGATGTCTTTATGTTTGACCTCTGTAAAGCCCCTCATCTGCTGATGGCCGGCGCTACGGGGCAGGGCAAATCGGTCGGACTGAACGCCATCATCACCTCGCTGTTGTACAAGAAACATCCGGCGGAACTGAAATTTGTGATGGTGGATCCCAAAATGGTAGAATTTAGCATATATGAGGCGATTGAGCGCCATTACCTGGCCAAATTGCCGGATGAAGACAAGGCCATTATTACGGATTACACAAAGGTAGTTTATACCCTGAATTCCCTCTGTAAGGAGATGGACGATCGTTATGAATTGCTGACCAAAGCGCATGTGCGTAATATCAAGGAATACAATGAGAAATTCATCAATCGCCGGCTGAATCCGGAAAAAGGACACCGGTTTATGCCCTACATCGTGGTGGTGATCGATGAGTTCGGCGACCTGATCATGATGGCCGGAAAAGACATTGAGATGCCGATTGCGCGTATTGCGCAGAAAGCGCGGGCGATCGGTATTCACATGATTATTGCGACGCAACGCCCCACCACAACGATTATCACGGGAAACATCAAGGCGAATTTCCCTGCGCGCGTGGCTTTCCGCGTGACGACTATGGTGGATTCCCGTACGATCCTGGACTCGAAGGGCGCCAATCAGTTGATCGGACGCGGGGATTTGCTTTTCTCTCAGGGCAGCGAGATGACGCGCGTGCAATGCGCCTTTGTGGATACGCCGGAGATACAAAACGTCGTTTCCTACATCGGGCAGCAGGCAGGCTATCAGCGGGCATACGGATTGCCGGAATATCTGCCGGAGGGCGAAGATAAAATGCCGGGCAACCTGGATTTGTCCGACCGTGACCCCTTGTTTGACGAAGCCGCCCGCCTGATCGTGATTCAGCAACAAGGCTCCACCTCGTTGATTCAACGCAAGTTTTCCATCGGTTACAATCGCGCCGGTCGCTTGATGGATCAATTGGAACGAGCCGGCATCGTCGGGCCTGTCGAAGGCAGTAAAGCGCGGCAGGTGCTGATTCCGGACGAATATACACTGGAACAAAAATTCATGCAATTGAAATAATGGAAACAGGAAGTTACATACTATGCTTCTGGCTGGCGGCCACAGGTTTTGCAGCCGCTCAAAAAGCAGAGGCCATACTGGAAAAAGCCGCCGTAGCCTATGAGCAATCAAACGGATTAGCGGCGGATTTTGCTGCGAATATCCGTGGCGAAAGCGAAGGCCTCGCGGAAAGTTTTGAAGGATCCATCCAGATGAAGGGTGACAAGTTTGTGTTGATCACCCCTGACACACGGACGTGGTATGACGGCGCAACGCAATGGACCTATGTGGTGCGTACGGGCGAAGTAAATCTGACCCGGCCGTCCGGCGAGGAACTGCAATTTACCAACCCGATGACCTTGCTCCGTACTTACAAGAAAGGTTTCAAGCCTTCGTATACCGGCGAGAGTACGGCCGGCAACGGAAAAATGGCCGACGACATCCTGCTTGTCGCCAAAAACAGCCACGACATCGCAACCATCGAGTTGCAAATCGACCGCACCACGTCGCTCCCGGCCAAAATGACCGTGACGATGAAAAACAATCTCCGGAGCGTGATTCGGATCAGCCGGATGCAGACAGGACTTCGGCAACCGGACACCGTTTTCGTATTCAATCCGGCGGATTATCCGGATGTGATGGAAATAGATTTACGTTAAACATAAAACCAGATAAAAGAATGGAAACAGAAAAAGTACGTTGTTTGATAGCGGGTTCAGGCCCGGCCGGTTATACGGCGGCGATTTACGCATCGCGTGCAAATATAGCCCCCGTATTGTATGAAGGCATCCAGCCCGGCGGGCAGTTGACCTCTACCACGGAGATAGAAAACTTTCCCGGCTATCCGCAAGGCATTTCCGGAACGGATATGATGGACGATCTGCGAAAACAGGCCATTCGTTTCGGCGCAGACATCCGCGCCGGTAGCGTGACGGGCGCGGATCTGTCGACCGCTCCGTACCGGCTGACCGTTGACGGGGGCGCGGTGATTGAAACGGAAACCTTAATCATCGCCACCGGAGCAACGGCTAAGTATCTCGGATTGGCCGACGAACAAAAATATGCCGGCATGGGCGTATCGGCCTGTGCCACCTGCGACGGTTTCTTCTACCGCAAAAAGAAGGTGGCGGTAGTCGGCGGCGGCGATACGGCCTGCGAAGAAGCGCTGTATCTGGCCGGACTGGCGGCACAGGTTTACCTGATCGTGCGCAAGCCTTTTCTCCGCGCCTCGAAGGTGATGCAGCGACGTGTGTTTCAGACGCCGAACATCACCGTGTTGTTTGAACACCAGACGGTCGGACTGTTTGGCGAAAACGGAGTGGAAGGAGCGCATCTGGTCAGGCGCAAAGGCGAGCCGGACGAAGAACAGGTGGATGTCGCGATTGACGGCTTCTTTCTGGCTATCGGCCATACGCCCAATTCGGCGTTGTTCAAACCGTGGCTCGAAACGGACGAAACCGGTTATATCATCACCCGGTCGGGCACTCCCTGCACGAAACTGCCGGGCGTATATGCCGCCGGAGACGTGGCCGACCCGACCTACCGTCAGGCCGTCACGGCGGCGGCCAGCGGATGTAAGGCCGCCATTGAAGCGGAACATTATTTGACGAAAACAGGAAAATAACATAATTCTTTTCATAATGAAAAAAACGTATTATTCAGTAGTTGCATGTATGCTTTTGTGCCTCCCCGCGATGGCGCAGGACATACCCCAGGTGATCGCGCACCGCGGATATTGGCAGGCGCGCGGTTCGGCGGAAAATTCGATCGCGGCATTGGAACGCGCCGATCAGATCAAGGTGTACGGAGCGGAGTTCGATGTACATTTGACGAATGACGGCGTGCCGGTCGTGCATCACGACGGCGACATCCAGGGCGTCAACATCCAGCAGTCGCCCTACGCCGCCATCAAAGATTTCGCCCTTGCCAACGGAGAAAAAATCCCGACCTTGCGCGAATACCTGGAAGCGGCCAGACATATGGCATATGCCCGGCTGATTTTTGAACTCAAACCCCACGCTACCCTCGAAAGAAACCGGGAGGCGGCGCGCGTTTCGGTCGAGCTGGTGAGGGAGAAGAAATTACAATCCCGCACGGACTATATCACCTTCAGTCAGGAGGCCGGTAACGAATTGATCCGCCTGGCTCCCGAAGCCGATGTGTATTACCTCAGCGGAAACTTGTCGCCGAAGGAATTGAAAGCCCTGGGTTATGCCGGGCTGGACTACCACTACGACGTGATGCGGAAAAATCCTCAATGGTTCCGCGAAGCCAAGTCGCTGGGGCTGGGCGTCAACGTCTGGGGAGTAAACGATACGACATTGATGCGCGAGATGATTGATTACGGCGCCGACTTTATCACCACCGACTTACCGAATGATGCACTGAAGTTCATATCAACCACGACGTCCGCCCGGTAATGAAAGTCGTTTGGGGAATATTGTTGCTCTTGATGCTTGTGAAAGCCCATGCCGAGGATAACGACTATCCGAAACGGGAGATACGCGCTGTCTGGCTGACGACCATTTTCGGTCTGGACTGGCCGGGTCAGCCGGCGACCGACGCAGCGGGCTTCGCGCGTCAAAAGAACGAATTACGCACTATACTCGACAAACTGGCCGAAGCCAACTTCAATACCGTTTTTCTCCAGACGCGCCTTCGGGGAGACGTGATTTATCCCTCGGCGATAGAACCGCTCTCGAAGGTCTTCACCGGAAAATACGGCTCCTTGCCGGACTATGACCCGCTGGCGTTCGTGATCGACGAATGTCACCGTCGGGGCATGGAATGTCATGCATTCTTAGTGACGTTTCCGGCAGGGTCTGCCCGCGTGGTCGAAGAGCAGGGCGCGGCATCCGTCGTAAAGCGGCATCCGGAGCTTTGCCTGCAACACCAGGGCGAGTGGTATCTCGACCCCGGACAGCCCGCAACGACCGACTACATCCTGGCCCTGGTTCGCGAAATTGTTTGCCGGTATGACGTGGACGGCATTCAGTTCGACTACATCCGTTACCCCGAAAAGGCGCCGCTGTTCCCGGATCAGGCATCGTATGCCGCCTACGGAAACGGGATGAACCGGGCCGACTGGCGACGCGAAAACATCAACCGACTGGTGAAACACGTGCACGACTGGGTGAAACAGGAAAAACCCTGGGTGCAGATCAGCAGCTCGCCGCTCGGCAAATACCGCCGCAACACACAGACACCCAACGCCGGATGGACGGCTTACGACGATGTGCATCAAGACCCGAAAACCTGGTTGCAGGCGGGGACGCACGACATGATTGTCCCCATGATGTATTACCGCCAAAACGACTTCTATCCCTTTGTCGACGTCTGGAAAGCGCAAACCGGGCAACGAAACCTGGTGGCCGGCCTGGGCGCTTACCGGCTGAACCGCAAGGAGGGCGACTGGACGCTGTCGGATATGACGGATCAAATCCATTATGTGCGCAAGCATGGCGCAAACGGTTGTGCCTTTTTCCGCACCCGGTTTGTCGTGGAAGACGAAAAAGGATTATACCGTGAATTGAAACAGAATCTGTTCAAGTATCCGGCGCAACTGCCGCCGCTGACATGGCTGGGCGATACGTCGGAAACGCCGGCCGCCCCGCGGGAAATTTTCGTCACACGCGAAAACAATCACCTGAAGCTAACCTGGGAAGATGCCTCCGCACAGGCCGCACAACATACCTATACGGTTTATTATTCGCCCGCCGATTCGATTGATACGAACCGGGCGCAGACGATCCTCGCCACCGGCCTGCGCGAAAAGGAAATCCGTCTGCCCGTAAATGTCACTACAGAGTGTGGATACTCCTTTTGTGTGACAGCCTCGAACCGCTATCGCATCGAAGGCCCACCGTCCCGTGAAACTTATTATTATCTCTCCGCATTTGAAAAATAAGATGCCATCTTCCATCAACACGTTTCTTTGTATCCGGCAGTCAATGAACAAGGAATGGAGAATTGAGAATTAGGAAAACAAGGATTATATCCGACACGGAGGATCGGCAGTATGGAGGCTTTGTAGAGACGGAGCATGCTCCGTCTGTACTGCATGCTCCGTCTGTAAAGAACGTAAGATTCGGAAATCAAGAATCGGAAATCAGAAATGTAATCATCACTCATCACTCTTAATTCTTAACTCTTAATTCCCTATGGTATGATGGCTAAGGTTACTTCGTTTAGCGGGCCTTTTACGCCGCGCGTGTTTTCCCAGCGGGCGGCGAAGCAGAGCGACTTGCCGCGCTGATTGCTCTGGAAGGTCATGCGTAACGGCGATGCTGTGCTGAAGGTGCTATGTGACAGGTCGTCCCAACTTTCGGTAGGTTCATCGGCCACTTCCCACAGTATCTCGGCGCCATGTACGCCGAAGGGCTTGGCACGGCTCATGCTTTCCTGATCGCGATAGTGTATTTCGATGACACCCGGCCCGATGAGCTTGACTTCCGATGTCACGTAGCTTGTCGGATCCGGTGAAGGCGTCGGCTTCACGTCGCTTGCCGGAGGGAGACCCATTGCCTCACGGTCGGTAGAGGTGACTAAGGGGTTTTTCTGAATAAACCCGGTATACATCTCGCGATAGATGGGTATCAGTTTCGCCTTCTCATCCTGTAACGTCTTTATCACTAAAGGCGTCCTTTTACTTATATCCTTCCACACGGCTATTGCGGTAGTATATGCCTTGATTTGCGGTTCAAATACCGTGTTGATCCACGTTACAGCCCCTGTTAATCCCATCCGATCCGTGTTCGCAGGTACTAAAACATACGTAATCGTATTCTGTACTTGCTCTTCCAATCCTTCATAACTCTTTTTCATCCAATCTTGTGATGCCATAAAAATCAGTATTTATTATTAATAATTTAGTTATAATTCCATATCATACCATATCACCTTGCCCGTTTAACCGAGATCGGTTCGTCGACGAACTTGGGTAGGTTTGTCGACAAACCTGGGTAAGTTTGTCGACAGACTCGGGTAGGTTTGTCGACGAACCTGGGTAAGTTTGTCGACAGACTTGGGTAAGTTTGTCGACAGACCTGGGTAAGTTTGTCGACGAACTTGGGTCGGTTTGTCGACAGACCTGGGTAAGTTTGTCGACAGACTTAGGTCGGTTGCCCGGTTAAGTATATATTGTATAACGATCATCATGTATGTTTTTTTTTATTCATTTATGATGTTTGAATATACAAATTTGTATGGTTTATTTGAGATTACAAAGAAATTTGTCAGGAAATTGAGCAGCCTTTGTATTATTTAACTGTACGGGCGAGTTTGCCGATTTGGGAATAATCAAATGAATATACCGCAAACAGGGTATTGCGGGTTTATTTAAAGCCGTTTATCTTTGCCATTGAATAAGAATACGGTTCTAAATGTTCTTGATCGCATTATTAATGTATTAAAATAATTTTACTATGTCTGAGGAATTTAAATATGGAGGTGTTTCGGGAAATAAAGCAAGGCGGGCATTAGGCTTTATCATTGTTATAGCGCTTGTTATGAGCGGTTGCGGACGGCAAGGTTCAAAGACGCACGGCGCCAGTGAACGGTTTCCGTTGGGAGAGGTTGAACTGCCGGCGCTGAACGGATCGGCATGTGCAGCGCCTGCTTATATTGCGAAAGAGAAAGGTTTCTTTGAAGCCGAAGGACTTGATGTGACGCTCGTGACCGGCGACTTTGAGACGAGTAAGGCAGGATTGGCAAGCGGTAAGTTTCCCGTAGCCAATGGCGATTTCCAGTATTTCCCTTCGGTGAACGAGGGCTTAGACATCAAGATCATTGACGGCTTGCATCAGGGCTGTATCAAGTTGGTTGTTCCACCGAGTTCGACTATTCGGACGGCAAAGGACTTGGCCGGGCTACGCATCGGAGTAGATGAAATCGGCGGCTCGCCCATGGCTATTACGGCTGTGCTGCTGGCGAACAACGGCATTGACCCCGTGAGAGGCGTGACCTGGTTGCCTTTCCCCAAAGACCAGCTAATTACGGTGGCCGAGAAGGGTGAAGTGGACGCTGTCGCTTTATGGGATCCCTTCGGCAGCATAGCCGAGAAAAAAGGCTACCGTGTGATTTGCGACATCGGTACCCATCCGCTGTTTGCAGGCAAATACTGCTGTTTCCTGTATGCCTCGCATAAGCAGATCAAGCAAAATCCCACACGTATAGCGGCCATCCTGAAAGCTTTCCATAAAGCAAGTGAGTGGATTGCCAAGAATCCTGCCGAAACGGCACGCATATCGGTGGCAAAAGGGTATATCGCCGCTGATGACACTGCCTTCGTCGGCGAGCTTATCGAAAGCTACAAGTATCATGCCAAACATGATGCGAGCAACAAAAGTCAGGCAAAGACCGATGCTGTCTATTTCGTCAATGAACTGAAGAAGGCCGGTTTTTTGCCGGTGGAGATAGACACCGAGTCTTTTGTGGAAAACCTGTATTATGACATATTAGGCAGCCATTCAACGGCCGCCGGACAGTAAAGCGTACATCAGTAAAGCGTAAACACAATGCAAAACAAGGGTAACTATTGGAAGTCTCAATCCCGTTATAGATTACTGCCGGCTATCTTAGCCCTCGGTATCGCTTTTGGAGTGAACGTATGGACGCCCAATGTACAGGGCGTCTATACCGTTCCTTACCAAATCTTTCTGATCGGGTTTGCAGCGGTATTGGTTATCTTGTGGGTGGTATCGCTATTTGTGAGTACATTCGGATTGAAACTGTATCATCAGGCGCAATTCATTACGGCAGTGGGCTTGGTATTGGCATTATGGGATTTACTGACAACCAAAAGCGCCATCATCCCCCTGCCCTTTTTTCCCGGTCCGGCACAGATTGTCGGCGTCATGTTCAGGGAAAGAGCGATGTTGTTGTTGAGTACGGCCTATTCCATGCGTCTGTTCTTTGCCGGACTGATCACCGGCACACTGTTGGGACTTGTTACCGGCATCCTGATCGGATGGTATCGAGAGTGGAACTACTGGCTGTTCCCTCTGATCAAGATCACGGGTGTGATTCCGGCCATCGCATGGATGCCGATTGCGATAGTTATCTTTCCCAATACGTTTATCACAGGTGTATTCCTGATCGCCATTGCCTCGTGGTTTTCCGTAGCTTTTATGGTTTCGACAGGCATTTCGTCCACTTCAAAGGCCTATTATGAAGTAGCCCGTACACTGGGAGCCAATGAAGCGTATTTACTGTTTCGGATCGCCATACCGAACGCCGTACCCAGTATATTTACCGGCATATCAACGGCAACAGGCTTATCATTTGTTACCCTGGTTGTATCCGAAATGATCGGTGCAAAGGCAGGTTTGGGATGGTACATCAACTGGGCAAAGGGCTGGTCGGCTTATGACAAGGTCTACGCATGTATCATCATCATGGGAGTATCCTTTTCTATTTTCCTGACCATTATAACACTGTGCAGGAACTATTTCCTGCGATGGCAAAAAGGAGTGGTATTATGAATAAAGAGATACCGAACAACGTACTCCGTCCCCCTGAAGGCGAATTGATAGAGGTGCGGCATGTGGAGCGTATTTATTATGACACAACCGGCCGGCAGACTATTGCCTTACAGGATGTCAACTTAGATATACGACGTGGTGAATTTATCTCGTTTATCGGCCCCAGCGGTTGTGGAAAAACGACGTTGCTGCGCTTGATTGCCGGGCTTGACTTCCCACAGGGCGGTCGTCTGTCTATCGAAGGCAAGACGATCCGTAAACCGGGGCCTGACCGTGGCTTTGTCTTTCAGCAAGCCGCCCTCTTCCCGTGGAAGACCGTTGAAGGGAATATCGCCATCGGACTGAAGGCCGGTAAAGTATATAAAGAAAAGAAAGTGAAGATCAAAGAATATATAGATATGATCGGACTTAGTGGCTTTGAAAAAGCCTACCCGCATGAAATCTCAGGCGGAATGGCACAGCGTGTCGCCATAGCACGCGCCTTGATTAACGAGCCGAAAGTATTGCTGCTCGACGAACCCCTCGGTGCACTGGACGCCTTTACGCGCATAGATTTGCAGGATACCCTCCGGCAGCTATGGAAGCAAACGCGGACGACCATCGCCCTGGTAACACATGACGTGGATGAGGCGCTGAGTCTCAGTAACCGGATTGCCATTATGACGTCACGACCCGGCCAAATCAGCGAAATCATTGAGGTGAAGATCGGAAATAAAAGTGACAGAAACGACGATACCTTCATCTCACTGCGTAAACGAGTGTTGGAGAAACTGCATTTGGCAGGCCTGCACGCATCTCAATGGACATATACCGTTTGAAGAATGATTAATGATTGATTCTTATGAAAAAGAAGAAAGAATACATACACTTGGGATTCTTGAAAAGTAGCCTCTGTTGCACGTTTGTTGAGACACGTGGTGCGATAAAATCACCCACGGATGGACGTTTCACCATCTCCCTCTAAAGAAACAAAAACAACGTATTACAAAAAAGAGCGCCCTCTCAGACCGGTAGCAATGGACATTGAGGACGCTCAGGTACTAAAAATAAAAATATTAATAGACATGACAAAATTACTGCTTTTTTTTCATTCACGTGCACGTTTTCGCATAAGAATGATTATTTTTCTTTGCATCGCCTTTGCGACGGCAACTTTTGCACAAAACAACGTCAACATAGAGGGGCGCGTTTTGGATAACCAAACGCATGAACCCTTACCCGGCGTCAGTGTTTTAGCGCTCGATACCCAACAGGGCACCGTATCGGATGCCAATGGCGTCTTTACACTCCAGGTCCAATCTTTTCCCTTAACCATTTGGTTAAGCTATTTGGGCTACAATACCGAGGAAGTGGCTATTTACGAATACTCCACCGAACCGGTTACGCTTTTCCTTCATGAGAATACGAATCAGTTAAATGAAGTGGTTGTCATCGGATATGGTACACAAAAGCGTCAGGAACTCACCGGCGCCATCGCATCCGTGCCTCCACTGTCTATTGCCCAGCCCGCTCTATCCTTCGATCATGCATTAGGCGGAGCGGTCGCCGGGCTGAATGTAACGCAAAGCTCGGGTCAGCCCGGAGCCACTTCTACGGTACGTATCCGTGGAGGTAACTCCATTACCGGCGGCAATGAGCCTTTATATGTCATTGACGGTTTTATACTTTATAATGACAACAGCTCGACTCGCACGGGCGCCGGACAGTTCGACGGCGGCCTTAATCCGTTAGCAAGCCTTAATACGGCTGATATTGAGTCTATCGACGTACTCAAAGATGTATCCGCAACGGCTATCTACGGATCGAGAGGGGCGAATGGCGTCATCCTCATCACGACCAAGAAAGGGAAGAAGGGACGTAATATCATTCAGTATCAGCTTACCCTGGGGACGCAGAAGGCAACCCGTACCATCGACGTACTTAATGCACAACAATGGGCAGATCTGTATCAGGAACTCAACAACGGTGTCGCTCTTTCTTCCGAAGCTATCAATCAGGCCGGCAGCGGGGCTAACTGGCAAGACGCAGCTTTGCAGGGCGGTTCGCAACAAACCCACCAGCTTTCGTTCAGTGGGGGTGATGAAAAGTCGCGTTATCTGCTGTCGGGTAATTATACCGATCAGGATGGCGTACTGCTCAACACCGGGCTGCACCGTTATGCGGGACGCTTCAACTATGACCGTGAAGTATTTCGTCATCTGACGGTAGGCGTGAATGTGACCGCCAGTGAGACGTCGCAAAACGGACTGTCGAACCTCAGTTCGCAGTTCAGCGCCGGACGGGTGGGCGGCCCGCTTGATTATGCCATCCGCATCTCCCCGCTCGTTCCGGTGTATGCCGGCAATAACAAGGCAAACGGGTTCAACTATGCCAATCCGTACGAGTCGGGCGATTTCAAGTTTGGTGATTTTACGATCAACCCCGTATCCGACTTGGTGAACACGGTGACACAGACCGAAAACACGTCCTTTATCGGCGGGTTCTATGCGCAGTATGCTATCCTGCCCTACCTGACAGCCAAATTCAACGGAGGTATACACAGCAGTAAGACCGAACAGGACTTTTATGCACCGTCCACATCGGCTCCGGGCTTATTAGTGAATGGCTTCGGCTCCATCGGGAACAAGGCGTTCAAATCATGGCAGACGGAGTTCACGCTGAACTTTACAAAGCAGTTCGGTATTCATGCCCTGGATGCCCTGGCCGGATATACCACGCAAAAGACCACTTCGCAGTTTTCGGTTGCCGGAGCAACGAATTTTGCTAATGAGACGCTCGGATTTTACGGACTGTCGGGGGGTTCCAACTTTCTGCCACCTTCATCGGGTGGTACGGAATCGGTCTTAAATTCCTATCTCGGCAGGGTGAATTATTCTTTGCTGAAACGTTACAACCTCACCGCAACTCTGCGTGCGGACGGATCGTCACGCTTTGCGTCCAAACATCAATGGGGTTATTTCCCTTCGGTGGGGCTGTCGTGGAACATCAACCGGGAATCGTTCTTTCACAGTTCCGTCATCAATGATCTCAAACTAAGGCTAACTACCGGACAGGTGGGTAATCAGGAAATAGGCGACTATAAATACGAGGCCACCTATGCCACATCACTCTATGCCCTGGGTGGCAAATTAGTGACGGGCTACCTGCGCAACAACAGAGAGAATACCGACTTGAAATGGGAAACAACTACCCAGCATAACGCAGGTTTGGATGTGGGTCTGTTGAAGAACCGGCTTAACTTCGTGTTCGATGCTTATTACAAACAGACCACAGATCTGTTGGTTGAGATACCGCAGGAAGTAACAAGCGGCTTTACCAGTGGGCTGCGTAACGTCGGTAATGTGTCGAACAAAGGAGTGGAGGCCGGTCTTCTGGCGACCGTCTTCGACAGGAAAGACCTGCAATGGGTCGTGTCGGCCAACATAGCAAGGAATATCAACGAAGTGGTCAGCCTGGGTAGTTCGGTACGAGGATACTCCTTCTATCCCAGTTTTACCGACTATCGTCCGTTGAGCGGCATAGAAACGCCTCCGTTAATAGTAAAGGAAGGCGAAGCGCTGGGGTCGTTCTACGGCTATACGTTCAACGGTGTAGACCCGTCTACAGGCAAGGCGGTCTTCGGCAGTCAGCCCGAGGTGCTGGGAAGTATACAACCCGACTTTACCTATGGCCTCTCTTCGTCGGTGACGTATAAGAAGGTGGATGTCTCCTTTCTCTTTCACGGCAGCCAGGGCAATCAACTCTATAATGCACTGCGGCATAATCTGGAGACGCCCACCAGGATTTACAACGTATCAACCGTGCTGCTTGACCGTTGGACACCCTCCTATGCCTCGACGGACGTACCCAAGGCGGAAGCGGCATCGAACCTTCAGTTTATTGACAGTCGCTATGTGGAAGATGCGTCCTTCCTGCGCTTGAAACACATAACAGTAGGTTATACCCTGCCGTTAAAGATCAGACGGTTGCCATCCGCCAAAGCACGGTTGTCCGTTACGGCGCAGAATCTGTTCACACTCACCGGCTATACAGGATTCGATCCCGAAGCTTCCCGTTTCGGAGGTGATGAGACAAATAGCCTCTATCAGGGAATCGACCTGGGCGCCTACCCGGCTGCAAGGACATTCCTGTTCGGTTTAAGTTTATCCCTATAATAACATTATAATAAAGAATAATATGAAAAGAATACTTTATCCCTTACTTTCGTTCATGCTCTTTGCATGTAACGATTTAGATGTAATTCCGTTGGACACGCTCACCGGCAGCAATTTCCTCAAGTCCGATGAAGATGCGGTAGCCGCAGTGAACGGAGTGTATAACCCGTACGTCTACCTGAGTTCAACTCTGACGTATATTATTGACGGCGCGTCGGATGCGACGATCTCCGGCGAAGCCAATCTGGGTGGCGGCGGTCCCGACATGGCCTCTCTGACCTATGATGCTGCCAACTCGTATGTATATACGGCTTGGAGCACATTCTATACAGGCATTACCAATGCCAATGCACTGATCGAAGCGTTGTCGGCATCCGATACCGGGGTAACGGAGCCACTGCGTTCGCGTCTTTTGGGTGAAGCGCGCTTCCTGCGAGCCTTGTACTACTTTTATCTTGTGCAACTTTATGGGGATGTTCCCTTAATATTACATGGAGACGAAGGTATTTCGGCCACGCGCAATACCGTGAACGAGGTCTATACTCAGATCGTATCCGACTTGGGAGATGCAACCTCCGCCCTGCCCCTCGCATATGCTTCCGGCGACGATAAGGGACGTGCGACGCAAGGAGCGGCCTACGCTCTCCTGGCCAAAGTCAATCTGGTATGGGCGCAAACGCCGGGTGTGAACAGTCCGGCCGAGAAATACCAGGCGTCCGTAGCGGCTGCCGATGCCGTGCAGGGATACCGCCTGGCCCCGGTCTATACCGATAATTGGAACAAATCCCTGCGTGACGGCGTCGAAAACATATTCTCCCAACACCACCTTCAGGGACTGGCCGGCAGTGGCGATGGCGGAAATCATCAATCGCACTGTGCTTTCGCAACCACGTTCAGCGATGAGACGCCCCACTTGGTAGTGACGGACATATCCTTTTACGACCGCTTCGACGACAGCGACCAACGTAAGGCAGGCAGTTACCTGGCTGAAGCGACCAATCCCGAAAACAATCAGACAACGCACTATACCTTGCCCCGTTTTCGCAAGTATATTGATGTGGACAACTTGGTGGCAAGCGCTACGTCACGCGATTTCGACCGTACAATCTTGCGCTACGCCGACGTGCTGCTTATTAAAGCCGAAGCGCTGAATGAACTCGGACGCACGACAGAAGCTATCATTCCTGTCAACCAGGTACGCCACCGTGCTTATAAAGTAGGCGACTATGCCGACGGCACGGCTACCGTTACCGTTGAAGACATCTCATATGCGGCGGGCATCTCGCAGTACGATCTGAAGCGAGCGATCCGCAGGGAACGTTACCTGGAGTTCGTGTACGAGCAAAACCGGTGGTTTGACCTGGTGCGATGGAAAGTGTTGGTGAAGACCATTAAGAAGGTTGCCCCTTCAAAAGATCAGAATAAAGCCGGAAATATAGAATTGAAATACTATCGTTTCCCCATACCGCAGTCACAACGTGATCTCAATCCCGACGGACTTTGGCAGAATTGGGGATACGAAGGCGCTACCGTGGCCAATCCCTATGCAGGGAGTGAGTACGAGAATGCAAACGAAGATGATGGATGGAATTAAACCCTTATAATAATAAACAGAATGAGTATAGAACAAACACAGGGCTTTGACACCCTGAAAATACATGCAGGTTACCAGCCTGATGAACATCAAGGCTCCATACAGGTGCCTATTTATCAAACAACGGCTTTCGACATCGGATCACCCGAAAGGGCGGATCGGTTGATACGCTTTGAGGAATTTGGGCTTTTATACACCCGTGTAGGCAATCCTACCCTGGCGGCGCTCGAATTTCGTACGGCAGCCTTAGACGGCGGAGTAGCCGCCGTAGCCGTAGCGTCGGGCATGGCTGCCGTTTCATATGCCCTTCTGGCGGCAGGTGAAGGCGGACATGTCATTGCAGCGACACAGATTTACGGAGGCACTTACGATGCTTACAAGAAGATATATCCTTCACTGGGTGTGCAAATCGACTTGGTGCATGACGTGAACGACCTGGATGCTATTAGTAAACTCATCCGGAAAGAGACGAAAGCCATCTTTATCGAGACCATCAGCAACCCGATCAATGTGATTGCCGATCTGCAAGCCATAGCAGACCTGGCACACAAGAACGGGTTGCCTCTGATTGTTGATAATACACTGGCAACGCCTTACCTGTTGAGACCCTTCGAGTACGGCGCCGACATTGTGGTGTATTCGGCCACAAAAGCCTTAAGCGGTCATGGCTCGATTATCGGCGGGTTGATTGTGGAGAACGGGAAGTTTGATTGGTTGGCCGGACGTCATCCGCAATTTGAGAAGCCTGTCTTTACCTTTGGCAACCGTAATGTGGTGGAGACCTTTCCCCTCTTCCCCTTTACCGCCCGGGTACGTACGCACTATCTTGCTTTGCTGGGCGCCTCGCTTTCTCCCTTCGATGCTTATCTTATTCTGCAAGGTATTGAAACCTTAAGCGAACGGTTAAAGAAACAAAGCGAATCGGCGCAAACCATTGCCGAATACCTTTCCCTGCATCCCCAGGTAAGTTGGGTGAGTTATCCGTCTTTACCGGGCAACAAATACAAGGCTTTAGCGGATAAATACCTGCCCCGGGGGGCAGGAGGAGTATTCGCATTCGGGTTCAACGGCAGCGAGGAAGAGATATATAAGTTTATCAACTCACTCAAACTGTTTGCCTATCATGCCAATTTGGGCGATGCCCGTTCACTGATCATCAATTCGCCTAAGACGACCCATCATGAGTTGTCGCCGGAGGAGAAACAGAGCGCCGGCATTCCACCGGAAACGATCCGTTTATCCATCGGCCTGGAAGATGTGAACGACTTGATAGCCGATTTAAAGCAAGGCTTTGAGGCGGTCGGACGTTAGCTTGTTGTAGAGACGCGTATGCCGAAGCATATCCGAAAAGACACACGCTGATAGAAAGAGGGCGTGTCAAAAGAGAGTAGGAGAAACGGGATTAATTCCCGTTTCGACCTCTCATACCACCAAGTTATTAATCATGCACGGGGCGACCCGTCCGACGTGTCGGAAACCTTCCCCCGCTGTTGTAGAGACGCGGCGCGCCACGTCTGTAC
>JAITPV010000057.1 GCA_031289275.1 Tannerella sp.
GGACGAAGCACCGAGAAAAATTCGGTCGGCATATGATATTGATTCGTCAGTCCTACCGGCACGATGATATGTCCCATGCGCAGGTTGGCGTATTTCGCCCAGCTTTTTTCAATCCAGAACTGTTCGAGAGCGACTTCGCCGCCTTTTTCAATTTCGGTTTCGTATTCGCCGGCTTCGGTATATTCGATTTCGTAGGTGGAACCGCTGCCGCCGTGTTCCCATTCAATTTCGGAAGAGATTTTCCAACCGCGCCCCAGGTCGTAACTCAGGAACAGCACCACATGGGGTAAATCCGTTCGTCCGTGCGTAGCGCCGGCGTATCTTTCCGGATACGCATAGCGGGCTACGTTATCACTGTAAGACATTCGCTGCATCACGGCTTCCCCGTATGCGCCGAGTTGGAAGCGGGACGGCGCAGCAGCCGTTGTGACGGTGGCAACGGAATCCGTTATCGCAGACTTCTCCCCCTCGTTCCGGGCTGAAACACCCGCTCCGATACAGAAACATCCTAATCCCAGGAATAAAAAACGTATCTTTTTCATTCAACCATTTATTTTATGATGAATTGCAAACAGTCTCTTCAATCGTTTGCAAACGCCTGCAAAGGTATGGTCGCCAACCATTCTTTACAATCGCCATTTATGGTTAATTTCCGCACGCCCATTACCTACATGTAGGTACGGGAAATGGAGAATGATTTGAAATCAGTAGTAAAAGATTTCATTCATAATTCCATATCATTTACATATTTGAGAAAGCAACGCCAACCCATATCAAGACGAAAAAGCCGATAAGCGCTACTATGGTAGAAGCAAAAAAGATGGTCAACCTCCGGTTTCTCTTTATTTTTCGGAATGGATAAACCAAATGCCATACAAGCAGCGCCGGCATAAGTCCAATTCTAAATAACAGGTCGATACTTACCGGATGATGCGTAAACTCTCCTACAAATTTCCAAATCACAAACAACAAAAAATACCAACTGAAAAATGTAGAGAAAAACAATACATATTCATTTTTTTCTTTTACAGATACAATGTAGCCGATTGTGAAAAGTATGGGTATCATAAAATCCCAAAGAGTAAAAATACCTGCAACTAAATGTTCATTCATAGCTTATGTTTTTGATTATTATTTCTTTTTTGAATACTCATAATTGCTTTCAGTACGTTTGTTTCAGCAAATTTTCGATTGTTTTTGCGTCGTAACCCATCGACAAGGCTTTCTTGAAATCAATTGCGGCCGATTCCTTTTCGTATTGCGCCAATTTTACCTTTCCGCGTAATACATATATTTCAGCGGAAGGTTCGGACTCTTCGGCAAAGACCTTGTTCAGATCGGCCATTGCACGACCGTTTTTGTTCATCAGGAAATAAAGCTCGGCGCGTTCTTCATAGAGCCGCCAATAAGCCGGTTTTTTACTTATCAGATAGTCGAGAATACGCTCACTTTCGTTATAATTCTTCCGCATTTTCTCCAGGATGGCATATCCTAACCGTCCCTGCATCGTGTCGTTGTTGATAGCAAGGATTTTCTCAAAATCGGCTTCGGCAAGCAGGAAATTCTCCATTTGGATATGGAGCAGTCCGCGGTGATATAACGCCTCTTCATGAACCGGATTGATCATAAGTAATGTTTGATAGTCATTCAGTGCGTTTTCCGGTTCGCCCAATGCCGCATACAGTTCCGCACGGTTTTCAAGAATCAGTTCGTTATCGGGATGCTGGCTCAATGCAGCCGTATAGGAGACAAGCGCATCCTCCAACTTCCCTTGCCGGCGCTGAACAGTACCCAGATTCGTGAGCAACGCATAATTATACCGGTTGGCCGGTTCCAACCGCATGGCGGCTTTCAAGGCTTCTTCGGCCGCAGGCAAATCATTTTTGTCCACATAATCATAACTCTTTCCAATCATCTCCTCGTAAGTCTGCGCATGCAAACCGGCGGATGCCGTGAGCAGGAAAAGCAATACATATAGAATAAACGTTTTCATAATCTTCCCTTTATAAAGTGCAAATCTACACAATAAAACGCAGGCCGGATGGAAATAAAAAAAATAATGCGCCGATGATGCGGTACTTTTAGTTTTTTTATTACCTTTGCCCCCGCTAATGCAAATTTATTAAGTGATACAAACGAAATGGCAACAAAAATCAGATTGCAAAGACATGGCCGGAAAGGGTACGCCTTTTACCAGGTTGTTGTCGCAGACAGCAGGGCTCCACGAGATGGAAAATTTATTGAAAGGATAGGTTCATATAATCCGAACACTAATCCTGCTACAATAGATTTGAATTTTGAGCGGGCATTGTATTGGTTACAAGTAGGCGCACAGCCTACGGACACCACACGCACGATACTTTCGCGCGAAGGCGTATGCTTGAAAAAGCATTTATTGGAAGGCGTAAAGAAAGGAGCCTTTGACGAAGCGACAGCCGAAGCAAAGTTCCAGACATGGCTGACAGAGAAGAAACAGGCGCTGCAAAGCGTGAAGGACTCGGATCGCGAAGTGAATAAAGCTGCCGGAAAGGCTCGCTTAGAGGCTGAAAAAGAAGTGAACAAGGTGAAAGCCGACGCCATCGCTCAAAAGAAAGCCGCTCTGGCTGCCGAAGCCGCTAAGAAAGCCGCAGCCGAGGCCGCCACTGTAGAAACGCCGACGGAAGAAACACCGTCAACGGAAGAGATTGTTCCCGTCATTGTTGAAGAAGCAGCAAAGACTGAATGAACATAATTGTTTTAATTGTTTAATTGATTGATGGAAATGGGGATGGAAATTTATTTTTCCATTCCCGTTTTTTTTATATCCTTCCGACTTACTTTTTTTCGCTCAATAAGAATTGGTTGATTTGCTCTATCATCGTTTTTTTGGGAAGGGCGCCCATAGCGGCTTGCGGATCGCCGTCCACCGGAACAAACAAAATATAGGGTATACTGTTGATCCCAAAAACAGACGCCAATTCCCGCTCATCTTCGACATTGACTTTGTAAATGAGAATCCTGTCTTTGTATTCGGCGGCTAATTCCTTCATGACAGGAGCGATTCGTTTACACGGCCCGCACCAATCCGCATAAAAGTCGATGATACAGGGTTTGTCACCTTCATACACCCATCCGGTGGTGTTTTTTTCGTAATTGTATATCTTTGACAGGAAATCCGCTTTGTTTATCACGATCACCTCGCCGTTATCCCCCGCGCCATTTGACTGGGCATAGGAGCAGTTTGCCGTGAAACATATCAACGGAATGAAATAGAGATATACCCATTGTTTCATACGCAGATATTTGAAAACAATCATTTTGAAGTGGAGGCAGCTTTCCTCGCATTTCATTAAACAGGCTTTTAAATATACTTCTTTCATAATTCGTTTTTTATTGATGATCCGCAAAGATAGGAAAAAAGAACACGAAAACAATTACGACGGTGAGGTTTTTTACTTCAACCGAATACCCTTTTTGCTTCGACAGAATACCTCTTCCGGTATTCCATCGAATGTTTTTGATATTACGACGACGTTTTCAGGTATTTATTTCTCGTCAAAACCTTTCTAAATCCATTTAATCTGCGTGAAACGGTGTTCATTCATAATTGTTTTATATCTTTGCGCCTTTGATGCGATACAGGCTAAACCCATAGTAATGATGAAACGATATACATATATCATATTGTGTTTGTGTTTCTCCGGCATTTGTCCGGCTCAGCAAACCGTACCTGAAGACCCGGAGCCGGCAAACGATTTTACGTATACGTTGGCGTCCGGGCAAGAGGGCACATTGTATGCCCTTCAGTCCGAGTGGTTACTACTCTATTTTTACGACCCTTCATGCGAAGACTGTCATGCGTTGATGGAGCGGTTGAACGCCTCGGAATCCATCAACCGGCTGATCGGAGAAAACCGTTTGCTGGTGCTGGCTGTTTATCCGGAAGAAGATACGGAGGTCTGGCTCGAACAGGCGGAGCATATGCCGCCGACGTGGATCAACGGATATGACCGGGGCGCCGGAATCAACCGGGAAGGACTTTATCCGATGCAAACACTGCCGGCGCTTTATCTCTTGGACAGGGACAAGAAGTTGTGCCTGAAAAATGCAACGGCCGAAGAAGTAGAAAGCAAATTGAAACTTGTAAAATAATAATTAGAGAACTGATTTGGAGACAAAAGTTAAATTGAAAGTGCAGGGGTTGACAAACAGCCAGGTTCAATCGGGAGCCTATGCGTTGATATTGTCGGAGAATGAGGGGCGACGCCGGATACCCGTGATTGTGGGCGTCTCGGAAGCCCAATCCATCGCCATCGCATTGGAGGGGCTTCAGCCTGTGCGTCCGCTGACGCACGACTTGTTCGCCGGTTTCAGCCAGGCCTTCCGGATTCATCTGCAGGAGGTCTTTATCCATAAATTTGAAGACGGCATATTTTATTCGGAGATGGTTTTTTCGGACGGCATACGCGAGGTACGGCTGGATTCGCGCACGTCGGATGCGGTTGCCATTGCGTTGCGGATGAAATGCGGCATCTATACGACGGAAGCGCTTATGCGAACCTGTGGAATCGTGGTCGCCGAACCCGGCCGGGAGGAAGGCGATGATCTGATTTCGCCCAACCGTTTGACGCCGGAAACAACCGGCGACAAGGAAAAGCTGAGAGAAGAGTTGCGCCGCTTGCAGCCCAATGAAATTGAAGAACGCATGCAACAAGCTATCCGGGAAGAAAATTATGAGTTCGCCAAACTCTGTAACGAAGAATTGCAACAGCGAGAAAAATAACTGTGAATTATGAATTATGAATGGAATGATTGAATCGGCCGGTTTTAGCGGAACCTCTTTATTGCGCGGTCTGCTGGGGATGGTTACCGTGCTGGGTATTGCGTATCTTTTCAGTACGAACCGTAAACGTATTGACTGGCGGTTGGTGGCATCGGGTTTGTTTCTCCAGATCGTATTTGTGCTGTCGATCCTATACCTGCCTTTTGCAGGGACTTTTTTTGAGTATGCCGGAAAGATATTTGTCAAGCTGGTAGATTTTACGCAAGAGGGCGTGTCCTTTTTGCTGGGGCCTTATGCGGCCAAAAATAACGGCATTGTCTTTCTGATACATTCGCTGCCGACGCTGATCTTCTTCTCGGCGCTGGTTTCGCTGTTTTACCATTGGGGCATTATACAGCGGGTGATCAACCTGTTTTCGTGGCTACTGAGACGTTTGTTCCGGAATATTTCCGGCGCCGAGGGGTTAGTGGTTGCCGGCAATATGTTTCTGGGCATGTGTGAATCGCCGATTCTGGCTAAGAATCACTTGCCGCGGATGAATACCTCCGAGCTTTTCCTGGTGATGGTGGCAGGCATGGGAACCATTGCGGGCACGGTGATGGGCGCGTATATCGGGATACTGGGCGGAGGCGATCCGGCGACGCAGGTATTTTTTGCCAAGCATTTACTGTCGGCCTCGGTGATGGCGGCTCCCGGTTCCATTGTCCTGGCGAAGATGCTTTGTCCGCAGACGGAACCGATAGAGAAATCTGCGACCGGAGCCTCGACGGAAAAAGAACATCAGGGAGTGATGGAAGCCCTGGCGTCCGGCACATCAACCGGTCTGAAGCTGATGGTGCACGTGGCGGCGATGTTGCTGGCGTTTATTGCTCTGGTAGCCTTGGTGAATTACGTATGCGAAGGGATTATCGGCCGTTATACCGGCCTGAACGAATGGGTGGTTGCCGTTACCGGCGGTAAATCCGGCGGATTCACGGTGCAGTTTCTCTTAGGTGCCGTCCTGTCGCCGTTCATGTGGCTGATCGGCGTTCCGACGGAAGACATGATGCCGGTCGGATCTTTGTTAGGCCAGAAAACCGTGTTGAACGAATTTGTAGCCTATCTCCAGATGCAGCAATGGAAAAGCGCCGGACTGTTCGTGTATGAAAAATCGGTCGTGATGTCGACGTATTTGCTGTGCGGTTTTGCCAATTTCTCTTCGATCGGCATGATGCTGGGCGGTTTTGGCGTATTGGCGCCCGAAAAACGTCCGTTGATCGCGCGTTTGGGTTTTCGGGCGATGATGGCCGGCGCACTGGTGTCGGTACTCTCCGCTACCGTGGTAGGAATGATTGCAGGATAAGGCGCCATGCTTCTTTTTTATGCACCCGATATAGCCGATCATCCGGCGCTGCCCGAAGAGGAGGCGAGACATGCCTTGCGTGTGTTGCGGCTGAACGAAGGGGATGAAATCACATTGACCGACGGGAAAGGTGATTTTTACCGGGCGACCATTGCAGACGCCCATCCGAAACATTGCGAAGTGACGCTGGTGGAGCGTTGGCGACCGGCGCTTTTATGGTCGTACCGGTTACATGTAGCCGTGGCGCCGCCCAAAAACACCGACCGGATGGAGTGGTTTGTGGAAAAGGCGACGGAGATCGGGATAAACGCCATTACTTGCTTGAATTGCCGTTTCTCCGAGCGACGCGAGATAAAAACCGCCCGTCTGGAAAAGACCATGATCAGCGCCCTGAAACAATCGCAGCAGGCGACTTTGCCGGCGTTGACGGGAATGACGGATTTCCGGGCGTTTGTAAAACAGCCTTTTGACGGGCGCAAATACATCGCACATTGTGAAACGGACGCCGACCGGAAGCTGCTAAAGCAAACGTACCATGCGGGAGAAAATGCGTTGATCCTCGTCGGTCCCGAAGGCGATTTCAGTCCGGAAGAGATTACCCTGGCGTTGCAATCCGGTTTCATGCCTGTTTCGTTAGGCCCGAACCGACTGCGTACGGAAACGGCTGCGCTCGTGGCCTGCCATACGATTCATGTAATTAATTAAGGAAAGAGGCGGAGGCGGTCAGGGACGACCGGAATGTTATACCGGTATACTTTGATGATAGAGCATTTCAGGGTCCATATCGGCATTGTTGCTCCATGCAATGCTGCTGAAACAAACCCTGACGGTATGGAACATTTCAAGGTCTTTCAAGTCTTTGAATATACCGATGTTCAAATAGGGCTTCATATCAAAGAGCCGCCGCTCACCATTCTCAAAGGAGATGAGCAATGTATAATCATTTTGCGGTGTTACGGATTTTACTTTCCAGTACATAATTAGGATAATGGTTTGCTATCTTTTGTGCAAAGTAAGCGCTTTCTTTGCAACTGTACAATAAACAAGGGATAAAAAAAGTCCCGGAATTGTTTCTTTCATTTCACCGGATGACGTACTTTTGTGGCATATTTAACAGCCAACCCTATGTTATCAAACCTCATTCAGGCCTATCAATCACTCAACGAAATTGATAAACAGATCGTTCATTGCCTGGCCTTAAGCCGGCTTCCGTTAAACGCAGTGTCATTGCATATAGCTGTCGATAAAAAGGTGAAAGTGCTCCGGCCACGCATACAATCCGTCATCGACCAGGGACTGCAATCCGGATTGATACGGAAACATCCCTTTTCAAAAGAATACCTGATTGACACCTATCTCCTTATCTGGCTCTATCCCCTGATCGGGCAGCCGTTGCCGCAGGAGGCAAAAAACGCCTACTCCTTCTATAACTACAACACCTATTTTGAACACAAATACATGCTGAACTATCTGGAAGCCCTGTTCTACAATCCACCCCGCGTGGCGGAAACCGAAAAGGAGTTTGTCTGTTACGGGAAATCGCAGATCGCCTGTCTGTCGGTCATGTTTTTGCAGCCGGCCTACGACCCTGTCATTCCGATGCTGTCCGGCTGTATCCTTAAGTTGTTCCATGACACCATCATTCGGGAAATCACGAAAGAGATCGCCCCCCTTGAGCAGTTGCACGTGTTTTATGACAAACTGTCGGACGACAAATTGCCCGACCTGGCATGTGAGCAAGCCGAAATCGCCTTCCGGCAAGGCGATTTTGCCGAAGCCGAAAAACTTTCATCCCCATACGACCACCCCATAGCCTGTTTTGCAGCCGCAGCGCTCGCTTTCACGGCAGGAAAGACGGACGACGCCCTGGCACAGTTCGAGAAGGGATTGAAAAAGCAACGCCGCATACATAAGGATACGCATGTCCCTGTGTTGCCGGAAGCCGCTCTGTTTTACCTGACGGCATGGCTGACACGGGAGCAGAAAGAGTATATGCCTGTGTTTAAAAAGATACTTGCCGAGAATATCCATTACACGGGAAATATCTACCACCATTTTAAACAGATGTGTCAATATTGCACCGGCAATGTGGAAGACTCGAAAGAAACGGCCTCCGAGTTTCAACATCTCACCGGCCGGAATCCCGAATATCACTTGTGGTCGGTGATCGCCCTGGGATTCACCGGCAAGCGGCCTGTGGAGGATCATTATTCGGATCAGGCGGCGGAACTGACCCGGCAAGCCTTTGATAACGGCTACTTCGTAGCGGCGTACGAGGCGGCCTGCGCCCTGTTGCAATGGAACGCCGACATGCCCGGCATCCGCCCGCTATACAAGACCCTGTCCAAGAAGTTGGGCTACAAGCCCGCGCTGTCGCAGATCAAACACGTAGAAGATTGGGAAAGGCAGTTGAACTCGTTCCTGTCTCTCGAAGCGGTGCAATCGGTTATCCGCCAAGAAACAGGCAACGGCAAAACGCGCGTGGCCTACCGCTATTATCCCGACCGTCATTCGGCCGTGCCCATCCTGCAAACGCGAAGCGCCGGCAAGGCGTGGACGGCGGGACGAAACATCGCCTTAAGCAATTTCGTCGCAGGAAAAGTAGACTGCATGACCGCGCACGACCGACGCATTGCCGGCGCCGAAAACTCCTATTCCTATATCCTCGGACGGCAGGCGCTCCATGAGATGGTGGGGCATCCGCACGTGTTTCTGGGGGACAGCGACATCCACGTGGAATTGGTTGCCGCCCAACCGACGCTCTCCGTAGTGAAAGCCTCGGACGGCGGATACAAAATCAAGTGCGATGTGACCGATACGCGCAATGACATACTGATTGCGAAGGAAACCAATACGCGCTATAAGGTATATGTCATCAACCGGTCTCAGCGCGAAATCATCCAGGCCGTATCCAAAAGTAAAAAAATGCCCGAACAGGGGCGCGACAAGCTGTTGCAGGTATTGAAACTCTTCAGCGCGTATATGGATATTCAGTCGGACATGTCGGTGGACGACAGCGGCAGTCAGGTGCGGCAAGTCGACGCCGATGCACGCATCCGCGTGCAGCTGTTGCCGATGGGCGATGGCCTGAAAGCCGAATTGTTTGTCAAACCCTTCGGCTCGCATCCGCCCTATTGCAAGCCCGGGCGGGGAGGAAAGACGCTTATTGCCAACGAAAACGGCGAGCGTGTGCAGGTGACGCGCCGCATCGCAGACGAAAACACACATCACGAAGCGATACTCAATGACATTCAGTCGATCGAAAGCAGCCATACGGAGAACGACCTGATCGCCTTTGACGATCCTCTGGATTCACTCGAATTGCTGGACGTGCTGCAAAATCACCACGACATTGCGGTCGTAGAATGGCCTGAAGGCGAACGCTACAAGATACGCCGGGCGGTGGCTGCCGGCGACCTCAGCCTGCGGGTGCGCAGCGGCGTTTCCTGGTTTGAACTGGAAGGCGAATTAAAGATCGACGAGGAGCAGGTAGTGTCCATAAAGACGTTGCTGGAGCTGATCCGAAACAGCCACGGGCGTTTCGTGGAACTGAGCGACGGCGAGTTTCTTTCGCTCAGCGAACAGCTCAAACGCCGGCTGGCCGAATGGGCGGCCTGTTCGTCGGAATCCGGCAAGGGCGTTGTCATCAACCGCTTTGCCTCAGCCGCCATCATGGATTCGTTCGACGAGTTCGAGCATCTGAAAGTCGACAAGGCCTGGCGTGATTTTCGCAAACGCCTGCTGACGATACAACAGTCGGACGCCGCCGTACCGTCGCTGTTGCAGGCCGAACTGCGTCCGTACCAGACAGCCGGTTACCGGTGGATGGTGCGCCTGGCCGACTGGGGCGCCGGAGCATGTCTGGCCGACGATATGGGATTGGGCAAAACCATACAGGCGATAGCCGTCCTGTTGCATCGCGCGCAGGCAGGCCCGGCGATGGTCGTTTCGCCCGTGTCGGTCATGCCCAACTGGATCAGCGAAGTGAACCGCTTCGCCCCGTCGTTAACGATCAAGACCCTGTATGACGGCGACCGCGCCGCAGTACTGGCCTCTCTCGAAGCCGGCGACCTGCTGGTTGCCTCATACGGCCTGCTGCTGTCCGAAGAAACAGCCGTCACGGCCATACACTGGACGACGGTCGTACTGGACGAGGCGCACGCCATCAAGAACTACAACACCAAGACCTCGAAAGCCGCCATGTCTCTGCAAGCGGATTTCCGTGTCATACTGACCGGTACGCCGGTGCAAAACCACCTGGGCGAGATGTGGAATCTGTTTCAGTTCGTCAATCCCGGTTTGCTGGGATCCCTGAATCATTTCACCGACACCTTTATCAAGCCTGCCGACGGGAACGCACGCAAGCGTCTCAAGAAACTGATCGCCCCGTTTATCCTCCGGCGTACGAAAACGGCCGTGCTCGAAGAACTGCCGCCCAAGACGGAGATCATCAAAAAGATTACCCTCAGCAACGAAGAAATGGCCTTTTACGAAACCCTGCGGCGCAAGGCGCTTGAATTGCTTGCCGACGACCACAGTCCGCAAGGCGCCAAGCATCTGAGGGTATTGGCCGAAATCACCCGGCTGCGGCAGGCCTGTTGCAATCCGGCGCTGGTTGCGCCCGAAATCGCCATCGAGTCGACCAAATTATCCACCTTCCTCGAGATCGCATCCGAACTGAAGGACAACGGGCACCGCGCACTTGTGTTCAGCCAGTTCGTAAGCAATCTGAGCCTCGTCCGCAAAGCGCTGGACAAAGCCGGTTTTACGTATCAGTACCTGGACGGTTCAACCCCTTTGGCCAAACGGGAAGCGGCTGTACGCAACTTCCAGCACGGAGAGGGCGACCTGTTCCTGATCAGCCTCAAAGCCGGAGGGCTGGGGCTGAACCTGACGGCGGCCGATTACGTGATACATCTTGATCCGTGGTGGAATCCGGCAATCGAAGACCAGGCTTCCGACCGCGCCTACCGCATCGGACAAAGCCGTCCGGTAACGGTCTACCGCCTTGTGGCCGAACATACCATCGAAGAGAAAATCATCCAGTTGCACAACACCAAACGCGACCTGGCCGACTCGCTGCTCGAAGGCAGCGACCAGTCCGCCCGCATGTCCATCAGCGAACTGATGGCGCTGATAAACGGATAAGACAATCCGTCATTTGTTTGATTGAACAAAAAACAGTATTTGGGGAGGAATAAAATATACTTTTCAGGATGGTACAAACGGCAAACATAGTGACCGCTTTGCGGTATTATTTCCAAACGGAATCAAGGGTTCGCCATGCGTGGATGTTTGGTTCTTTTGCCCGAGGCGATTACCGTCCGGACAGCGATGTGGATGTCATGATAGAAATGAAAACCGACAAGCGTTATACCTTATTTGACCTGTTCGACATTCAATATCGGTTGGAACAGCTCTTGAACCGCAAAGTGGATATAGTAGAAAAGGATTTTATAAAACCGTCCGCCCGGACAAATGCAATACAGAATGTAACCGTAATTATTTGATTTGTACTGAGTAGTAGTGCTCCTGTGCGGCGCACGGTAGTGATCCGATGTGGCGCACAGTAGTGATCCGATGCGGCGCACGGTAGTGATCCTGTTCGGAGTACGGTAGTACTCGTGTTCGGAGTACGGTAGTACTCGTGTGTGGAGTACGGTAGTACTCGTGTGCGGAGTACGGTAGTACTCTTGTCCGAAGTACGGGACGACACTATGCACCGGGCACAAGTATCGCCCCTCCGAGGCTTTGTTGTGTTTCTTGTTCTCCTCTCCGTTTTTCGCCCCCCTGTTCTCCATTTTCAACGCTCAATTCTCTCAACAAATCATAACATATGTGCGCATACACGTTACGATTTGTTATATTCACCTGCTTTTATCCGGCGAGAGTTCGATAAATTCATTTAGTAATAGTACCTTTGTTCAAAAAAAAACTCATAAAACTCATGAATACCAAATCTTATTCTCTATCATTTATCTTTAAGCCGTTTCATGTATGGCTGTGTACTATCGCATTAATGGGCGTCGGCTGCACGCAATCCACTACCCATTTCATCTCCGATGCGAATTACCGAAAAGAAGTTTCATCTACGTTCGAAACGAAAAAAACCGAGTTTGCCGATGCGTCCCTCTTTTCGGTATTTGATCAGGAAATGACGCTCCGCGAACGGGAAGCAATGATGTTTTTGTATGCCTACTTACCCATTGGAGACGTGGCGGATTATACGGGCGATTTTTATTTGAAGAATGTACGTGCTACGTTCGCGGCGCAACAGGAAATGCCCTGGGGCAGCCAAATCCCCGAAACGATATTCCGCTATTTCGTATTGCCGATCCGCATCAACAACGAGAATCTGGACGAAAGCCGGATCGTCTTCTATGAAGAACTGAAAGAGCGCGTAAAAAACCTCTCCCTGCACGATGCCGTACTGGATGTCAATCACTGGTGCCACGAAAAAGTAGTCTATACGCCCTCCGATTCGCGCACCAGTTCGCCGCTGGCATCCGTCAAGACAGCCTACGGACGCTGTGGCGAAGAATCCACGTTTACGGTAGCCGCCCTGCGCGCGGTAGGCATTCCGGCACGACAAGTCTATACGCCGCGGTGGGCGCATACGGACGACAATCATGCCTGGGTCGAGGCCTGGGTCGACGGGAAATGGCAATTCCTGGGCGCCTGTGAACCGGAACCCGTCTTAAACCTGGCCTGGTTCAACGGGCCGGCCTATCGCGGCATGTTGATGCACACCAAAGTGTTCGGCCATTACAACGGGCCGGAAGAAATCATGGAACAAACGGACTGCTACACGGAGATCAACGTCATTCACAATTATGCCCCTACGGCACAAACTACCATAACGGTCGTAGACACGGACAACCGTCCGGTGCCGGGAGCGCTGGTCGAATTTAAACTGTACAACTATGCCGAATTTTATTCCGTAGCACGTAAAACCACCGATAAGGACGGACGCTGTTTCCTCTCGGCCGGAAAAGGCGACATGCTGGTCTGGGCAACCAAAGACGGACGCCTGGGGTATCATAAGGTCTCTTTCGGAAAAGACGAAACATTGACCGTCACCCTGGATAAACAACCGGGCGATGACATACTCGCCGAGTGGGACATGACGCCTCCGGAAGAAGGAAGCATCCGGACAGAAGTCACGGAGGAACAGAAAAAAGCGAATGCCGAGCGGCTGTCGGAAGAAGACCGTGTCCGCAATACCTACGTAGCGACTTTTTATACGGACGAAAAAGCGCAGACCCTGGCACGGGAGCTTTCGCTGGATGAGAAAAAGACCAATGATTACCTCCTGAAAAGTCGCGGGAACTGGGCGGAAATCGAGACCTTCCTGCGCGAAACGCCCGCCGAAAAACGCCCGTTGGCCATCACCCTGTTAGGCCGGATTTCGGCAAAGGACTTACGCGATGTACCCGCTTCGACGCTTTCCGACCATCTGAACTACTCGCCCGCCATTCCCGAAAATCTGTATCTGCCGGACGAAAACGCTTCGCCGTCGTGGGTGGAAACCGATTTGTTCAATCCCTACGTGTTGAATCCGCGTGTAGCCAACGAATTTCTGACACCGTATAAACGGTTTTTTGCCGAACAGACAGACGCCACCCTCATAAAGGCTGCCCGGGCGAATCCGCAAGCCCTGGTGGAGTGGGTAAAACAACAGATCGCCGTGCGCGACGAACTCAATCCGCAACAGATTCCGGTCATGCCGGTCGGCGTATGGAAGGCGCGTATGGCCGACGCCCGCTCCCGGTCGCTCTTCTTCGTAGCGCTCGCCCGCAGTATGGGAATCCCGGCACGCATTGAGCGGGTAGCCCGAAAAGTGCAATATTACGACCACCGGTGGGTGGATGTGGATTTTGACGCGACGCAGGCAACGGTGGCCAAACAGGGCTTCGTCACGGCGTCGTACCAACCGACGGAAGTATTGGACAACCCGAAGTATTACACGCATTTCTCCATAGCCAAAATACGCCCGGACGCCCAGTTGCTGACGTTGACTTTTGAACGGAGAGGCGCTACGGCCGATATGGAACAGGGTAATTCCTGGGCAGGATTGCTGAAGTCGCCACTGTCGCTCGACGAAGGGCAGTATCTGCTTGTGAGCGGCGCTCGCATGGCAAACGGCAAGGTGTTAACCCGTGTCGTATCATTTGCCGTGCAAGCAGACAAACAGACGCAGATTGACCTGGTCATGCGCGAAAATACCGACGACATACAGGTCATCGGCAACCTGGATGCCGAAGCCAAATTCCTGCCGGTCGGCGACGGAAGCGAGGAAACTTCCATCCTGAACGTCACCGGACGCGGATATTTCATTATCGGCATTCTGGGCGCACGTCAGGAACCGACCAACCATGCCCTGCGCGACATTGCCCAGATGAAAAAAGACTTTGAGCAATGGAACCGGAGCATGATCCTGTTGTTCAAAAACGAGCAGGAATGGAAGCAGTTCGATCCAAAGGAATTTGGCGACCTGCCTGCCACCATTACTTACGGAACCGACAGCGAACAACGGATCACCGCCATGCTTGTCGATGCCCTGAAACTGCCGGAGGCGGAAACGCTGCCGGTCTTCGTGATTGCCGATACGTTCGGACGTATTATTTTCGTTTCAAAAGGTTATACCATCGGATTAGGAGAACAGATGATGAAAATCATCCATAAACTATAAAAAAGACATGCCATACTACCATTTAGCAGAATTGATTTGCCGGCAGGCAGAAAAATATGACTCACGGACAGCCATCCGTCACCGCAACGAAAGTACCGGAAAATGGCAACACATTTCCTGGAAAGATTTTGCCCGGCACGTCCGCCTTGTTTCGCAGGCAATGATCGCATCCGGCGTTAACACGCAGGAGAATATCGGCATCTGTTCGCAGAACATGCCGCAATGCTTCTATACGGACTTCGGCGCCTACGGTATTCGCGCCGTTTCCGTACCGATGTATGCCACCAGTTCGCCGGCGCAGATGGAATTTATTGTCCGGGACGCGGAGATTCGCCTCCTGTTTGTCGGCGAACAGACACAGTACGACCATGCCTTCCGGGTGCAGCAATCGACCGGAGACATACTGAAACAATTAATCGTTTTTGACCCGGCGGTAACGCTTCATCCCGAAGACCGGACGTCCGTTTATTTTGAACAGTTCCTGCTTTTGGGCGCTTCCCCGGCCTTCGAGACCGAAGCCAAAACCCGCCAAAGCCAGGCGATGCCCGGAGATACGGCAACCATCGTATATACCTCCGGTACGGCCGGCAAATCGAAAGGCGTGGTACTGACACATGCAAACTTTCTGGAAGTACTGCGTATCCACGATCTCCGCCTGCCGGCGGTCAACGACCGCGATGTGTCCATGTGCTTTCTGCCGCTGACGCACATTTTCGAGAAAGCCTGGAGTAGCTACTGCTTCCATAAAGGCGTGCAGGTGGCGATCAATCAAGACCCGAAACAGATTCAACAGGTATTGCCGGAAGTACATCCGACCATGATGTGCAATGTGCCCCGTTTTTGGGAAAAGGTATACACCGGCGTACACGAAAAAATCAACCATTCGCCCGGTTTGTTCCGGAAAATATGCCAACGCGCCATTCAAGTGGGACGCAAACATCAACTGGAATACAAACGCAATGGAATCCGGCCGCCCGTCGGACTTGCCATCCGGTTCTTCATCTACGACAAAACGGTGTTTACGCTGCTCAAACGGGTGTTAGGCCTGGAACGCGGCCATCTTTTCCCGGTCGCCGGAGCGCCGCTGGCCGACCATATCACCGAATTTCTCCTCTCCGTCCACATCCCGGTCAGATACGGATATGGACTGTCCGAAACAAGCGCCACCGTATGTTTTTATCCCGAAGAACACTATCAGATCGGTTCTATCGGGAAAATCATGCCCGACCTGCAAGTGAAAATTGCGCCGGACAATCAGGAGATTTTAGTCAAGGGAAAAACCATCATGACCGGCTATTACAAGAATGTCGAAGAAACGGCGGCCGTTTTCACCGAAGACGGCTTTTTCCGTACCGGCGACGCCGGACGCATCGAAGGCGACACGCTCTTTTTCGTAGAGCGTATCAAGGACTTGTTCAAAACCTCCAACGGCAAATACATCGCGCCCCAGGCCATCGAACTCAGCTTGAGCGGAAACAAGTATATTGAGCAATGCGCCGTCATAGCCGACCGGCATAAATTTGTCAGCGCCCTGATTGTACCGGCCTTTCCGGCGCTCGAAGCCTATGCCCGCGAACAGGGAATCGACTATCGCGACCGGGCTGACCTGATCTCCAAAGCCGAAACGCTTCGCCTCTTTCAAAGCCATATCGAGGAATGTCAAAAAGACGATGCCTCGTACGAAAAAATCAAACGTTTCACGCTGTTGACACAGCCGTTTTCGATTGCGACAAACGAATTAACCGATACGCTGAAATTGCGCCGTTCCGTCATTCTCACCCGTTACGCCACCCAAATCGCCGCCATGTATGAGGAATAAAAATGGATGACATGTATGATTAGCAGTAAAGAGAGCGGAATCCGTCCAAGCTCGTCATTGCGAGGCACGAAGCAATCGCCGAGAAATTAAGAATTAAGAGTTAAGAGTTATGAGATGACTGTCGGTATTCTTCGTTGTGTTGGGATTGATGCCTTTTCTCAACACAGCTACCGTCACTGCGAGACCCTATAAAAAAATTCAAACAAGTAAAAATGACGGTGGTCGGCAGAACACGCAGTGTTCAATATGAATAACCCCCAATGAAGCGTAGCGATTGGGGGTAGCGAA
>JAITPV010000064.1 GCA_031289275.1 Tannerella sp.
GCATGGGAACCGGGCGAAGAGCCTCTTTAAGTATGGATTACAAACCATTGCCGCTGCATTGCTTAATCCTTTTGCCAAACTCGATTTCAATGTCTTTGATTTTTTGTCATGTACTTAGATGTGATAATTAAATATAGTATTAATCCACATCCCGGAATGCTTTTTTTATCGTTCCGCCTTCTTTTTTTTGTCATCGACGGTCGGCGGTTTTGCGTATTCCTTCTGCGGACAATGCGCGTTGCAGCCTGCACAGAAAGGGTCTTGCTTCGCCGGACGGAAAAGCCGCCAAAGCTTCCGAGCGACATATCCGGCGGTCACAACGCCAATGATGCTAATTGCTATCTCTTGCCACATAATCCGTATCCGTCAAGTGAATAAAAGACCGGTTTGATAAACCGCAAACGATACGAGCCATGCTAACACGCACGTATATACGATCACGAAAGCGCCCCATTTCCACGAACGGGATTCTTTCACGATGGCGGTGACGGTGGCGATGCACGGGAAGTATATCAGTACAAAAAACATCAGGCTCAGCGCAACTAACGGCGTGAATACCGGATTTCCGTCGGCGTCGCGGCTTTGTTTCAGCCGGGCGAGCAACTGTGTGTCACCGGATTCGTCCGGCGACTCGCCGGTATAGAGTACGCTCAGCGTGCTGACAACAACTTCCTTGGCGGCCATGCCGGTCAAGAGGCTGATGCTGATTTTCCAGTCGAAGCCCAACGGGTGCAACACGGGTTGTACGACCTGACCGAGACGACCGATGTAGGAATTTTGCTGGCTTTCCATACGCCACAAGCGGGTCAGTTCCGCTATCTGCACCGTCTTTTCCTGCGGAGACAGGAGGGACTGTTCGATGGTAGCCTTTTGTTGTTCGTAGCGCCGGTTTTGTTCCTTGGGGCGCGGGAAGTAGCCCAAAAACCAGATGATGATGGATGCGACCAGAATCACACCTCCCATTTTGCGCAGATATTGATAGGCTTTGTCCCACATGTGGATCGTGATGGAGCGTGCTGTCGGCATACGGTAAGGCGGCAGTTCCATGACGAAGGGCACGTCTTCTTTTTTGAAAAAAACCCGTTTAAACAGGCGTGCCATCACGACTGCCAGCAAAATCCCCGTGGCGTAGAGGGCGAAAAGGATCAGCCCGGCCTGACCGGGGAAGAATGCGCCGGCCAGTAACAGATACACCGGCAACCGGGCGCTGCAACTCATCAGCGGGTTGACCAGCATTGTCAGCATCCGGCTGTTACGGCTCTCGATGGTGCGCGACGCCAGGATCGCAGGCACGTTGCAGCCGAAACCCATGATGAGCGAGATGAACGATTTGCCGTGCAATCCCATTTTGTGCATCAGCTTGTCCATGATGAAGGCTGCTCGCGCCATGTAGCCCGAATCCTCCATCAGGGAAATGAAGGCATACAGGATCAATATGTTCGGCAGGAAGACAATCACGCCGCCCACGCCGCGGATGATGCCGTCAGCCAGCAAATCTTTCAGCGGCCCTTCCGCGAGGTTGTTTTGAATAAACTCGCCGGCGAAGCCGACCAGCGCTTCGATCCAGTTCATCGGATATTGTCCCAGCCGGAAAGTGGCCTCGAACATGATCCACATGAAGAGGAGGAAAATCGGGAAGCCCAGGACACGGTGCGTCACAAAGGTGTCGATGATCTGTGTGCGGGATATTTCCCGGATTTTGTTTGGCTCATACGTTTCGCGCAACGCGCCGGAGATAAATCCGTAACGCGCATCGGCAAAAGCCGTTTCGCTATCGGTCAACAGCATGTCTTCGAGTTGCTGTACGTTTTTATCCCGTTCCTTCAGGATGGTTTCGTGCGTCGGCATCTGGCCGGCGTACTGTTCCGTCGCGCCGTCCCGTTCCAGCAGTTTGATGGCTAAATAACGTTTTGACTGGCTGTCTTCGATGTGGCCGTCGGCCCGGAGCGCGTCGCGAACGTTGCGGATGGCATTTTCCAGCGTCTCGCCGTAATTAATATGGATGTGGCGCAGCACGGGGTCGGTTTCTTCGTAGACCCGGATCACGCGGGTGAAAAGTTCGTCCAGTCCTTCGCTTGTCCGGCCGTTGGTCGGGACGATGGGGATGCCGATCATCTTCGCCAGGGAATGGTAATCGAACGCATCGCCGTGTCGTTCCAGGCAGTCGTACATGTTGAGCGCAATGACGGTGGGGGCGTCCATGTCGATCAGTTGGCATGTCAGATACAGATTGCGTTCCAAATTCGAGGCGTCCACGACGTTGATCACCACGTCGGGATGTTCATTTTCGAGATGATCGCGCACGTACCGCTCTTCGGCCGTACAACTTGACAGGGAATACGTCCCCGGCAGGTCGACAATCCGGAACGTATACCCGTGCCGTTTCACTTCCGCCTTTTTGGCGTCCACCGTCACGCCGCTGTAATTGCCCACATGCTCGTGCGCCCCGGAGACAAAGTTGAATAAAGACGTCTTTCCGGAATTGGGATTGCCGATAAAGGCCACGTTGATCGTCTTTCCCTTGTCGATGGCCATGCTTCGCAGTTCGTCTTGCGGACAGGTAAAATCCTTTTGCGAAACGGGCGGATGGCCGGTGTGCGCTTCAGCGGTCTGCGTCGGGCCGACGACTTCGACCAGCGCGGCGTCTTTCCGGCGCAGCGACAAATCGTAGCCCATGATACGGTATTGAATAGGGTCTTTCAGCGGGGCATTCTGGATAACCCGTACTTCTTTACCGCGGATGAAGCCCATTTCGGTAATACGACGGCGGAAGGCGCCACGTCCCATCACTTTGACAATGACACCCGTTTCTCCCGTTTCTAATTCGGATAATTTCATGTTCCCTGTTTTTCCACAAAGGTACGACATTTCAAGCAACACGAATGCCGGTTGCAATACCTAAAAGTAGGTATTCTTCGTTGTGTTTAGAAATTTTCAATTGAATTTGTATCTTTGTGGAGTACTAACAAGAGGTATAAAATGAAAACGGTAAAAAAACTTTGGTTCGAGGATGAACGGATTTATATAGAAACCGTCAGGGGCGAAGTCCAAAGCCAACCGATGCGTTTTTTCCCCCGTTTACGTCAGGCAACAGACGGGCAGCGTTCCGAATGGACGGAATCGCATTTCGGACTTCATTGGGAAAATATGGATGAAGACATCCGTTTTGAAAGTTTTACATGGGGCGACAATGATCCGTTGACGCTCTACCACCAAGTGTAACTCCGGGACGTTGAAAAATCATTTTTCAGCCTGTCGCAACATTGCGACACCTTCAAAAACCATTTTTCAGCCCGTCGCAACGTTGCGACGCCTTTAAAAACCATTTTTCGGCCTGTCGCAACATTGCGACGCCTTCAAAAACCATTTTTCAGCCCGTCGCAACGTTGCGACGCCTTCAAAAACCATTTTTTGACCTTTCACCCGTGGGCGAAACCCCCAAAATCTGCGAAAATCCGTCTAATCTGCGTCATCTGCGCGCTACCTCTTTTTTGCCTCGAACCGGTATGTCCCCGACCCGACCTCGACCCATATCTTGTTGAGTATCCTGTCAACAATCCGGATATCGTCTGTCTTGTCCAACGGCACGCCGTAACTCGTCACCTGCTGCCCGTCGTCGGCCACGATACCGACCCGCGCCGTGCTGCCCGGCGGAATTTCGACCGTCATCCGGTACTGCCCGTCCGTCTTTTCCCATTCACAACGGATCATACCGTAAGGTGATTCGTAGCCGGTGCGGGCATTGCGCACGTCTCCGACGATCTGCGGGTCGATCACGATCCGACTGAACGCGACCGAATTTTCATCCTGCCGGATGCCGCCCAGACCGCTGTAGAGCCACTCCATCAGGTGCCCCAGCATAAAATGATTGTTGGAGACAAAGCCATACGCCTGCCAGGACTCCGTCAAGGCCGTCGCGCCATGCGCCAGTTGCCAGCCGTACCCCGGAACATCGTACTTGGTATTCATGTCGAAAATCACATCCGAACGATGGCCTTCCTCCAGCGCACGAAGCACGTAGCGATAGCCCACGTCGCCCGCCGTGAGCGCATTGTTACGTCCGCGGATGTCGTCGACCAGGTTGCGGAGGATGACCTCGCGCTGTTCGTCGCCGGCCAGGCCGGTGTAGAGCGTCATCGCGTTAGCCGTTTGACTGTTTCGCTCGATCCTGCCCGTCGACGGATCGTAGAATTTCGTCCCGAAAGCCTTCCGTATCTCTCCGGCCAGCGTTTCATAGCGGGCGGCATCTTCGGGTTTGCCCAGCAGAGATGCGATTTGCCGCATGATGGTGGTATTGTAGTAATAAATAGCGGTGGCCGACACGCCGTTTGAGGTCAGTTGCGCATAACCCGGATTCTTCGGCCCGATGTCGAACCAGTCACCCAGACCATAGGCCACGATGTGACCGTCAGCCCTCGAACTCAGGTAATCCAGATACCGTTGCATCGCGGGATAATATTCGTCCAGCAGCCGCCGGTCGCCGTACCATTGATAGACGTACCACGGGCAGATGATGAATGCGCTGCCCCATTCGGGCGTGTCCTCGAAGCCGTTGGCAAAGCGCACATATTCCGGCGCAATGGTCGGTATGCAGCCGTTCGGCAGTTGCGAGCTGCGCATGTCGTTCATCACCTTCGCATACATCCGCGGCAGGTGGTAGCGGTATTGCAGCGAGTACTGCATCAGGTGCGCCTCCTCCAGCCATCCCAGCTTTTCGCGATGCGGACAGTCGGTGAAGACGCTGGCCATGTTGCTGCGGAGCGCCCAGTCGATCAGCGCGTGAATCCGGTTAAAGAGCGGCTTGGAACAGGAGAATGATCCGGCTTCGGATGCCGAATTGCAAGTATGCAGACCGGTCAGCGCAACGATCACCGGCAGGTTGTCCGGATTCTCGCGACCGTCCGGAACGGCGCCTTCTACCTCCACATAGCGGAAACCGTAGTACGTGAACTGCGGCTGCCACTGCTCCGTCCCGCCGTTGCCGCGCGTGGTGTAGTTGAAGTAGAACGGCGCCCCCGAAGCGCTCTGATTCGCCGTACTGTCGGCGTTCAGCAACTCCGCCGGACAGAGCCGTATCTTCCGGCTTCCGTCCGACCGCGCCTCCAGCCGCACGATGCCCGAAAAGTTCTGTCCCAGGTCATACACCCAGTTTCCCTTTCCATTCTTATAATATGTCACGACCGGGATTTCGGAATGTACCGTCAACGGCGTAGCACGCTGTGACCGCAAGAGGCCTGCATAGTCCGCCGGCAAGGCTTTCTCCCATGCGCGGTCATCGAATCCGGGCTTCATCCATCCGTCCTGTTCCCGCCGGGCGTCGTAATCCTCGCCGCCGTAGATGCTTGAAAAAACAATCGGGCTTTCCGTCGCCTTCCATGACGTGTCCGAGACGATGTATTCGCCCGTACCGTCCGCGTATTCGATCTTCAGCAGCAGCTTCATCTTCGGCGCCCCGTACGAAATGATGATCTTCAGATAACGTTCAAACGGCGTATTGTAGAAACCGTTGCCCAGCATCATGCCCAGCACGTTCGCCCCCGTCTGCAAGCTGTGCGTCACGTCGAACGAAACATATAACGCCTCCTTTTCATACTTCGTCCACCCGGCATCCAGAAAATGATTCCCCACCTTTTCACCATTAAGGAAGAAATCGAAATGCCCCAGCCCGGCCACGTATGCCACGGCTCGCCTGACCGGCTTTTGCACCGTAAACGCCCTGCGCAACTGAGGCTGCTTGTAGAATCCGGTCTTCCGTCCGTTCAGCCCATGCTGCACATCCGCCAGTCCGGGCACAATATATTCATCCTTGCGGTCGTTCTCCAGCGCGATCCAGGCGGCCTTCCCCCAGTCGCTGCCGGACAGCAGCCCCGTGGCGAACGACTGCACGTCGCTCCACGCCGACGGCTTGCCCGCCTTGTCCCACGTCATGACTTTCCAGTAATAAACGGTGGCCGGTTTCAACGGCTTACCGGCGTAGGGCACGAGCACCGACTGCGCCGACTGCGTTTTCCCGCTGTCCCAGACGTTGCCCTTCTCTCCGGCGTCGGCCACCTGTATGCGGTAGGCGGACTGAATGAATCCGCGTTCCACGGCATGTGTTTTCCAACTGAAGCAAGGTTGCTGCGTATCAATCCCGATGGGATTCTCTTCCTGTTCGCACGTAAGGTCGTAAACGGAAAAGGACGCTTCCGCGGGCAAAACCGCCGCAAGCATCCAGCACAATAAGATCAAAAGATTTCGTACATTCATGTTTTTTTTGTTGTTGTTAGATAGTTTCGGCAAAGGTAAGAAGAATTATAAATATCAGCCGGATTTTTGAATCTTTGAATCCCTGATTCGTGCATATTTTCGCACAAATCCGACAAAAACATTCTTTTTTTTACTTTTTCAGAGGGTTTTTGCGGTTGAGTTGCGGAAAAAGTATCAAAAAAAATAATTTCATACAAAATTCATCTTGTTTTCCTTGCTTATTGTGCCTATCTTTACGCTGAGTTTATTCAAATTCAAATAAAAGTAATTCGGACGTCTGGGCTTGTGAAAGTCTTTGCGTTATAAAAAAGTAATTCGGAGACGTTTGGGCTTGTGAAAGTCGAAACGTTTCATTCTTTATAGCCCGGCAAAAAAATAATTCGCCGGCAAACGATCCGAAATCGAATAATTTTTATACTTTTGCGGTCGCGGAACTGTTAGCTCAGTTGGTTCAGAGCACTGCCTTGACAGGGCAGGGGTCGCCGGTTCGAGCCCGGCACAGTTCACAGAATGAGGATATACGCTCTGTATTGCGTTTCGGTTGTGACGGGGCAGAGCGAAAAATATCCCGCATGGATTTTTTGGTTTACCACTTGCAACGGATGCCTTTTTTCCATGTGAAGATGGTCTGCCAAGGCCGCACCCGGAGAAGAATCACAGGCCACAATCAACCGACCTTGCACCGACGGATGTATCAACCGACTACTTACTTGCAAGGCAACCAATCCCATTGTATAGCGCAGATTCAGTTCGATCATCGGATGAATCGAAAAAGAACCGTTCCGGCGGTAAATCAGCATGTCGACGCCCAGATAGCCGCGATAAACCGGGGCGAGCATTTCCGTCAGTACGGTTGTGACGGCATTTCGCACGTCGTGCAGTTGTTGGGGGGAAACACAGCTCAGCAGTTGCTTTTCCAGCATGTCCGGGTGGCCTAACAAACTGCTGCCGAAGGGGCCTTTCGGCAGTGTATGAAATACCGACAAGCCTTTGTAGGTCAACTGTCCGTTTCCATCCGATTCAAATTCCATCGCGAAGTCATGCACCTTATCCAGGGCTTGTTCGATGCTGACTTGTCCCTGTTTTTTCATCGCGCCGGTGATCCAGCGGAGTGACGTCGCGTCCGGTTCTCTGTTCCGTATCCAGTGCAATCCCTGTCCGGAACATGAATAGGGCATTTTCAGGAGATACGGCGGCGGACAGGTGGCTATAAACTGCCGTATTTCATCCGTGTTCGAACAGAAACGGGGGCGCACAAGCGGGGGCATATCCGGCAGGAGGTATTGTATTTCGGACAAACATTCGGCGGCGGTCAGACGTCCGGTCAGACGGCGATGTATATCGTTGTAGGGAGGAACCGTGAGGGCGGCATGGTCTTTCCGGAGCGACATGAAAAGATGGACGCTCTGGGGCGAAAGACCCCACGGCGCGGCTTCAATGTTATCCGCCGGAAGAAAAGCGATTTTCTCCGGTGATACGGGCATCGCCGGAGGTGACAGTTCAAAGGGCAAAGAAGACAGGAAACGTGAGGCCTCTGTGGTTTCATCGGCCAACACATAATCTCCTTCTTCGCCGTACCATAACGGGAGTAGTGCCAAATCGGACATCATTTTACATACCGGCGCCGGAGGGGTATAATGCGTCATGCCCAACCAAACGGCCGTTTCGTGTCCGGGATTAAAATAATGAACCTTTTTAGTTGAGATTTTCATCTATTGCATCAATCTTTTTCACAATTAATGCCATTTCATCTTTTAGTCGTTCAATCTTATGTTCCATTTCTTTCCGCAGATTATTTCCGCCTTTGGAGGAGACGTTGAAAAAGCCTACATTATTTTCATAGGTCTGCAATTCACTTTTCATCCGTTCATAGGCTCGCATCAGTTTATCACGTTCGCCATGAAGTTTTTTCCCGTTGTCGTTTCCGTTATCCGTCAGCGTCGAACGGAATTGCTGCATCCGGCGGTCGGACTGGGCGATGTTCAACCGGTCGTACTGTTGGTCTACCGCATCACGGAAGGCTTTATGTAGCGGGTCTTTTTCCTTAAACGGCACGTGTCCGACCGTATTCCATTCGGCAATCAACAATTTCAACGTCGTCAACGTTTCACTCGTAGGAGGTTTCGAGGCCAGCGATTGGATTTTTTCGATCAAAAGTCGTTTGGTTGCAAGATTCGTTGATTCTGCCGTTTTCTGCGAATGATACAACCGACTCTTTTGTTCAAAGAAATAATCACATGCTGCGACAAATTGTTTCCACAGGAGGGCTGAATTTTTACGTGCTACGGGGCCGATTTTCTTCCATTCATTTTGGATGTCAATCATCGCCTTGGTGGCATCTTTCCAGTCCGTACGGTCTTTGAAGGATTCGGCTTTTGCGATCAGCTCCCGTTTTTGTTGGAGGTTCTTCTCCAAGTCTACCCGGAGGGATTTATAAAATACATCCTTCTTCTCGAAATAACGGTCGCAAGCGGTACGGAACCGGTCGAAGATTTTGTTATTATGCTTTTTGGTGGCAAAGCCGACTGTGCGCCATTTTTTCTGCAGGCCGATGACTTCTTCCGATTTCTTATCCCAGTCTTTGGAGGTCTTCAGCGTATCGTAATCAATGCTTTCAACTTGTTCACAAATCGCTGTTTTTTCATTCAGGCTCTTTTCTTCTTTGGCTTTTATCGTTTCGAGGTGCGCCTGATGTTTTCTATTGACAAGGCCCGATGCTTCTTTGAAGCGCATCCATAGCGTTTCGCGGACATCTCGCGCCACAGGGCCGGTTTCGCGCCATTGCTGAAAAAGTTTCTGCAACTGGTGGTAGGCCGAGATCGCATCGGGTTCGCCGGCCAGTTTTTCTGCTGCGACACAAAGAATCGTTTTCAATTCCAGATTCTTTTTGAAATCATAGTCGCGGAACTGGTTATTGATTTTAACCAAATCATAGAACCGTTCGCTTTGTATCTGGAAATTCCGCCAGAGTTCCCGCGCCTGACCTTGTGGCACCGGATCATATTCTTTCCACTTTTGCTGAATTTCCTTAAACTCATTATACCGTTTATTGAAATCATCCTGGCTTTCGACCAGGACTTGCAGCCGATCAATCAGTTGCAATTTTTTTGTATGATTTTCTTCTTTCGTCAGCGCTTCTTTTTCGTGAAGCAATGACTTTTTCTCTTTGTATTCGGCCAACAATGCTTTTAACAGAGGAGCGGTTTCATCTTCCGGCGCTTCAAAATCCGTTTCTGCGCCGCCGTTTTCCACAAATACCTGTTTCAATTCATCTATTTCCGATTGGGTAATCCGGTAATAAGCCTGTTTCAGTCCGTCCACTTGTTCGCGGGTAGTCTGCGACACATGAGCAATGAGTTCTTGCAGTTCGTCCAGAATTTTCTGTTTGCTGAGCATCCCGATCGCTCCCACTTCGATTGCTTCCTGCAACTCGCCGCAATAGTTATCCGGCGTAGTCGGGAGTTCTTTCATCTCAGGGGCATCCAATGCAGCATCCGGTTCTTCCTGCGCGACGTTTTCGTCTTCCGGAAGAAGGACTTCTTCTTCCGCGACAACGTCGTCCTCTTCCGGGGCGGCAATGTCGTCGGCGCCGGATACGGAAGCGTCCGGTTCTTCCGGTATGGCGTCCCTTATTTCCGGAACGGCATCCGATTGATTAATAACTTCCTGTTGAATACTTGTTTCTTCAACAGTTTCTGTTTCTTCCGGACGTATAATCTCCGAAGGTTGAGCTTCTTGCAGATGAGTAAAAGGCTTTTTTTCGCCGGCTTCATCCGTTAGCAGATTTGTTTCTCGTGTGTCCATCTTCATTCAATCACGTTAGTATAGAGGTACTGTTTCCTCATTCAGGGACAAAGTAAGTGGTTTTTTTTGGATTTGTTTTGCATTTTAGAAGAAAAAATCGCGGTTTTATGTATTATCTGAAGAAAATCATGAATTTCATGTACTTCTACGCGCTGTTTTTTTTTGTATTATTCAAATCATTCCGGTATCATTGTGACGGCATTGGAAAAAAAACCTTGCGGGGTTACCTTGTATGTAATCATACAAGCCCACAAAGCATGCAAACCCCGACAGCGTGTTATACTCTGCCGGGGTTTGTCTTTGTTTCACGCAGATTGGCGCGGATTTCAGCGCAGATTCCGCAGATGAAACGCACCCTTAAAAAATCCGGCTCTTGGAACTGTGTTCGTAATAGTCGGGATTGTTTCCCAAAATATCCAGCACCGGCTGACTGATTTTGTCGATCAGCGCTTCCGTTTCGTCGGGGATTTCCAGCGAGCAAGCCTCTACATTTGCCTTCAGTTCGTTGATATTGCGCGACCCGACGAGGGTTGACGCCATAAACGGCTTTTTCAGTATCCAGGCGATGGACAACTGGGCAATGTGAATATGCCGGTCGTCGGCTATTTCGCGCAGGCGGTTTACTGCTTCGAAAAGCTCTTTTTCGGCGCCTTCCTCGTAATGGCGGGACGTGCCTTTTCCGCGTTCCTGCGAAAAATGCCGTGAATGCGCCTGATGCGGCGGAACGTCTTCTACGGTTTGGTAGATACCCGCCAGCAATCCCTGTTGCAAGCCCATCGAACCGATGATGCTGATATTGTTTTCGAGACAGTAAGGCGCGATTTCGGCTTCGATGGCGCGCGATACGATATTGTACGACATCTCGTTGACGTCCACCGGTACGCCGGTGCGAACCACTTCCTCCATCTGTGTGCGTCCGAAGTTGCTCATGCCGATGGAGCGAATCAGGCCTTCCTTCTTCAACTTGTTCAATTGGGCGTAGGCCTCTTCGACGGTGGTAGGGGATGCGATAATGCTCTCGTCGGAGGAGAAATGCTCGACCGCCAGTTTGTTGATTGGCCAGTGGAGCATATAGACATCGAGATAGTCCATGCCGAGCCGTTGCAGGCTTTCGACACAGTGTTTGCG
>JAITPV010000068.1 GCA_031289275.1 Tannerella sp.
GGTTGCTTTCGCATGGGCGTATGTCGTTGGAATTTACGTCCACGAAAACATAAAACAGATAAAAATCAAAAAGCATGGAAACCGGGCCAAGAGCCTCTTTAAGTATGGATTACAAACCATTGCCGCTGCATTGCTTAATCCTTTTGCCAAACTCGATTTTAATATCTTTGAGTTTTTGTCATGTACTTAGGTGCAAAGGTACTAAAATTGGTGGAAAATACCAAACTCTTTTAAACTTATTTTATTGACAATCAAAATGTTAAATGGATTTTAAGGAGAGACTACTTACCCCCAAATGAATTTGGGGGTTATTCACAGGCAACGCCTACGGCGTTTCATGCACAAAACCATCTCTGCGTGAAGTATAAACAGGTTTATAAGCCGTTTTTTTGTGTCATCTGGATCAATGTCCGGACAATCATTTCTCCGTCATTGAAATACCGCATCTGTTTTACTGTTAGAATTTATTCTTTTCCCAGAATTTTATTATACGAAACCGGGTCGTTAATAATCCGCAACGCCTCTTGCAGACTTGTATTGTCTTCGTTTATGATTTGGAAATATTCGCTCATGTCAAACAGGTCGCGTGCAATAAGCGCCTTTATTTGAAGCGTAATAAGCGATCTCGATTTTTGATATTGCTCTTCGTCAAATTCGATTTCCGCTTTCCCGGCCATCGTCAGGAGTTCCTGTAACGCGGTTTCCGGCACTTCAAATTTTTGTTTGAACGTCTGTATGTTCGGATATTTTTTAGTCAGCCCTTTCCTGTTTTGATCCAGGAAATTCATGCTTAACTGATTGATCAGTCCGATGCTGGAAATTTTCCGGTGGTAATTCGTATAATGTGTGGAATCGAACGGGATGAATACGTCCGGCATAATTCCTCCACCGCCATATACGGTTCGTTTGGAGACTAAGGTGTTAAATTTTAACGAATCCGGGAAATGAATACTGTCCGAGTTCATCAATTCTCCCCGGTTATAGCGTTCGATTAATTCCCGGTTATACGCTTTGTCATCGCCGGTGGTATAGGGTTTTTGGATGTTACGGCCGCTGGGGGTGTAGTAGCGGGCAACGGTTAACCGGATCATGGAACCGTCGGGCAACGGGATGGGTTTTTGTACCAGTCCCTTGCCGAACGTGCGGCGTCCGAGGATAATTCCCCTGTCCCAGTCCTGGATCGCTCCCGATACGATTTCGCTGGCCGAAGCCGAATATTCGTCTACCATGATGACTATGCGCCCGTTCTCAAAACCGCCTTTTTCGGTGGAGAAGGCATTTTCACGGGGCTGTTTGTTCCCTTGCGTGTAAACAATCAGTTTGCTTTTGTCTAAAAATTCGTCTGCCAATTCGTTGGCGACGTGCAGATACCCGCCGCCATTGCCTTGCAAGTCCAGAATAAGATGGGTCATTCCCTGTTTTTTAAGTTTGTCCATGGCCTCTATGACTTCACCGGTCGAAGATACGGCAAAACGGCTCAGGCGGATGTATCCGGTTGTTTTATCGGCCATGTAAGCGGCATCCAGACTAAAGATCGGTATTTTTCCACGGATGATTTTAAATTCAAGCAAGTCTTTCAGTCCGTTGCGTTTCACTTTGACACGCACTTCGGTGCCTTTGGGGCCTCTCAGACGTTTCATCACGTCCGTATTTTTCATTTTAACGCCCGCGATTAAGGTGTCGTCCACCAGAATAATCCGGTCTCCGGCCAACAGGCCTGTTTTTTCGGAAGGGCCTCCCGAAATGACCTGAATGATATATAACGTATCCGTCAGCATGTTGAATTGAATGCCGATCCCGTCGAAATTACTGTCTAACGGTTCGGTCAATTCCTTGGTTTCTTCGGCATCGGAATAGTCCGAATGAGGGTCTAATTTTTCGAGTATGCCGGTGATGGCATCTTCTACTAATTTCTTTTCATCGGTGTCATCCACATAAAAATTGGAAATAGCATACATGGCGATCGACAATTTACGGGAATCGTCGCTTATCCGTTGAGCCTGCGTGCAGGTAGTTGAAATGGCGGATATACTTAATATCAGCGCTAATAAATTCTTTTTCATAACATTAATATAATTGAAATTCGTTGGGTACAAAACCGGAAACGTCTTTTCCGAAAGATAATAATTCACGTACAATACTGGAACTGATATAGGTATAATCCGGTTCCGTAAAAAGGATAAAGGTATCTATGCCTGTCAGTTTTCTGTTTACGTCTGCAATATTTTTTTCATATTCAAAATCGTTGATGCTGCGTATGCCGCGCAAAATAAAATGGGCTTCCACTTGTTGTGCAAAATCGACCGTCAGCGATTCGTAAGCCTGTATTTTCACCCTCGGTTCGTCTTTATAAAGATGTGAAATAGATGCAACGCGCTGCTCCAATGAAAAATAATTATTCTTGTTTTGATTGATGCCGATGGCAATAATTATTTCATCTACCAAATGAAGCGCACGTTCGATCAGTGACTGGTGTCCGACCGTAAACGGGTCGAAGGTTCCCGGAAAAATAGCTCTTTTGATTGTTTTTTCCATCTCTTTCTTATTCGTTTACAAGGTCTTCTTCTACCACTAAATTCCGGATAATGAAATTTTGCCTGTCCATCGTATTTTTCCCCATGTAAAATTCCAGCATTTCCTTAATAAGGTCTTCTTTTTTCATGGAAACGGGATCCAGCCGTATGTTTTTGCCGATGAAATTTTTAAACTCGTCCGGCGATATTTCGCCCAATCCTTTGAAGCGGGTGATTTCCGCATTTTTCCCCAGCTGCGTGATGGCCTTTATGCGTTCGTCTTCGGAATAGCAATAAAAGGTTTTTTGTTTGTTGCGCACACGAAACAGGGGAGTTTGCAGGATATAGACGTGATTGCGTTTAATCAAATCCGGGAAAAACTGAAGGAAAAAGGTGATCAGCAACAAACGGATGTGCATGCCGTCGACGTCGGCGTCGGTCGCGATGATTACTTTGTTGTATCTTAATCCGTCCAATCCGTCTTCGATGTTGAGCGCCGCCTGAAGCAGATTAAATTCTTCGTTTTCGTAGACCACCTTTTTCGTCAGGCCAAAACAGTTGAGCGGTTTCCCGCGCAAACTGAATACCGCCTGCAGATTCGGATCACGGCTTTTGGTGATGGAACCGCTTGCCGAATCTCCTTCGGTAATGAAAATACACGAATCGTCTTTGTTTTCACTCTTGGTATCATTCAGATGCAGACGGCAGTCGCGGAGTTTCTTGTTGTGCAAATTGACTTTTTTGGCGCGTTCGCGCGCCAGCTTTGAAATGCCGGCGATAGCTTTCCGCTCCTTTTCCGATTCCAGGATTTTCCGTAAAAGAATATCCGACGTCTCCGTATTGATATGTAGATAATTGTCTAACTCTTTTTTGATGAAATCGCTGATGAACTTGACAATGGTAGGCCCTTCCGGCCCCATGTCCCTTGAATTTAATTTGGTTTTGGTCTGATTGGCAAACAAGGGTTCTACGACCTTGATACTAATGGCCGCCACAATGCCGGAACGGATGTCGGAGTATTCAAAATTTTTGTTGTAATATTCTTTGACGACACGGCCAACGGATTCGCGGAAAGCGGACAAATGTGTGCCTCCATCTTTCGTATATTGTCCGTTTACAAACGAATAATATTCTTCCCGATACTGATTAATATGCGTAATAACCACTTCAATATCGTGCCCTTTCAAATGAATGACGGGGTATAGCGGTTCGGTCGTCATGTTTTCGTTTAATAAATCGACCAGTCCGTTTTCGGAGTAAAACGTCTTGCCATTATAAGTAATGGTCAGTCCGGCATTTAAAAAAACATAGTTTTTCAACAGGCTTTCCACAAATTCATCCCGGTACACATAATCCACAAATTTCTCACTATCGGGCGTAAAAGTAACCAGGGTGCCGTTTTTCTCCGTAGTATCTTCAATTTCGGATTCGCTGATAATGATAGCCGTATGGTATTCTACCTTTTTACACTCCTTTTCGCGGTAACTGATTATTTGGAAATAACTGCTCAACGCATTTACCGCTTTAATGCCTACGCCGTTTAATCCGACGGTTTTTTTAAATGCGTTACTGTCGTATTTTCCGCCGGTATTCATCCGGCTGGATACGTCTACGACCGAATTGAGCGGAACGCCCCGTCCGTAGTCGCGAACCGTTACCGTTCCTTCGTCGATGGTGACGGAAATGCTTTTTCCATACCCCATAATGTATTCGTCAATAGAATTATCCAATACTTCTTTCAACAAAATGTAAATGCCATCGTCCGGTGAAGTGCCGTCGCCCAAGCCTCCAATATACATGGTCGGACGTAAACGGATGTGTTCGCGCCATTCAAGCGATTTTATATCATCATCGGTGTATTCGGTTTCTTGTTGCAAAGCGGAATTTAATTCATTCATAGTCAATCATAATTGTTTAATAAAAGCTCTTCTTGTTTTATGATGTTCACGTGTGAAGTAGTCCCATTGGGCTTGTATGGCGCTATTGGTTTCCAATTCCGGATTGCTTTCGGCATAAGTTACGCCTAATTGAATGAAACGCGGAATCAGGTCGTTAAATATTAACGCATTTATGCCCTTGTTCCGGTATTCCGGCAAGACGCCCATCAGATAAAGGTCTATTACCTTCGGCTTGGAATAGAGCGTCTTCAGGAGCGGAATGACTCCGAACGGCAGCAATGCTCCTTTGGCTTTCCGCAGCGCCCGCGAAAGATTGGGCATCGTGATGCCGAAGCCCACTACGGCGTCGTCGCTCTTGCGGACGATGATCGTGATGAAGTCCATCCGCAGCATGGGAATGTACATATTGACGTAGTAATCGATCTGTTTCGGCGTGAGTTCGGTATATCCGTACAGCGGCGCGTAGGCCTGGTTGAGCGCGTTGAAAATCTTGTACGCATACGGCCATATTTCCTTTTTTTTCTTGAACTTGATGACCTCGAGGCCGTATTTCCGAGAGACCATTTCACCGATACGCAAATGTTTGTCGGGAACTTTTTCCGGAATATAAATCTTAAACTCATGCCAGTCCGAGTCTTTTACATATCCCATCCGGTTCATGTGTTCGGGATAGTAAGGATAATTGTAGATGGCGGCCATGGTTCCCATCAGATCGAATCCTTCCACCAACATGCCTTCATGATCCATATCCGTAAATCCCAACGGCCCGTGAACCGTATCCATCCCTTTGGCTTTCGCCCAGTCTTCGACGGCATCGAAAAGTTTATCAACGACTTCCCGGTCGTCAATAAAGTCGACAAACCCGAAACGGGCATGTTTCTGTTTCCATGTTTCGTTACTTTTGCGATTGATAATGCCGGCAATACGTCCGACGATTCGGTTGTCTTTATAGGCCAGAAAATAAATCGCTTCGCAGACTTCGAATGCGGGATTTTTTTCCTTGGACAAGGTGATCATTTCTTCATCAATCAATCCGGGCACATGATACGGATGATTCTTATACAGTGCGATGTTGAACTTGACGAATTTCTTAAGTTCTTTTTTTGTCGTAACTTCTTTGATGGATACACTCATGCGATTAAATCATTTTTTTGGGAGGCAAATGTAGTGAATTTGATGGTAGAAACAGGGAAATTCATGTTTTTTTATTTGAAAATCTTCGTTTTTCATCCCAATACCTTAAAAAAGAGATAAAAATAATTCTTCTATAAGCGCTTTCATCCGGTTGCTTTTACCCGAAAAGTTATTTATCAGGATCGCTACGGCATATTGCTTTTCATCTTTGGTGATGTAGCCGCCATAGCAGCGGACACGGCTCATGCTGCCGCTTTTCATCCGGGCTTTTCCATGTAGCGGAGAACCTTTGAACATGTTCCGCAGCGTCCCGTCCACTCCGGCCTGGGGCAACGATTGAAAATAGGTCTCCGAAACGTTCGGCTGATTGGCCATACATGCGTACAGGTCGCACAGGAAACGGGTTGTTACCTTGTCGGTAATGGCCAGCCCGCTACCGTCATACATCCATAACGAAGCCGTGTTCAATCCCTTTTTATTCCAGTGATTCTTCAGCGTTCTGACGCCTTTTTCAAAAGAAGACAGTCTTTCCCATTGGCCGGAGGGCGCGTATTGCAAGCCAAGTGTCTTAAGCAGTGCATCGGCATAGAGATTATGACTGACGAAATTCGTGATACGGATCATTTCGCTCAGGGGAAGGGAATAAGTAGTAATCAATTTTTTGCGTTCGGAAGCAGACCATTGTCCGGCTTCCGACAAGAGCCGGTAACACGTAGGCGTCCCCTTCACTTCGATGCCCCGGCGTTGCAGATAGTGATTGAAATATTGCGCTAAATAAAGGCTTGGATCGGGAATGTCGCCTTTGATTTTATGCCGGCAGCGACCGGCGGATACGACGCCATACAGATAACGTTCATTGGAAAAAGGGAAGCCGGTGATGTAGCAACTGTCGGACGGTACGGGAACGGCCGTCAGGTAATTGTGAAACGTCAGGAACGGCATGGAGGGTTCGCAGTAGAGAAGGCTTGGCCGCGTGCCTGCCGTATCGCTATCTATATATAATGTATAGAGATTGTCAAATATATTAAGGCCGTAACTTCCCTGTCCGTAATCGCTGCCCAAATCTTCGCGCATCCATTTCATGGACACGCCTTCCGTATCGAAAATACTTTCGTCGGCAATGACGCTTCCGGTGATTTGACGGATACCGGCCTGTTGAATCGCCGAAGCCCAGACGTCGAAAAGGCTGTCTTTGGGCGTTTCCGGTTCGGAAGAATTGATGGTCGGATCGCCCGTACCATAAATATATAAGTTGCCGGTCAGGACGCTGTCGCGGATTTCACCGTCATACAGGACGGATGTTTCAAAACGGAATGTTTCGCCCAATATATCCAGCGCCGTGGCCGTCGTGATGGATTTCATCACCGAAGCCGGGCTTAATTGAAGTTCCGGTTCGTAACTGTATACGATGTCACCGCTTTTCACCTCCTTCGCCATAAAGGACACCGATGCGCCTTTTAAGACCGGCTTTTCAAGAAAACGTTTCAATGGCGGCGGAACTTGTGCCGCCGCATGTATACCGACCATAAGAACGCATAAGACGGCCACTGTCCGACCGTAAAATGCCTGCGTGCGCGGCAAGAGCTTATTCATCATCATTATTTCTGTTTTTAATCGAGGGCAAATTTACGGGATAATTTCTTATTTCATAGCACGGGAAGAAATAAAAGACATGATAGGGGTTGTTTATACGAAAAAATGTATTACATTTGCACCCGCGTTCTCATAAATAATTTCGGTTGATTCACTAGCTCAGCAGGTAGAGCACATCCCTTTTAAGGATGGGGTCCTGGGTTCGAGCCCCAGGTGGATCACGTTATACAAAAAAGGATTCTCCTAAAAAAGAACAAAAACTAAAATAGAGGTTGCCGGCTTTTCGGACAGCCTCTTTTTTATTCCGTCAATTCCTTATCTTCCCCGGCGCCCTTAGTAGCATAATGATCACACAATCCTCCTTCCTTATTCCTCTGTTCGGCAAAGTCTCCGGACTTCGTCGTGTTAAAAGCAAGGCTCTTGCCTTGCCGTGCCGGCCGGAGGCTATTTTTGGAAGCAGCGGAGAGTTCCGCCGGGACGAAAAATGGTTTTTGAAGAAAGCGGAGAGTTCCGCCGGGCTGAAAAATGATTTTTGAAGAAAGCGGAGAGTTCCGCCGGGACGAAAAATGATTTTTGAAGAAAGCGGAGAGTTCCGCCGGGCTGAAAAATGATTTTTGAAGAAAGCGGAGAGTTCCGCCGGGCTGAAAAATGATTTTTAAAGAAAGCGGAGAGTTCCGCCGGACTGAAAAATGATTTTTGAAGAAAGCGGAAAGTTCCGCCGGGCTAAAAAATGATTTTTGAAGAAAGCGGAGAGTTCCGCCGGGCTGAAAATGGAACGTATTTTTTATCAACAAGTTTTTTTCGTGATTGTTAGCTGTTTTTCCGTTTTGACGGGAAGATACAAGGCGTTTCATTTTTTTATTATCACATTTGTGTCCATAAAAAATAACTCACTGAATTAGTAATACATTAAATGATAAATAGCATGTATGACATCTTTCAAAAAATCGAGGCGAATGTCGAATTGACAAAAGAAGAAATTGTTACCTTATTATCGGTGGATAATACCGGTTTGGAGTTTTATCAACTGTTGTATCTGGCACGGAAACGGAGTGAAGATATCTTTCAAAATAAAGGTTATGTCTTCGCTCAAATCGGCATCAACGCCGAACCGTGTTCCATTAATTGCCGTTTTTGCTCGATGGCGGCGGGACATTATGCGTTGCCGGACAGATGGCGGAAAAGCATTGACGAAATCACGGAAGGCGTAAAACAGTTGGTGGCAGACCGTGCAAACGACATATTCCTGATGACTACGGCCGATTATTCCATAGACGATTTTATTGCCGTCGGCAAGGCTGTACGTGATCACATTCCGCCCGAAATCCGTTTTGTAGCCAATATCGGCGATTTCGACTTGCCGACAGCCCGCAAACTGAAGGATGCCGGATTTACCGGCGCATATCATATCGTGCGGATGCGCGAAGAAATAGACACCGGCGCACCCGTAGCGCAACGGGTGAAAACGCTGGATGCGATACGGGATGCCGGACTGGAGTTTTATTATTGCGTAGAACCTATCGGGCCGGAGCACAGTTATGAAGAAATTGTCACAGAAATTTTCCGGGCGAAGGATTATAAGGTGGATGCGATGGCGGTGATGCGTCGCACGCCCGTTGCCGGGTCGCCTCTGTTTGAATACGGCGCCATCTCCACGCCGGAACTGTGCAAGATTGCCGCAGTGGCACAGTTGGTGGTACGTCCGACCCGCTCAATGAACGTACACGAAGTGACCGAAATGTCCATCCTGGCCGGAATTAATCAATTATATGCCGAAGCGGGAGCCAATCCGCGCGATACCGATGATAATACCGAGAACAACCGGGGATACACCGTATCGTCTACCCGGAAACTGTTGGAAAATGCAGGATACAACGTATGAAAATTAAGAGTGAAGAATTAAGAGTTAAGAATTATGACACAGGAATTTGTTTTGGAACAATTTTCACAGGGGTTTGATTGTTCGCAGATAGTATTGGCTGAAGTAGCCGAAAATAACGGTCTTGACGCAGTAACGGCAAGGCGAGTCTCTGCCTGTTTCGGTGGCGGAATGTGGTGTGCCGGTTGTTGTGGCGCCCTGACCGGCGCTTTGATGGCGGTAGGATTAAAATATGGTCATGCCGTGCCCCAAGAGACGGATAAAAAAGACAGGGCTTTAACGGTGATGGGGCAACTCAGGAAAAAGTTTGTGGAAAAGTATCGGTCAACCGAATGTAAGGATATTCTGGGGCATGACCTTTCCATACCGGAAGAAATGCAACAGATCTTAGACAAGGGACTGATTGCAGGCGTATGTCCCGGCGTTATTTGCAGTACGGTGGACATGCTTAACGGGTATTTAAACGTATCAAATTGAAATGGGAACTTCCACCCCTTACGCTTTTTTCGACAGGGAATAAATCCGGCAAAGTTCCCCGGCCTGAACGGTTTCATTGTAGCGGGATGCGGAAAGTTGAAGCGCATTGTTGCAACATTCTTTCCACAGTCCCTCCGTATTGAAAAGCCGGGCGATGGCGTCGGCCAAGGCTTCGGGCGAGTTGGGCGAGTAGAGGATTCCCGCATCGCCGGTTATTTCGCGGAAAGAACCGGTGTCAGGCTCAATGGCCGGACGGCCTGCGGCAAAAGCTTCACAAAGATAGAGACCGACACCCTCTTCAAAGCGGATGGG
>JAITPV010000171.1 GCA_031289275.1 Tannerella sp.
TGACGGGACGCCGCGGACACCGTCCGTTCGGCGAAGTCTCCGGACTTCGTCGTGCTAAAAGCAAGGCTCTTGCCTTGCCATGCCGGCCGGAGGCCGACTTTTAGCTGCGACGTAGCGAGGACGCTACGCCGAACATGGGAAATCCGTCCAGCCTCGTCATTGCGGGCTTGACCCGCAATCTCCTATACAACCGACAGACTTGGCGCATAGAGAAAAGACATCAAACCCAACACGCCGAAGCATATCGGCAGTCATCTCATAACTCTTAACTCTTACTTCTTAATTCTTAATTTCCCCGTCTGACGAGTTTTTTTTTCCCGGCAAAAATTCATAGCTTTGCGGATTAATTTATTTTTCCCGTAAAAAAATTGATCTATGGCAATTTATTTAGATGATGTATCCAGAACTTTTGGGGAATATTTACTGATCCCCGGTCTGACGACCAAAAAATGTGTCCCGTCCAACGTTTTGTTGAAAACGCCACTTGTGAAGTATGCGAAAGACGATACGCCGGCTATCGAACTGAATATCCCCTTTGTGTCCGCTATCATGCAGTCGGTTTCCGGGCCGGAATTAGCCATTGAACTGGCGCGTAACGGAGGGCTTTCTTTCATCTACGGTTCGCAGTCGATAGCCGACCAGGCAAGCATGGTGCGCAAGGTAAAGAAATTCAAGGCCGGGTTTGTGGTCAGCGATTCCAACCTTACGCCCGAAGATACGCTGGCGGATGTAATCCGGATTGTGAAAAAGACCGGACATTCGACGATCGGCATAACGGACGACGGCAGTTCCAACGGAAAATTGCTCGGCTTGATAAGCAGCCGCGACCACCGCGAAGAAAGAGATCCGCTGAACAGGAAAGTCAAAGAGTTCATGACCCCTTTTTCCAAATTGATTGTCGGACAATTAGGCATATCGCTCAGCGAAGCCAATAACATTCTGTGGAACCATAAACTAAATTCGTTGCCGGTCATTGATAAAGACCAGCATCTGGCATACTTCGTTTTCAGGAAAGATTATGACAGCCATCGCGATAATCCCGACGAATTGTCCGACGAAACGAAGCAGCTCGTGGTCGGAGCAGGCATCAATACGCGCGATTACCCGGAACGGGTGCCGGCGTTGATCGAAGCCGGTGCCGACGTTTTGTGTATCGACTCCTCCGACGGCTATTCCGAATGGCAGCAGGAAACCTTGCGTTGGATCAAGCATGAATATGGAAACGCCGTGCTTGTGGGAGCCGGGAATGTGGTCGACAGCGACGGCTTCCGCTACCTGGTGGATGCCGGGGCGGACTTTGTCAAAGTAGGTATCGGCGGCGGTTCCATCTGTATCACGCGCGAACAGAAAGGCATTGGGCGCGGACAGGCTACCGCCTTGATGGATGTCGTGCACGCACGCGATGAATACTGCCGGGAGACCGGCGTTTACATTCCCGTATGCAGCGATGGCGGACTGGTACACGATTACCACATGGTTTTGGCGCTGGCTATGGGCGCGGACTTTCTGATGATGGGACGTTATTTCGCCCGTTTTGACGAATCGCCGACCAAAACCCTGCGTGTCGGCAATAATTACGTAAAGGAATATTGGGGCGAAGGCTCGAATCGCGCTCAAAACTGGCAACGCTATGACATGGGCGGTTCCGAATCGCTGAAGTTCGAAGAAGGCGTAGACAGCTACGTCCCCTATGCCGGCAAGCTGAAAGACAATCTCGCCATTACGCTGGGGAAAATCAAAGCCACCATGTGCAGTTGCGGAGCCATTAGCATCAGAGAACTGCAACGGAACGCCAAAATCACGCTTGTTTCGTCCACCAGTATTGTCGAAGGCGGAGCGCACGATGTCATCCTGAAAGAACAAAACTGAAAAAGTGCAACCTTGCACCCGGAGCGAATGAGATTATGACCAGTTACCTACAAATAGACCGGCTGTCCAAAAGTTTTGGCGACCTGATCCTGTTTCGCGACATCACCTTCGGCGTGGCGCAGGGGCAGAAAATCGGCTTGATAGCCAAAAACGGCGCCGGCAAAACAACGCTGCTCCATATCCTGGCCGGCAAGGAAGGATATGATGACGGCGCGGTCGTTTTCCGGAACGGCCTGCGTGTCGGCTATCTGGAACAAGCCCCCGGTTATCCCGAAGAAATGACCGTCCTGGAAGCCTGCTTTCATTCTTCCCATCCCACCGTCCGCCTGATTGCCGAATATGAAGCCGCACTCCGGGCGGATAATCCCGCGCTTACGGAAGAACTGATCGCCCGGATGGAACACGAGAAAGCGTGGGACTATGAGCGTAAAGCCAAACAGATTCTTTCGCAACTGAAAATCGACCGTTTCGACGGCAAGATCGGCGCCTTGTCCGGAGGACAACTCAAACGGGTCGCCCTGGCCAATGTCTTGATTACCGAACCGGAACTGATCCTGCTGGACGAACCGACCAACCATCTTGATCTGGAAATGATCGAATGGCTGGAAGGCTATTTGAACCGTTCCACGATCAGTATCCTGATGGTCACCCACGACCGTTATTTCCTTGACCGCGTTTGCAGCGAAATCCTGGAAATAGATCATCGAACGGTGTATTCATACAAAGGAAATTACAGTTATTTTCTGGAAAAAAGAAGCGAACGAATCACGGTGCGTAATGCAGAGATTGACCGGGCAAACAACCTGCTTTCGAAAGAACTGGAATGGATGCGCCGGCAGCCGCAGGCGCGGGGCACGAAAGCCAAATACCGTATCGACGCCTTTTATGAACTGGAAGAAAAGGCGAAACAGAAACAGGAGGCCGGCCATGTACGCCTGAACGTGCAATCGGCCTACATCGGTTCCAAGATTTTTGAAGCCGTGGGAATCGGCAAGCAATACGACGGGATACCGCTGTTGAACGATTTCAATTACACCTTTGCCCGTTACGAAAAGTTGGGGATTATCGGAAACAACGGGACGGGGAAATCCACCTTTATCAAGATGCTGGTCGGCGAAGTGGCGCCCGACAGCGGACATTTCGACATCGGCGAGACCGTACGGTTCGGCTATTACAGCCAGGACGGACTTGCGTTCGACGATAACCAGAAAGTCATCGACGTCGTACAGGACATCGCCGAATACATCACCCTGGGCGACGGGAAAACGCTCAGCGTTTCGCAATTCCTGAATCATTTTCTCTTTACCCCCGACAGGCAGCATCAGTACGTCGGCAAGCTGAGCGGCGGCGAAAAACGCCGGCTCTATCTTTGCACCGTCCTGATGCGCAATCCGAATTTCCTTGTGCTCGACGAGCCGACCAACGACCTGGACATTGTCACCCTGAATGTGCTCGAAGAATACCTTCAGCGTTTCAAGGGATGCGTGATTATCGTATCGCACGACCGTTATTTTATGAACAAGGTGGTGGATCACGTCCTTGTTTTTCACGGCAATGCCGACGTGCAGGATTTTCCCGGCAACTACACGCAGTATCGCGAATGGAAGGAAGAGCAACAGAAAGCCGTCAAGGAAAACGTTTCTCACCCGAAGAAAGCTGTCGCCGTCCGTCCGGCGAAGGAGCAAAAACAGAGACTGACCTTTCAGGAACGGCGGGAATTTGAGGCTTTGGAAACGGAACTGTCCGCACTCGACACGGAAAAAGCGCACCTGGAAACCGCCCTGAACAGTGGCGCCCTGCCTCACGACGAACTCACCCGCCAAGCCCGGCGCATGGCCGAAGTCCTCGACGCCATCGACCAAAAAACAAACCGCTGGCTGGAACTGAGCGAACGGGAGATGAATTGAGCCTTCGACAGTTGAAAATCACGGAATGATAGCGCGATAGATTTTGCTCCAGGGGCCTTTCTGTCCGCGGGTATT
>JAITPV010000187.1 GCA_031289275.1 Tannerella sp.
GGTTATGCAAAAAAACAGGCTGTTATTCATCCTCCTTTCATGGAGCGTCCTTTCGGCAACTGCCCAGCAAGTGCCCGATACGCTGTTCGAACCGTCCATCGGCAATCCCGCCTATTCACGTCCGGAGGGTCCGGTTGTCTTGCCGGACGGGGCGCATCACAACTTCCACACTGCGGAAGGCCGGTATCACGTATTTGCAAGGATTCTTGTGATTGCCAATGCCCTCAATAAAGACCGTTCCCTATGGACAGATCCGAAACCGGAAATCAGAAACAATTTTTTGTGATAGATTAAAAATACCCCCTATATGGTATTTCACAAAAAATAATAAGGCCATACTTTTGTCCCCGTAAAAAATAGTATAAATAAAAAAGCGCCCCCTTCCTCCGACTGCAAATTGGTATCAAGGGGCGCTTGGAAACTAAAAAAATTTAGCATGACAAAATTATCGCATTTAACCGGAACTTCCAAGAGTTTCCCGTATTTTATTGTTTTTTTGCTTGCCCTGTACAGTGGTATTTCTTCCGTACAGGCACAAACCATTCAAGGTGTCGTACTTGACAATCGTACCAGTGACCCGATTATCGGCGCAACCGTACTGATCAAGGGTGAAAAGACAAATACCGGCACCATAACCGACATCGACGGCAAGTTTGAAGTCGGCGTGTCAACCATTCCGACTACGATTGTAGTCAGTTACATCGGCTACAAGTCGGAAGAGATCGACATCTACGAAAAACCGTCCGTTCCGGTACAAATTCCGTTGCAGGAAAGTTACAATACCCTTAGCGAGGTCGTCGTTATCGGATACGGCACACAAAAAAGAAGCGAATTAACCGGTTCTGTGGCGTCTGTTGCCAAACACAGTCTGGAAGTTCCGGCCACCTCGTTCGACAATCTGTTGAGCGGCTCCGTGGCTGGCGTACAGGTCACCCAAAGTTCCGGACAACCCGGCGCTTCAGCCTCCATCCGTATCCGTGGCGGAAACTCCATCACCGGCGGCAACGAACCGCTTTACGTCATCGACGGACAAATCATCTATAATAATAATGCGGCAAGTTCAGCCGGCATAAGCTATTCGGGTGCGGGACTGAATGCCCTGGCAACAATTAATCCGGCCGACATAGAGTCGATAGATGTGCTGAAGGATGCTTCGGCTACAGCCATTTACGGTTCACGGGGAGCGAATGGCGTTATCTTGGTCACCACCAAGAAAGGTAGGGGGAAAGACAAGGTACGTTATACCGGAAGCATCGGACAAAGTCAGGTGCGAAACCAGCTCGACCTGCTCAATGCCAAGGAATGGGCGGAAGTGCGCAACGATATTGCCGCCGGAATAGCCGGAGAAAAGATTTTCACACAAGAGCAGATAAATGCTTTTGCCAATAATTCCTACAATTATCAGGATGAGGTTTTCCGCACATCCCTGACGCAAAATCACCAATTGTCTTTGTCGGGAGGCGACGAAAAAACGCAATACTTCATCTCCGGTAATTATTCCAACCAGGACGGTGTGATAGTAAACTCCGGCTTTGAACGCTATTCTCTGCGAACCAACCTCACCCGGAAGTTTAGTGACAAATTCAAAACAGGCTTGAATATATCGGTAAGTTCTTCCAAGCAAACAGGTTTCAGCAATGGCGCTGCTTCTGCCGGTTCGCCCAATGCTTTGGTGGACGCATTGCTGACGTCACCGGTGGTGCCTGTTTACGAAGAAGACGGCAGTTATCATTATGATGATACGTATCAAATGAACGTTAATACCATTGCCAATCTGAAAGATATTGTCAATGAAACGAAGGTGAACCGTACATTCGGTAACTTCTTTGCCGAATACAAAATCGTTCCCGAACTGACGGCGAAAGTGAATGCCGGCGCGGATCTGATTAACACCAAACAAAATTATTATGCTCCCTATTATACTACTGTCGGCACTGCTACGAACGGGCGCGGGTTTGTGGGAAACAACCTTACCAAAAGTTGGCAGACTGAGTTTACGCTGACCTATGATAAGACGTTTAACGATGATCACCACCTGACGGCTTTGGCCGGATACACCACCGAAAACACCTATACGGAAAGCGCGGTGGCTTCCGCCACAAACTTTTTGAACAATATCACCGGATTCAACGACTTGAGCAGTGGTGATGCCTCGCCGGCGAAGAGCAATGCCATTCCTTCGGTTCTCAATTCGTGGTTGGGACGGGTGAACTATACTTATCTGAACCGTTACAATGCTACGGTTTCGTTCCGCGCCGACGGTTCGTCGCGCTTTCCTGTGGGAAATCAATGGGGTTATTTCCCCTCCCTGGGTTTGTCGTGGAATGTATATGAAGAAGATTTTCTGAAAAATACGAAACCCATCAGCAATCTGAAACTGCGTTTGAGCGCAGGCAGCACGGGAAATCAGGAAATCAACGATTTTCAATATATTCAGAACTGGTCGCCGGTGTTGTATGGGCTGGGAGGAAAACTTGTAACCGGCTATGCTCCCCAAAATCTTGCCAACCCCGAATTGAAATGGGAAACTACCACGCAATATAACGCCGGTTTTGATCTTGGCCTGCTGAATAACCGGATCAATCTGGTATTCGATGCTTACTATAAACTGACTAACGATCTGTTGGTGGAAGTGCCGCTTCCTACTTCCAGCGGATATTCTTCTGCGCTGGAAAACATCGGCAGCGTATCCAACAAAGGTGTAGAGTTGACTGTCAACGTTGACGTTGTCAGAGGAAAACAAAAAAAATCGTTCAATTGGCAATCTGCACTTGTTATTGCTCACAACCAAAACAGGGTAGAAAGTCTGGGCGAAGAGGTGGATTCATACTATCCGCGTGTACCGAACAGCAACATCGGGCGTTTCAACCCGCTTGTAGTGAAAAAAGGTTATGCGCTGGGAACATTCTGGGGATACAAGAGCGCCGGCATCGTGCAAACGGGCGAAGACCTGGTAAATATACCCAAACCCAGTTGGACAAAGACGGTAACCGTGCAACCCGGCGACCGTAAATATGTGGATTCGGGCGGCGAATCCAATGTGATAAACGAAGAAGACCGTGTGGTACTCGGCGACGCTCAACCCAAGTTTACGTTTGGCTTCACCAATACGTTTTCGTATAAAGGCTTCGACCTGACAGCCGTGATACAGGGCAGCTACGGCAACAAACTGTATAACGCCATGCGCTCACATCTCGAAATATCTTCGCTGGTGAATAACTCATCGGGCGTGCTCAGAGACCGTTGGACGGCAACCAACCCCTCCAACACGGTGCCACGTGCACAAAATGCGCCGAGTGTCGTAGTGGGTGACTGGCTGATAGAAGACGCTTCTTACGCCCGCCTGAAAACCGCCACGCTGGGCTATACGTTGCCCAAATCGTGGACATCGCAAGTGAAAATAGAGTGGGTCAGATTGTTTGTAACCGGACAAAACCTGTTTACCCTCACTAAATATACCGGTTACGACCCCGAAGTGAATACTTACGAACAACAAAACCTCTATCAGGGGATTGATTTCGGCTCTTATCCTTCGTTGAAAGGATGGTTGGCGGGACTTGAAATAACATTTTAGTAATCATAAAACATCATACAAGAAATGAAAAAGTTATTATTTATATTAGTAATCGGCTTGGCATCCGTATCATGCAACGACCTCGACATTGACCCGATAGGCTCTATTTCTCAACAACGGTTTTTTTCCTCTGACCGTGATGCCGTATCAGCGCTCAACGGCGTGTATCAGGCGCTCACCTATACCGAAGGCGAGCAGGCGCTCTATGGGCGTAATCTTTATTTCCTTACGGATATGGGTACCGATTACGCAGCAGCCGGCGCAGCGGCGTCCAATTTCCATGTGCAATCGATCAGTCAGCTGGCCTACGATGCCAACAACGACCGCGTGGCTCTCGTGTGGAAACAGATTTACAATGGCATCAACCGTGCAAATATTGCTATCGACAACATCCCGGAAATACCGGTTACGTCGGAAAGCGACCTCGAATTGCGGGCGCACTTGGTGAACGAAGCCAAGTTTATCCGTGCCCTGCTCTATTTTACCGCCGTGCGCTTGTGGAGCGATGTGCCCTTAGTGTTGCACGAGCCTGAAACCCTCGATAATAAATTCCTGAAAGTGGAACGTACGCCCAAAGAAAAAGTATATGAACAAATTATTTCCGATTTGACGGACGCTCAAGCCCTGAAGCCCATACATACCGGAGCAGACCTCGGTCGTCCGACGAAAGGCGCTGCCGTCGCTTTGCTGGCAGAAGTCTATCTCACAAGAAAAGAATATGACAAGGCGGCGGCAACGGCCAAAAGTATTATCGACGATGCCGGCGTATATGGCTATAAATTAGTGGACAACTTCGACGATTTGTTTACCAAACCCGACAAGAAGAACGGGCCGGAACACGTTTTCTCCGTGCAGTTCGAAAACGGACAGAACGGCACGACAGGCAGCACCGGAAACACCTTGGTTTCGGTATGCTACTACGGGCCGACACTGAGCGTAGAACCGCCCGATATTTCCACCAGCGACGCAGTAGGTTACGACCGTTTTGCGGCAGGCGACACACGCCGCGATGTATCGTATGTGAAAGAGGTGAAAAATCCTGCAACCGGCGCAGTTCTTGTGACCTTTCCGCGTGCGTTGTTTATAAAATATGTAAGCAGTATATACATTGATTACAGGTTACGTTCGTCCGACCCTATCAATTTCCCCGTTCTTCGCTATGCCGATGTGCTGCTGATTTATGCCGAAGCCGTCAACGAACGGAACGGCGCGCCTACCGCCGAGGCTTACGAAGCAATCAATCAGGTACGTCGTCGCGCGTTCGGCAAATTGCCGGTGACCACGCCCAATGCCGACGTGGATTTGAGCGGGCTAAACCATGACGATTTCCTCAAAGCCGTACAAGACGAACGCTTCTTCGAGTTTGTGCAAGAGGGAAAACGTTGGTTCGACCTCGTGCGCTGGGGCAAGTTGGTGGAATTTACGAAAGATGTAGAGTTTAAAGGGCAAAAGTTCAAAGCCGCCGTGTCCGAACGGAACAATCTCTATCCTATTCCACAGGAACAACGCGATTTGAATCCGGAACTTTATCAAAACGAAGGATATTAATAAACATGGATTGATGAAAAAGCAGCTGTTATTTTTATGCTTAATTCCGGTTTTAGGGTGGGCACAAACCACGCCAAAACCGGCAACCAAATACACGGAAGAGATTAACAAAAAAGTCTATGCCGAATTGGATTTTACCGATTCGCTTGATTTTGAAGAAGCGCAACGCGGATTTATTGCCACGCTTGATAGTGGAATCATCCGTAATGCGGCAGGGAAAATCATTGTAAATCTCCATGAATACGATTTTCTGAAAGGAGAAGCGCCTGCTACGGTTAATCCGTCGTTGTGGCGTCAGTCCAAACTGAATGTATTTAACGGATTGTTTAAACTGACCGATGGCGTATATCAGATTCGCTCGTTGGATTTGGCCGTGATGACGTTTATTCGCACCGATAAGGGCTATATCGTGATTGACCCGTTAACGAATGTCGAAGCTGCCCGTGCCGGACACAACCTGATTAAGAAACATGTGGGCGAACGCCCGGTTCTTGCTGTTATTACCACTCATAGTCATGCGGATCATTACGGTGGAATCGAAGGCGTTGTGAAAGCAGAAGATATTTTGTCGGGCAAAGTGAAATACATTGCGCCGATCGGATTTTATGAAGAATCCGTCAGCGAAGGTATATTGCTCGGAACGGCTATGGGACGGCGTGCAGGCTACCAGTTTGGACGTCCGTTGCCCAGAAATGAATACGGAACGGTGGATGCCGGAGTAGGTAAAAGTTTTAGTGGCGGTGGCGTTTCCAGCCTGCTTCCGCCGAATATCAGCATTACGCATACCGGACAAAAGCTGGACATTGACGGCATTGAACTGATTTTTCAATTGACACAAAACGCGGAAGCTCCTGCCGAAATGCACTTTTTTGCGCCGAAATACAAGACCCTTTTCCCCGCCGACAATATTTTGCGCTCGCATCATAACATCCTGACACCTCGCGGAGCTAAAACGCGCGATACACGGGCCTGGTACACCTACATCGACGAAGCGCTCGATTTGTTTGGAAAGGACATCGAAATTGTTGCTCCGGGTCATAACTGGCCTGCTTACGGACACAAAAATTCGATTGATTATCTGGAAGGACAACGCGATTTGTATAAATATATTCATGACCAGACGATTTTTCTGGCAAATCGTGGTTTGAATATGGAAGAAATCGCCGAAACCATCCAATTGCCTGCCGAATTGGGTAAAAAATGGTTTAACCGCGATTATTACGCCACCATTCAACACAATTCAAAGGCCATTTATCAGTATTATCTCGGATGGTGGGATGGCAATCCGGCTAATTACAATAAGTTACCGGAAACGGAAGCGGCCAAACGTTATTTGGATTATATGGGTGGCGAGGCTACCGTAATTGCCAAAGCACGGAAAAGTTACGATGAAGGCGACTATCGCTGGGTGGCGGAAGTGCTGAAACACGTGGTTTTTGCCAATCCCGACAATTGGGAAGCGCGCAATCTTCAAGCCGATGCTTTCGAGCAAATCGGTTATCAGAGCGAATCAAGTTTATGGCGAAACATTTACTTGACCGGCGCATTGGAACTGCGCGATCAAAGTCCTGCGAAACAAGCTTCGCGAAATACGGGTGAGTTTCTGAAAAAACTGAATGCAGAGTCGCTGATTGACTTACTTTCGGTATCGATAAACGGTCAACGCGCAGCGGGAAAGTCGTCACTGATCCGGCTGCATTTACCGGCAGAGAAGAAAAATATTCTGCTGATTTTGAAAAACGGCGTATTGCGCCAAAAGTCTAACCAGCCCGATGTAAAAGCCGATTTGGAATTAACGTTTACGCAAGAGCAATTGGCGGGTTTGTTTATTAATCCGAAAGAAACGGTGGCAACGATTCTCCAAACGGCCCAAGGCGATGTGTTAAAGCTAATAGAGTTATCGACATTGATAGACCCCGTAAATCCGAACTGGAACATTATTATCCCCTGAAAATTCAAACAAATAGTAATAATTTAAATTTAGAGAAAATGATTAGTAAAAAGAACTTGGGACTATTATCCTCCGCTTTATTGTTCGGAGGAACTGCCGTAGCACAACACAGTCCGACCCCTGCATTTGAGGGAAAAATCGGGAAAACGATCGCCGACACCAAAGAATCCTTGCCGAGAATCAATCCGCAAGCGTCCAAAGGCGCGCCCAACGTAGTGTGGATTCACATTGACGACATCGGTTACGGTGCAACAACCGCTTTCGGCGGATTGATTGAAACGCCGAATATCGAACGGCTGGCAAATCAGGGATTGCGTTACACCAATTATCACACCTGTGCATTCAGCGCACCTACCCGCGCCGCTTTGCTCACAGGACGCAATCAACATTCCGTGCATTTCGGATTTTTTGCCCACAATGCGTACAACACGCCCGGCTACGACGGTTATCTGCCTTTCGAGAAGGCTACCGTTGCCGAAACGCTCCGTGAAAACGGTTACAACACCTTTGCCATCGGCAAATACCACCTGACGCATCCTTCCGACGCTACACAGGCAGGCCCTTTCAACCGTTGGCCTACCGGACGCGGCTTCGACCATTATTTTGGCTTCCCGCCCGAAGCATGGGGTACAGACCAATGGCACCCGACCTTGTATCGCGATACGCAACGCGAGCCGGAAGACCCGCAAGGTCGCCATGTAACCACCTTGTTGGCAAACGAAGCCATCAAATATATTTCCGACCAGAAATCGGCAGCTCCCGAAAAACCTTTCTTCCTTTATTTCTCGACCGGTGCAGGACATGAACCGCATCAAGTCGCCACAGAATGGAGCGACAAATACAAGGGAAAATTTGACGCCGGTTGGGATAAATATCGCGAAACGGTATTGCAAAATCAGATTAAATTGGGCGTAGTGCCTGCCGGCACCACGTTAGCACCCCGGAATCCGGGTGTGAAAGAATGGGAAAGCCTTCCGGCAAACGAGAGGAAACTGTTCGCCCGTTTTATGGAGGTATATGCCGGTTTCATCTCACAGACGGATTATGAAGTGGGACGGATTATTAACTTCATCGAGCAAATCGGGCAGTTGGATAATACCTTAGTGGTAGTGCTTGTTGGCGACAACGGCGCGGAAGGCGCCGGAAGAGAGGTCGGACGCTTCCTGCCAAACGCTCCCGATGCCACACGCGAACAAATACTGGATAAGTACATAAAAAATATTGATTTATTGGGTACGGAATTTTCATCTGCCAATTATCCCGACGGCTGGGCGGCAGCTGCCAACACGCCGTTCCGTTACTACAAAGGCTATCCTCATTACGAAGGTGGAACGCACAACGCCCTGATTTTTTTCTATCCGGAAAAGATTAAAGACCAGGGCGGCATTCGCAATCAATATACGTATGTGAATGATATTTTGCCCACAACGATCGAATTGATTGGAGCGAAAGCGCCAACCGTCATCAACGGTTATCCGCAAGAGCCGATAGAAGGCGTAAGTCTGGCATACACCATTGCGCCGGAAAACAAAAATTTGCCCGAACGACACACGATTCAATACAACGAAACGACAAGCGCTTACGCTATCTACAAAGACGGGTGGAAAGCCGCGTTCCCAAGCAAAAACGACCGTTATAAAAGAGTGTTGCCCGAAGGCGATAAAAAAATACAGTTGTATAATGTAAGAGAAGATTTCAACGAACTCCACGATTTAGCGGATAAATATCCCGATAAAGTAAAGGAATTGGCAGATGCGTTCGATGCCGAAGCATGGAAATATAATGTCTATCCGTTGAAAGAAACATGGGATATCCAAAACAAAAACGTATACAACGGTAAAAATCAAGTCGTGTTGTATTCGGATGCTTACCTTACGCCATTTTCCATACCTTATTTTGTCAATACTGCTTCATATTCAATCGTTGCGGATGTGGACATTCCGACTATAAAAGACCAGGGCGTTTTGCTGTCGGCGGGAGGATATCTCGGTGGGTTTAGCCTGTATGTAAAAGGCGGAAAATTAGCTTTTGCCTACAATGCGGAAGGACGAACCATTGAATTGACGTCCAATAAAACAATCGGAACGGGAAAGCAAAAATTGAAAGCGGAGATACAACAGGACATCACCAATAGAAATAAAGCGGTTACTTTATATATTAACGGAGACAAAGTAGCCACGCAGAATTTTGAAATCGGTTCCGCCCGACATTCCACCGAAGGTTTGGACGTGGGACGTGATGTAGGAACCGCGGTTACTGTGGCTTATAAAGCGCCTTTCATCTTTAGTGGAAAAATAAACCGGGTCACATTGGAAGCGATATAATAAAGAAATATGAATAATAAAAGATTTTTTGCGGCATTGACTGCTATTTCTTTGGTTACATCTGCAAGCGTTTTTGCACAAACGGACAAAACGGCAACGCCATTCACCGTACAAATCAATCAAGCCGAATACCATCGGCTTGATTTTTCCGATAGTACAGACTATCGCGAAGCCACGCGAGGTTTCATCGCAGCCCCCGAAAGCGATATTATCCTAAACAAAGAAGGCGCTCCGGCAACTTCCCTGAAACAATATGATTTCATCAAAGGTGAAGCGCCTGCCACGGTCAATCCCGCTCTGTGGCGTCATGCAAAGATAAATACCACACGAGGGCTTTTTGAAATAACCGCCGACGTATATCAGGTGCGTGGCATCGACCTGACGAATATCACCTTTATCAAAACCCTCAGCGGTTATTTAGTGATTGACCCGCTTACCAATCCGAATGCAACCAAAGCGGCTTTCAACTTGGTGAAAAAGCATATCGGCGACCGTCCTGTCGTGGCAATTATCAGTACTCACAGCCATGTTGACCATTTCGGCGGCATTGCGGGCTTGGTGAGTCACGAAGACATTCTTTCGGGTAAAGTGAAATACATTGCTCCGAAAGGTTTTTATGAGGAAGCCGTCAGCGAGAATGTGTTTTTGGGCAATGCGATGGTTCGTCGCGGCATTTACCAATTTGCGTTGGGTGCTCCGGCGAGTGCCACAGGCAGGGTGGACAACGGTCTCGGCAAGTTCTTCACAGGCAGGTTCGACCCGACTGCTCTTTGGGAACCGAACACTACCATCGATCACACGGGACAACAACTGAATATTGACGGCGTGGAACTCGTTTTCCAATACACGCCCAACACCGAAGCGCCTGCGGAACTGATGTTCCATTATCCTGCCAAAAAAATATTCTTTGTTGCCGAATTAGGCTCCCGTACTCTGCATAATATTTTGCCCCCGCGAGGAGTGAAAATACGTGATACACGTTCGTGGGCTGCTTATCTGGACGAGGCAATTACATTGTTCGGCAACGAAACGGAATACGTCGCGCCCGCTCATACGTGGCCATTTTTCGGAAAGGAGAGAAGCCTCAATTTTCTCGAAAAACAGCGCGACCTCTATAAATATATCCATGACCAAACCCTTCATCTGGCAAATATCGGTTTGAATCAGGAGGAAATAGCGGCTACCATCAAATTGCCCGAATCGCTGGACAAAGAATGGTTTAATCAGGATTTTTACGGAACAGTGAGCCACAACGTGAAAGCCGTATATCAATTCTATATCGGCTGGTTCGACGGACATCCCGCCAATTACGACCGCCTCCCGCCGAAAGACGAAGCCATCCGTTACGTGGAATGGTTTGGCGGCGAACAGGCTGCTTTGGAAAAAGCAAGGGCAAGTTACGAAAAAGGCGACTACCGTTGGGTAATACAGGCGTTGAAATGGGTGGTTTTTGCCAACAGTGAAAACACGGCGGCAAAGAACCTGCAAGCCGACGCTTTCGAGCAACTCAGTTATCAAAGCCGTTCGAGCATCTGGCGCAACATGTATCTCACTGCCGCCACCGAACTGCGCAACGGCAACATCACGAAAAACTTTCCACGCTCAAGCAAAGCGTATATCAACGACCTGACTACCGATGATATTTTTACCTATCTTTCTATCGCTATTGACGGTGAAAAAGCGGCAGGAAAAGAGTTTTCCATCCGGTTTGACGTTGCGGACGAAAAGCAAAGTTTTTATGTATTCCTGAAAAACGGCGTATTGCACCATAAACCATCGTCGGGCAAAGAAAAAGTGCAACTGACATTGACTGTTCCCAAAAGTGAATTGCAGCGTCTCGTTGCCGAACCGCAAAACGTGAATGTCATTCTTAGTTCGAAGGACGTGAAATCCGTTGGCGACACTGCCGTTTTGAAGTTATTTGCATCGCTGATAACAAGCTTTGATTTGAATTGGAATATTGTGACGAAATAATTAATGAAACAATAATAATAACAATGAGAAAAATCAACTATTCTGCCGCCTTAAAAGGAACCATCGGTTTGGCGGCATTGGCAAATATCCCGTTCGCGGGGAATGCCCAAGTAATCAATACATCAGACTTTAAGGGTGTAGTAAACAAAACCTATGAAACGTCCAAAGAATCGTGGCCGGATCGCACCAATCCCGCTGCCGGAAAACCTAACGTAGTCTGGATTTTGCTGGACGACGTCGGCTTCGGGGCGTCAAGCGCTTTCGGCGGACTGATCCGCACGCCTAACTTCGACCAACTGGCAAACGCCGGTTTGCGGTATACCAATTTCCACACCTGTGCCATCTCTGCGCCTACACGCGCCGCTTTGCTTACCGGCAGGAACCACCACCGCGTACACGAAGGCGGTTTCTCTCATAAACTGATGTCGGCCGGATTCCCCGGTTACGACGGATATGTGCCTGCCGAAGCAGGAACCATTGCCGAAACATTGCGCGATTACGGTTATAATACTTTCGCCGTAGGCAAATACGGCATCACACGTGATGAAGACGCTACGGATGCCGGACCTTTCGACCGCTGGCCTACGGGCAAAGGCTTTGAGAAGTTTTTCGGATTCCTTGGTTCACAAACCGACCAGTACAAGCCTTCGCTGGTGGAGGACAATCAATTTATTACGCCCGACGGTCGCCATCTGAGCGAACAAATCACCGACAAGGCCATCGACTATATCCAACGGCAAAAGAAAGCCGCGCCCGACAAGCCGTTCTTCCTGTACTATGCACCTGCGGCTGTTCATGCACCGCATCAGGTAGCCAAAAAGTGGCGGGACGAATACAAGGGCGTCTTCGACGAGGGTTGGGACGTGTATCGCGAAAAGGTTTTCGCACAGCAAAAGAAACTGGGTATTATCCCCGCCGACGCTGTGCTGCCCGACCGCGAAGAACACATCACCGCATGGAATGACCTTTCGCCCGACGCAAAGAAAGTGTATGCCCGCTTTTTTGAAACCTACGCGGCCTACCTCACCTACACCGATTACGAAGTGGGGCGCGTGATACAAACGCTGAAAGACTTGAACCAATTGGATAACACAGTCATCTTTGTGCTGATTGGCGACAACGGCGCGAGCAAGGAAGGCGATTTCTCCGGGACACTCAAGCGTGACGAGTTAGCGGCGCAACGGGCATCCATTCTGAAGTCCATTCCCATTACCGAAGAAGACTTGGTGCGCAAGAATCTGGAACAAATAGACCTCATCGGCGAACCCGAAGGCACAGGCGTAAACTATCCGCTGGGCTGGGCGCAGGCGGCCAACACGCCGTTCCGCTTCTGGAAACAGGATGCCAATTCCGAAGGAGGCACGCATAATCCGCTCATCGTGCATTATCCGAAAGGCATCACCGAAAAAGGTGGCATCCGCAACCAGTACGGACACGTGATCGACCTGTTCCCCACCACCATCGACCTGCTGGGTTTACCCGCCCCGAAGGTCATCAGGGGAGTAGAACAAATTCCGTTGCAAGGCACATCGTTAGCCTATTCGTTCAACGACCAAGCCGCTCCATCGAAACATACCGTGCAGTATTATTACATTTTCGGCAACGGTTCGATTTATCAGGACGGTTGGAAAGCCTCGTTCACGCATCATCCCGATTTTCTGGACATCTCCCTTTTGAGATCAGGCAAAAGAAGCCTGCCGGAACTTCTCGCCTTGGTGCAACAGGAGCCTGTATGGGAACTCTACAACTTGAACGAGGACTTCAACGAACGCATCAATCTGGCAGCAAGTAACCCGCAGAAACTCGCCGAACTGAAAGCGCTGTTTGAGCGGCAAGCAGAAGAAAACAACGTATATCCGCTCATTCACTGGGGAGATATTTACGGCAAGCAGTTACAATCCGGCGGCCTCAACCAAAAAGAGGTGGACAAGGTTATAAAGTAAAACAATCCGTCTGATTTGTGGATGACTTTGCGTCCTTCCGGATTAAATGCTACCGGAAACGGCGCAAAGTTTTTTCGCAAAGAACGCTTAAATATACCATAAACATGGTATTGTGGACAGGGTATCCGTCATGTATCTTTGCGCAACTTTTTGTGATCAATCAATTCATATAACCTAAAAACATTTCAAGATGAGAATAAATAAAATCAAAAAAAGCGCATGGTTATGGGTGTTGCCGGCGCTGGTTTTCGCCTCCTGTACGCCAAAGCAAAAACCGTCCAAAGACGAGGTCGCGGCAATTGCCCGCGAGGCGTATCTTTTCCTTACACCATTGATTTATACGGATGTCACGAGGGTTAATTCGGCCGTCCCCGACAACTACCTGCATTACCATAACGTTTTTCCCGACCATACCTTTCGCCAAGTGGTGGCGCCGAACAACGATACCAACTATTCCACAGCCTTCATCGAATTGGGTGAAGAGCCTGTTGTGCTTGAATTTCCCGATACGCAAGGCCGTTACTACGTCTTCCCGTTGCAGGATGCGTGGACGAATAACTTTTTCCTGCCGGGTAAACGCCTTACCGGTACCGGCACACAAAAGTACCTCGTGACCGGCCCCCGTTGGAAAGGCGTAGCGCCCGAAGGTCTGACGCAAGTCAAATCGCCCACCGATCTGGTATGGGCGATTGGCCGGATTCAGGTGAACAACCCGGATGACCAGCAGCATTTCGTTTTTCCGCTGCAACAACAGTTCGTGCTGAAAACGCTTTCCGTCTGGCTGGGTAATAGCGATAAAACCGTTGATTTACAAAACCCCCATAAACTGTACGGCAACTTCCTGCCGGCAGATGCGAAGGGAAAATCCGTCGTCGAGATTGTGAAAAGCCTTTCATTGGAAGATTTTTTTAATTACGCAAATGCCTTGTTGGTCGACAATCCGCCATTCGAAGCCGACAACGCCATCGTTCACCGGATGGCCGCTATTGGCGTGGGCGCCGGAAAACAATTCTCATTAAGCGCGTTTGAGCCGGATGTTCAAGAGGCTTTGCAGCAAGTTCCCGCCGACGTGTATGCCGAATTTGGCAAACCGATAGAAAATGGATTCTTCGGCAAAATCACCCACGACCCTGCTGCCAAAATAGGCGACTACAAAACCGATTACAACCTGCGAGCCTTGGTAGCATACAGGGGTTTAGGCGCCTTGCCGCCCGAAGAAGCCATCTATTATTCGTACTACACGGATAAGGACGGCGCACCGCTGAACGGAGCCAATCATTACCGTATTCATTTTGAAAAGGGACAGTTGCCGCCGGCGCAGTCATTTTGGTCGTATACGGTTTATGGCAAAGATCGCTATCTGGTCGAAAATCCGATTCGCCGTTACGCCATTGGAGACAGGGATCCATTAACGTTCAACAGTGACGGCTCGCTCGACCTCTACCTGGGCGAGGAATCGCCGGGAGGTGACAGGGAAAACAACTGGTTGCCAACCGGCGCGAAGGAGTTTAACCTGTCATTACGGATTTACACTCCCACGGAAGCATTCCTCAAAGACCGTTCCGTATGGACGGATCCGAAACCGGAAATCGTAAACAATTTTTTGTGATAGATTAAAAATACCCCTCATATGGTATTGCGCAAAGAGTCATCGTTACTCGAGTATATGGCGCATATGCTCAAGTCTACGGCTCATATACTCGAGTATATGGCGCATATGCTCGAGTATACGGCTCATATACTCGAGTACACGGCTCATGTACGCAAGTACGCGACTCATATACTCAAGTACACGGCTCATATACTCAAGTACACGGCTCATGTACGCGAGTACGCGACTCATGTACTCAAGTACACGGTTCATGTACTCAAGTACGGGAATCATCAGCTGAAGGAACTTCGGGAACAGCGCAGCAACGCCATCCTGGAGACAGACAGCCGGGGCAAAAAAAACAAGTCCATACGGATTGACGGCTTTACGGAAGCCCAATGAAAAGTAATTATGAAATTATGAAATATGAAATATAGCAGCATTCTTATTATTGCAGTCGCATGCTTTTTTGCGTGCAAAACAAATAGCAAAATAACATCTTTGGAGGGAGAAAGGCTCTATGCTTATGTAGAAAAATACACCTCGTTGGGAGACCATCGCACCGGTACGCCGATAAACACGGAAACGGTCGACTGGTTAGCTGCCGAATTGACCCAATACGGTTATACGGTTCATTATCCCGAATTTCCAATCCATCAATTTTTCTTTGAAGATGCGGCTGTTATCAGCGGTTCCGATACAGTCCATATCTTTCCGCAATGGTGGGTCAACGAACATGCAAGTCAGGATGTGACCGGACAGTTGGTCGACATTGGCGCCCTGCCTGATGATTTGCCGTTGAGTGGAAAAATTGCATTGATCCGTCTTTCCGAAGGTCAGGGATACCGGAAAGCGCTTCGGTTAATAGATTCTTTAGTGAATAAACAGGTGGAAGCTGTTGTGGTCGTCACTGAAAATTCCACAGGAGACCTGTCCGCTTTTAATTCCACAAGCGAACCTCATCCGTGGAAAGTTCCGGTGGTGCTTGCCGGATTAAAGGATGCCGGAAAGTTAGCCGCTTTTATTGCGCACAAAAAGCCTGTCCGTCTCTTTATAAAAGGAAGATACAGGGATGTAAAAGCGAAGAATGTATACGGCACTGTCGGAACCGGCAAGGAGCATGTTGTCATATCCACGCCTGTCAGCGGATGGTTTGGCTGTGGCGGCGAACGAGGCCCGGGAATAGCCGTGTGGCTGGAACTGGCTCGTTGGGCAGCCGGACTGAAATCCGACTACACATTCGTTTTCACCGGCAATTCCGGCCATGAATTGGCAGGTATCGGGGCGCACCTGTTTCTGGACAAGTTCGCTCCGGCGCCTGAACATACTCGCTTGTGGATTCATCTCGGAGCCGGATTGGCTACAAATGCGTATCGGAAAACACCGGATGGTTTGGTAAAACAAGCGGAAGCCGATTCCCTGCGCAATTTCTTTTACAGCGATGAGGTAGAAGATTCGTTTAAAGAAGCGTTTTTGCAGATCAAAGCCAATAAATACAATATAAAAGAACAAAATGGCGGGGAATTGATTTATGTTGCCAATAAAGGATACAGGCGTATCCTGGGGGTTTCCTATACCCATCCCTACTTTCATACGCCGCTGGACAGCGCCACAACGACTTCACCCCAAATACTGGCAGCGATCGCGAAGGCTTTTCAACAGTTTATTTTACTGGAAACGGAACAATAAGAATAATACAACAAATTCAACGATTCAAAAAATCCATAACGCAAGATATGAAAAAGATTTATTTACTGATTTCGTTATCCGTTCTCGGATGGATGACTCCTGCTTCGGCTCAAGACGACAACCTTTCCATTAAGGCCTTTGTTGAAATATTACAGGCAGCCGAATATCCACAAATACTGGATGCGCGTTCGCCGGAAGAATTTTCGCAGAATCGCATCAAAGGGGCTGTCAGTGCAGACATGACAGACAGTGTTGGCTTGAAAAAGCTGATCGGCGCCTTGAACCCGAAGGTTCCGACGTTTACCTATTCCATCAACAGCGGACGCAGCGCCGTCCTGGCAAACAGGTTGCGGGCATCGGGCTTTGAACGGGTGTACGTGTTGCCGGGCGGACTTGCCAACTGGGTGGGCGCCGGCTATCCCCTGGAAATGTCCGGCGAGAAAGGGGTTGAATTGACCGGCGAGCAATTTGAACAACTCACCCGGTCAAACGATTTGGCGCTGGTTGACTTCGGGTCGAAATATTGCGGCGGATGCCGAAGGCTGGTTCCTGTCCTGGATTCGTTGGAGACTTCATTTTCCAGCGACCTGAAGATCGTCCGTATCGAACTGTATGAAAATCCGGGATTGGTGAAAGATCAGCACATAGAATCCCTGCCTACGCTTGTTCTTTTCAGGAAAGGAGAAAAGGTTTGGACGCACAGGGGATTTATCACGGCTGCGGCGCTTTCGCACGTGATTAAAGGGCATTTGACACCATGAGCATAAACGGAAAGAAATTACGGTTGACGGAAGACGGATCGGCTACGACTGCGGGGCTTTTCTTCATCGCCGTCAGTTTGAGCGTGTATGTCCTGTTTCGGTATACATTGATTCCGGCGTCGTTCGCCTGGAACGGCGGAGCGGAATTGCCCGGCTTGTTTTCCGCCTCTAATTTGTGCCGTTTGCTGGTCTGCTTTCTTGCGGCCTATGCTCTTTTTGCCCTGACGTATTTCATGCAGGGAAAGCCGTTGAAGGAAACGCTGGGCTTTCCGTTTATTTTCCTGTTGACCGTCGCGGCATCGCTGGTTGGAGGCTGTCAAACACTCGTCGACTGGGGTTTGGAAACCGTTATTTTCAGTTTGCTGACGGGTTTGTTGATCAATCGCCTTTTCGGAACGCCTGCATGGATAAGAAAGGCCTTGTCGTCCGAATTATACATCAAGATCGGCCTGATCTTTCTGGGCGCTTCCATTCTTTTCCAGCACTTGCTGAAATCGGGCGCACTGGGATTGATTCAATCGGTCGTTGTCGTGTTCAGCGTCTGGCACTTCTCCTTTTGGCTGTGCAAGCGTTTCAAGATAGACCGGGAACTTTCGGTGATGCTGTCGAGCGCCGTTTCCATTTGCGGCGTGTCGGCAGCCATTGCCAGCGCCGGAGCCATCAAGGGCGATCCGAAGAAACTGTCCTGTGCCGTTTCGCTTGTCCTGCTTGTGGCAGCGCCCATGATTGTCATCATGCCTTTTTTAGCCGGACTCATAGGGCTGAACGAAACCGTTGCCGGCGCATGGATCGGCGGTACCGTCGATACCACCGGCGCCGTAGTGGCCACCGCCACATTGTATGGCGAAGAAGCCTTGAGAACAAGCACGATTGTAAAGTTCTCGCAGAACATACTGCTGGGCGTTGCCGCCTTTTTCATTGCCGTTTACTGGAACTGTACGGAAAACGGCAGCAAGGAGGGAGCGGCGGCGGAAAAGCCCGGACTGCGGTTTATCTGGGAACGTTTCCCCAAGTTTGTGTTGGGTTTTATTTTCGTTTCCCTTGTCTTTTCGTTTTTCTTTTCGGGAGAGGCATACAAACCGGTGGTCGATTCGTTGAAGAAGTTTCAAAACCTCTGGTTTACACTGGGCTTTGTTTCCATCGGACTGGAAACGGATTTCAAGGCGCTGGTCAACCGCGAAAACAGGAAAGCGGGACTTGTCTTTCTGGGAGCGCAGGCGTTCAACGTGATTCTTACGCTTCTGGTGGCTTGTTTAGTCTTCGGCGTAAACTGGAATACGCTTTTTAAATAAACAGAATCGGTTATGCAAAAAAACAGGCTGTTATTCATCCTCCTTTCATGGAGCGTCCTTTCGGCAACTGCCCAGCAAGTGCCCGATACGCTGTTCGAACCGTCCATCGGCAATCCCGCCTATTCAC
>JAITPV010000211.1 GCA_031289275.1 Tannerella sp.
CCGGAAGAAAAAAAGGATTACATCAGATACATGGATTCAAGGCACTATGCGGAAAATGCAATGTACGCCGCCAATCTAAAGGGCAGGGCCGAAGGCAGAGCCGAAGGCAGAGCCGAAGGTATCGAAGAAACGATAACCAAAATCGTTCTCAATGCCCATAAAAAGGGGTATACAATAGAGCAAATACAGGATATATCCGGTTGCACCTCCGAAAAAATCACGGAAATAATAAAGTCGGAAGATAAATAAATTGCAAACTCAACGGTTTCCTTTCGTCATTCTTCCTGTTTGTCCTGTTTTTACTTCCGACTTCGCCACCCTGCGGTATTCGGTTCCTTAGTAGCCCTGACGATCATACCATTTTTTCCATCTCTTATTCCCTCGTACCTTATTATTGTCCGGGAATAAGGAATAAACAAAAAAAGACCATTTGAAATACACCCAATTGAAACCGGAGTTTGATGAAATTGAAAATATGTTTATCTTTGCGACCTGAATTATTTTCAGGTATTATTTTTCTAAGCAAATACATCAGATGAAAGTATTAAAATTCGGCGGAACATCCGTAGGTTCCGTGAATAGTATATTAAATGTAAAGAAAATCGTAGAGGCGGTCGAAGAACCCGTCATCGTAGTCGTTTCCGCACTTGGAGGTATCACGGACAAACTGCTGCACATCTCCCGGCAGGCCTCGAAAGGCGACGCGGACTACCGGAACGGACTTTCGGACATCATTACGCACCATCGCGCCATCATCAACGGCGCCGTACCCGCAGCCAAACGTCCCGAAGTAGATACGCTGACCCAAAGCATCTTTGAAGAACTTGAGAATATCCTCCGCGGCATCTACCTCATCAAAGACCTTTCGGCCAAAACCTCCGATGCCATCGTAAGTTACGGCGAACGGCTTTCGTCGTTTATCCTGTCTCACATCATCGAAGGTGCGCAACTCTACGACTCCCGCCGGTTCATCAAAACCGTCCGGCAGTTCAACAAACACATCGTCGACTTCGAGCTGACGAATCAACTGATTCAGGAAACTTTCCGGCAACTGCCCCAAGTCACCCTGGCGCCCGGATTCATCTCGTCGAGCAAGGAAAACGGCGAAATAACCAACCTCGGACGCGGCGGCTCCGACTACACCGCTTCCATCCTGGCCACAGCGCTCAACGCCTCCATCCTGGAAATCTGGACCGATGTAGACGGTTTTATGACCGCCGACCCGAAAGTCATCAACAACGCCTACGTGATCGACCGCCTTACTTTCACCGAGGCTATGGAACTGTGCAACTTCGGCGCCAAAGTGATTTATCCGCCCACCATTTATCCCGTCTACCACAAGAACATTCCCATCCGGATATGCAACACCTTCAACCCCGACGCCTCCGGAACCTATATCTCCAGGGAACGCGGAACGGATGCGGGCAAGGCCATGATCAAAGGTATCTCGTCGATCAACGACACCTGTCTGGTCACCGTGCAGGGCCTGGGAATGGTAGGCGTGATCGGCGTCAACTACCGCATCTTTAAAACACTGGCGAAAAACGGCATCAGCGTATTCATGGTTTCGCAAGCCAGTTCCGAAAACAATACCACCTTTGCCGTCTGCCATGCCGACGCCGATCTGGCGGTAGCCGTGCTGAACGAAGAATTTGCGCTGGAACGCTCGCTGGGCGAAATCAACGACGTCGAAGCCGAACGCGACCTGGCGACCGTAGCCATCGTCGGCGAAAATATGAAGCGGACGCCCGGCATCGCCGGCAAACTGTTCGGAACACTGGGACGCGCCGGCATCAGCGTGATCGCCTGCGCACAGGGCGCCTCGGAAACAAACATCTCTTTCGTCATCAAACATGCCTTTTTGCGGAAAGCCCTCAATTCCATACACGACTCCTTCTTCCTTTCCGAATATAAAGTGCTGAACCTCTTTATCGCCGGCGTAGGAACCGTCGGCGGTAAGTTGCTGGAACAAATCCGCATCCAGCAATCCACCCTGATGGAGCAAAACAGCCTGAAACTGCGTGTCGTCGGGATTGCCGACTCCAAGAAACGGCTGCTTTGCCGCGATGGGCTGAATCTGGAAAACGGCATCCGGGAACTGAAAACAAACGGCGAGCCGAGTTCGACCCACGACCTCTGCGAAGAAATTCTGAAAATGAATATCTTCAACTCCGTCTTTGTCGATTGCACCGCCAGCGAAGACGTGGCCGGCATCTACGGCGAACTGCTGCAAAACAACATCTCCGTTGTAGCCGCCAACAAAGCCGCCGCATCGTCGGCATACTGCAACTACCTGAAGTTAAAGGAAACCGCCCGTCAGCGAGGCATCAAGTTTCTGTTCGAGACCAATGTCGGAGCCGGCCTTCCGATCATCAGCACGATGAACGCCCTCATCAACAGCGGCGATCACATCCTGCGCCTGGAAGCCGTATTGTCCGGCAGCCTGAACTTCATATTCAACACCCTGAGCGCCGAAATCCCGCTGAGCAAGGCCATACGCATGGCGAAAGAAGCCGGCTATGCCGAACCCGACCCGCGCGTCGACCTTTGCGGCAAGGACGTCATCCGCAAGCTACTCATCCTGACGCGCGAAGCCGGTTATAAAGTAGAACAGGAAGACGTGAAACTCAACCTCTTTATTCCCGAAAAATACTTTGAAGGCACCCTGAACGACTTCTGGGAAAACATCAAAGCGCTCGATGCCGGGTTTGAAACCATGCGCCGGCGCGTCGAAGCGGAAAAGAAACACATCCGGCTGGTGGCGCGAATGGAAAAAGGCGTCTGCGAAGTCGGCCTGCAGGAAGTCGACCGCTACCACCCGTTCTACGAACTGGAAGGCAGCAATAACATCATCATGATTTCTACCGAACGCTATCACGACTACCCGATGGTCATTAAAGGCTATGGCGCCGGCGACGACGTGACGGCAGCCGGCGTTTTCGCCGACATCATCTCGATTGCCAACATCCGTTAGAAATAATTTTTTACCCGATAACGATGAAACATATACTGATATTAGGAGACGGAATGGCGGACGAGCCGCTGGATGTGTTGGGAGGCAAAACGCCGTTGCAATACGCCCGCACGCCTTATATGGACGCTTTGGCGCAACAGGGCGTCAGCGGCCGGTTGCGAACCGTTCCCGACGGTTTTCATCCGGGAAGTGAAGTGGCCAACCTCGCCGTGCTCGGATACAACCTGCCGGCGGTCTACGAAGGGCGCGGCGTATTGGAAGCCGCCAGCATGAACGTTGAACTGCATCCGGGAGAACTGGCCATGCGCTGCAATCTGGTCTGCCTGCAAGGCGAATTGCTCAAAAATCATTCCGCAGGACATATCTCCAACGAAGAAGCCGGCGAATTGATCGCCGCGTTGAACCAATCCCTGGGCGATGACCGGGTTCAATTTCACGCCGGCGTTTCCTACCGTCATTTGCTGGTTGTAAAAGGGGGCGACAAACGGTTGGCCTGCACGCCTCCGCACGACATCCCGATGCACCCTTTCCGTCCGGCGCTGATCAAGGCCGAAGAGGCCGGCGCCCGGGAAACGGCAGCGCTATTGAATCGGTTAGTTTTGAAATCGCAGGAAATACTGTCCGCCCATCCGGTAAATCAAAAGCGGATCGCCGCCGGCAAAGACCCCGCCAACAGCATATGGCCCTGGTCGCCCGGTTACCGTCCGGCCATGCAGACGCTGGAGGCATTGTACGACATTCGCAAAAGCGCGGTCATCTCTGCCGTCGACCTGATCCGCGGCATCGGAGTATATGCCGGCATGGAGGTGATCCCGGTAGACGGCGCGACAGGTCTGTACAACACCAATTACGAAGGAAAAGCGCAGGCGGCCGTAACAGCGTTGCATACGCATGATTTCGTTTACCTGCACGTGGAAGCCAGCGACGAAGCCGGCCACGAAGGTGACGTGCAACTGAAAGTGCGTACGATCGAAGACTTGGATCAGCGCATAGTAGGCGCCATTTATGAAGCGGTCAGGCAATGGGACGAACCGGTCGCCATCGCCGTTCTGCCCGACCACCCCACGCCCTGCGCCATACGAACGCACACGAAAGACCCTGTTCCGTTTCTGATCTATAAACCCGGACAAACGCCGGATGCGGTCGACCGTTACGACGAATTTTCCGTCAGGCAGGGCACATGTGGTTTGCTGTCCGGCGATGCCTTTATGAAAACATTCCTTGCACCGTGTCGAATCTTTGAATCTTTGAATCTTTGAATCTTTGAATCTTTGAATTGTTGAATTGTTGAATTGTTGAATCTTTGAACATATGTATTATTACAGCACAAACAAACAGGCGCCTTTGGCCGGATTGGAAGAGGTCGTAATTAAAAGTCTGGCCGGCGACAAGGGACTTTATATGCCGGAACGAATCCCTTTGTTGGATGAAAGCGTAATCCGTACGCTGAAAGACAAATCCTTTCATGAAATTGCAGACCTCGTGGCGCAGGCTTTTTTCGGGATGGACATGGAACCGGACGTGTTGACGGAAATAGTAAAAGACACCCTGTCGTTTGAAACCCCTGTGGTACAAGTGACCGACTCCATCTACAGCCTCGAACTGTTTCACGGGCCAACGCTCGCCTTCAAGGATGTAGGCGCCCGCTTCATGGCGAGAATGCTGGGTTATTTTATCCGGAAAAAAGGCATCAACCGGCAGGTAAATGTCTTGGTCGCCACGTCCGGCGATACCGGGAGCGCCGTAGCCAACGGTTTTCTGGGCATATCCGGCATCCGGGTCTATGTGCTCTATCCCAAAGGAAAAGTCAGTCCGATTCAGGAATGTCAGTTCACCACGCTGGGGCAAAACATTACCGCGCTTGAGATCGACGGCACGTTTGACGATTGCCAGTCGTTGGTGAAAGCCGCATTTGCCGACGACGACCTGAATCGCCACATGCAGCTCACGTCGGCCAATTCCATCAACGTCGCCCGCTTTCTGCCGCAGGCATTCTATTATTTCAACGCCTATGCGCAGTTAGACAGGGCGGGAAAAGCCGGCCGGCCGACCGTATGCGTTCCCAGCGGCAACTTCGGGAATCTCACGGCCGGGTTGTTTGCCCAACGAATGGGGTTGCCCATCCGGCATTTCATCGCGGCCAACAATCGCAACGACGTCTTTTCGGAATACCTGAACACGGGCATTTATACGCCGCGTCCTTCCGTGGCAACCCTGGCCAATGCTATGGATGTCGGCAATCCGAGCAACTTCGCCCGTATCCTGGACATGTTTGATCATAACCACTCCGCTATTGCGCAGTTGATCTCCGGTAATCGCTATACGGACGAACAAATCGCCGACACCCTGCGGAACGTCTACCGTACATTTCATTACATGCTTGATCCGCACGGAGCTTGCGGCTATCAGGCGTTGGCCGACCGGTTACAGCCGGGAGAGACCGGTTTATTTCTGGAAACAGCCCATCCGGCCAAATTCAAGGAAACCGTCGACCGCATCACCGGCGAGCAGATCGAGATTCCACTGAAATTAAAAGCCTTTATGCAAGGACGCAAGCAAAGTATCCCGCTGGAAAAATCTTTCGACCGGTTCAAAGCCTTTTTGCACGGAGAAAAATAAACGGTTCCTTTCATGCAACAACGTATGATGCAAAAAGTTTACTTTGTTAGGATTTATTGTCGCCCGAATAGTTCTATTTAACAACCCGTCTATTGTTTTTTCATAAAATGCCCCTACCTTTGCAGAGTGGTTTTTCATAATAGTATTAGATTTAAGGTTAACAAATTGGTTAGGGGATGTCGTGAGACATCCTTTAATTTTTATACGTGATTATATGAAAGAGAGATATATGGTAATAGTAGCGCTTTTGATAATTGGGGTGCAGCAGGTAGTAAGTTCACAACCTGCTAAAGACACGGTTTTCACTGAAAAAAACATCCTGCTTGACTGCTTGGACTTGAATAAAAGCGAACAAACGGTCGGACGACCGGGTCAAATAGGAGAACACATCCGGCTTTCCGTTTCCGGAAGAAGATTCGCGAATGGTTTTAACGCACGGGCGGAAAGTCTTGTTTATATTGAATTGGATGGGAAAACACATTCTTTCTCAGCCGCGGTCGGTGTTGACGACCGCTCAAACGTTTCTCCTGACGATACGTTCAAAAAAGACTACCTGACAGCCGCGTTTTTTGTCATTGGCGATGGCAAGACACTCTGGCAAAGTGGGGTGATGAAATACGGCGACGCGCCGAAAGCGTTTACCGTGCGGTTGGACGGCGTCAAATCGCTGCTCCTGAAAGCAACCGCGCCATCGGGAAATACCTATGTGGATTGGATCAACGCCATGTTCGGTTATTCCGGCGAAGTCCCCAAAACGGTATGGTCTCCCGAAAAACAGGCAGTGATAAGGGAAACACGCGCGTTTGCAGAGCAGCAAATGCAAAAATACCCGGCGCCGCGTATCAACGGCGCCATGAAAGCAGGAATCCGTCCCCATACGCCTTTTTATTATCCGGTAGCAGTTACCGGGGTGCGCCCCCTGAACATACAGGCAGAGGGCTTGCCCAAAGGATTGACATTGGATGCACAAACCGGAATCATCAGCGGAATCCCCGTTGAAGCGGGAGAATATCCGGTCAAACTCACAGCCTCCAACAGTTACGGACGTGCCGAGCGAATACTGAAAATTGTTGTCGGTGATAAACTTGCACTCACGCCGCCTATGGGCTATCTCTCGTGGAACTACGTAGAAGGCCTGATTAATGAAATATTCCTGAAAGAATTAGCCGATGCCTTTGTCGCCTTTGGACTTCGGGATGTCGGTTACCAATATATCAATATGGACGATTGCTGGCAGGGAAAAAGAGGCGCCGACGGATATATCACTCCCGACCCGCACCGCTTTCCGAACGGGATGAAAACGGTAGGGGATTACCTGCATCAACAGGGATTCAAATTCGGGATTTATTCGTCGCCGAACTCTTACACGTGCGCCGGTTATCACGGCACCCTTGATTTTGAAAAACAGGATGTGGAAACCTGGGATTCCTGGGGAGTAGATTACCTGAAACACGACTATTGCTGGTGCCCGGCGGAACGAGCGGACGAATTGTTCCTGAAAACCGGTGAACTGATGAAAACATCCGGACGTTCTATGGTTTATTGCATCGGGATGGGCGACGGGAAAAAAAGCAAGGAATATGGAAGCCACGTATGGCGTACCGGAGGAGATTTGCGCGACATCTGGTCGGTTGAAGACGGAGGTTTACAAGGCTCGGTCGGCATTGTGGAGAGTTTTGAGAAAGCACAACAAACCGCCGATTTGCAGGAACCCGGCAGATGGAACGACCCCGATATGCTTGTGACCGGACTGTATGGAAAAGGCTCCGCCGCCCGCGATTTAACGGATGGCAGAGGATGTACGGATGCCGAATACAGAAGTCAGGTGAGTTTATGGGCCTTGATGAGCGCTCCCCTGTTTATTTCGGCTGACGTGCGCCAAATCAATCAAACAACGCTGGAAACACTCACCAATCCCGAAGTCATTGAAATTAATCAGGATATTTCAGGTGATTTCCCGAAAAGGATCGGTGACGCCGGCAAGCAGGAAATATGGGTGAAACAAATGGAAGACGGTTCGAAAGCCGTCGCCCTGTTCAACAAAGGCGCCGAGTCCGTAAAGATGACGCTGCATCTGGATAAAGTCGGAATCAATGGCCGTTGTACGATCCGGGACGTGTGGCAACGAAAAGAGATGGGAAAATTCAAAAAAACCTATTCGACCCTCGTCGGCCCTCACGAAATAACACTTATCAGAATTTTATAAAACAGTACGTCTTATCGTCGCGGCGAAGGATAAGTTGTTGGGCATTGATTTTTTCAACGGTAAACGTATGTGCGCGTTCTTCCCAGTCGGTAACAGACAGAAAGTCATCTACCGGACGTGGATAAGACGTCAGTTCCAACCGGATAGTATTCGCGTCCGACTCGGTTTTATAGCCGTATTGATGGATAAAAACATCTGATTCGGCACGATATACCTGATACATAAACAATGACTCGGACTGGAAATTATACCAGACCGTATCGACGTTCGTTACTCTGCCGGACTGTTCAACGGTTTTCAGTTGCCATTTCCCTTGCAGTTGTTCGCTTATTTCCTTCCGGCAACCGGTTAGCGTCCATAATACGCAAATAACGATGCCCCAAATTCCTTTATTATTCATACTCATATCCTATAAACGCAAATCTGCTCGAATTATTCTTTAAAAATGGAGAATGGAGAATGAAATTAAGAGTTAAGAATTAAGAGTTAAGAGTTATGAGATGATTGTCGATATTCTTCGTCGTGTTGGGATTGAGGCCTTTTCTCAACACAGCTGCCGTCACTGCGTTCGCAATGACGAGGCCGGACGGATTCCGCCGTCATTACAGCTGCCGTCACTGCGAGGTACGAAGCAGTCGCCGAAACACTAAATCTATCGGTTGTATGGGCGATTGCTTCACTGCGTTCGCAATGACGAGGCTGGAATGGAGACTTCGCCGAACGGGGGTTTTGTGTATTTCGGTCTAAAAAATTATTTTTGACGCTTTCTATAAATATAGAAAGTCTGAAAAACCATTTCTGACGCTTTCTATAAATATAGAAAGTATGAAAAATCGTTTCTGATGTTTTCTACAAATGCAGAAAGCTTGAAAAATGTTCGTTGACGTTTTCTTCCGTGGAAGAAAGGTTGAAAAATTGTCTCTGACGTTTTCTTCCGCGGAAGAAAGCTTGAAAAATGTTCGCTGACGTTTTCTTCCGTGGAAGAAAGTTTGAAAAATTGTCGCTGACGTTTTCTTCCGCGGAAGAAAGCTTGAAAAATTGTCGCTGACGTTTTCTTCCGTGGAAGAAAGCTTGAAAAATGTTCGCTGACGTTTTCTTCCGCGGAAGAAAGCCTGAAAAATCATTTTTCTCTACGGAATGAGATTACAGTTGTGTGACGAGCGTTTCGCGTCCCAGGATTTCGGAACAGGTGAAAAAAGAAGTCACCGATACACCCAGTATGCCGTGCAGATTCAGGTTCTGTCCCGTCAGTAGCAGGTTCGGCACCGGCGTTCGCGGCGTCAAAACGGTAAACATCGGTTGCCGGTAGTCTTTCCGGATGCCGTAGGCCGTGCCCTCGGCAGCGTTCAGGTAGGAATGATAGGAGAGGGGTGTGCTGGTATACACGCTTTCGATCCCGTTGCGCAATTCGGGTATCCGGTCGGACACGAACCGGATGCACGCCTCGGCTCGGGCGGCTTTCAGGTCGGCATAGGCGGCCGCACGCTGTCCGGTGACGCTGGCTTTCCAGGGTTCTACTTCGCTCCACGACATGGGCGTGAGGATGTCCAGTGCACCGGCGCAGGCGCTGCCGGCTTCGGGCACATAGTAACTGACCAAGGCGCACGGCAACCCGTCGGCCGGACGGTAGCGCCACTCGTCTGCCGCGGGATTGTGCATGTACAGGTTGCGGTTGCGGTAGGGCACGCAGTTTGGTTTCAGGCGGAGATGGACGGTAAACATCCCGAAGGTGTTTGCCAGTGAGGAGATGCGTTGCCGGTAGATGTTGCGAAGCGGCAGGGTCTCGTCTACAAGCGCCAGTGTGGAGGCGGGATGGATGTCCGACACGATCCACGTCGCGGAGAGTTGTTCCTGTCCGTTCACGATGACGGACGTCCGTTTGTCGCCGCCGGCTGTCAGGCGCGTCACTCCGGCGCGTGTACGCACCTCGCCGCCCATCGCGCGGATCTGCTCCGTCAGGCGGGCGGCTATCTGCGAGCCTCCGCCGCGCAAGCGCCAGGCGCTTTGGATGAACGAACTGTTGATTTGGGCGAATACGTATAACGGCAGGCTGTCGGCGTTCAGTTCCATCTTCAGCGAAGCGCCCGCCAGGGCTTTCCGCAACAGGGGGTCGCCGGTCGTTTCGTTCAGGAAATCGCAGGCCGAGCGGGCAAACAGCGAGGTGCTGTACAGTTCCTTTCCGCTCCGGGCGGTGAGGGGATCGAGCAGGTGGGCGCCCACGTCTTTGAGAAATGCGGCATAAGCCGTTATGTTTTTATGCTGTCCGGGAAACTCCCGCGCCAGTGTGTCCGCAAAACGTTCGTATCCGTTGGCGAAGAAATAACTTTTGTCGCCGATCGCTACTTCGTCGAACGCCTCAGCGTCCAGCGGATGCCAGGGCAGGTCGAGCAGTCCGAAGTATCGGAACAGGCGGTGCAGGGGTTGCCCTTCGCCCAGCGCTCCGACGTAATGAAAACCTGTGTCGAACAGCGTATTTCCGCGGCGGAAGGTTTGCAGGCAGCCGCCCGTGTGGGCGTCGCGTTCCAGGACGCAGACTTTCATGCCGTTTTTGGCCAGTATAAAACCGCACTGCAAGCCTCCCAGGCCGCTACCGATAATAATTGCGTCGTAAGCGATCATATGAATTGAGAATTGAGAATTGAGAATTGAGAATGGAGAATGGGAAAAGTCATGTTGCCTGATTGCTGATTGCTATTTTATAATTCATAGTTGTTTCCCGGATGATACAGTAATTCTTTATGTACATGGGCGACGTTTTTCATCAGCGGCAACAGCGTCGCCATGTCGTGCGTGACGAGCATGACGGCCGTATCGCGGTTGATCTCGTGCAGCAGTTGGTGCATGTGTTCGCCGAACGATTTGTCCACAAACGTGTCGGGTTCGTCGAGTATCAAAACTTCGGGACGCGACACGATCGCGCGTCCCAGCAACACCCGTTGCAACTCGCCACCGGAAAGTTCTCCGACCGCTCGTTTCGCAAGTTTTTCGATACCCATCAGGCCAACGACTTCGTCAATACGCCGGCTTTGTTCGTCCGAAAAGCGGTGCAGGCGTTTGCTCTCCACCATCATGCCCGAAGCAATCACTTCGCGGACGGAGATGGGAAAACGCTTGTCAATCCGGTTGGTTTGCGGAAGGTATCCGATTTTCAACGCCTGCGCCGGCTGTCCGTTGCGGTAGTAGCGCACCCGTCCGCCGGAGGGTTTCAGCAGGCCGAGAACGACCTTGAGCAACGTCGTCTTTCCGCCGCCGTTGGGGCCGGTGATGCCTAAGAAATCATTTTCCCAGAGCGTCAGCGAGATGTCGTGCAAGACCGTTTTGCCCTCGTAGGAGGCGGTGATATGCTCCAGTTCGATCCGCTTTAATTCATTATTCATAATTGTTTCGCAAGGGTGATCATCTGTTCCTTCCAGCGCACGTCTAAGGGGTTGATCGTTATGACGTGTGCGCCGACTTCGGCGGCAACCTGCTCGGCATGTTTGCGGTCGAACTCCTGTTGTACGAAGACGACCCGGACGTTGGCTTTCCGGGCGCTGTCCACCAGGTTTTTCATCGAGGCGGCAGAGGGTTCTTTCCCTTCCGATTCGATGGCCAGTTGCGTGAGTTGAAACTCATGGGCGAAATACGTCAGCGCAGGATGGTAGATGATGAATGTCCGGCACGTGAGCGTGTCCAACAGTTCGTGCAACGTGCGTTCCGTGTCGTCGATCTCGCGGAGCAGCAGTTGATAGTTGGCGCGATACTCGGTTTCGTTGGCAGGGTCGAGGCCGACAAAGGCCTGCAAGGTATTCCGTGCAATGATGCGTGCATTGCCGGTGGCGTTCCAGATATGCGGATCGCCGCCGCCATGCCGGTGTCCGTGCGCATCGGGGTCGTCCGGTTCGCCGCTTTCCAGCCAATGAATGCCTTCGGAAAGGTCAAAGAAGGCGAGATGCGGGTTGTTTTCGCGGATGACGGGCAACCAGGCCAATTCAAAACCGATGCGGCCAATGCACAGGTAGGCTTTGCTGCGTGCGATGCGTACCATCTCGTGTGGCGCGGGGTCGTAGGTTTCGGGGCTTTGTCCGGAGGGCACGACCGTATAGACCGAAAAACGGTCGCCGGCGATTTTCTCGGCGAAATACCGTTGCGGTTCGATGGTCACGACTACGCTTTGCGCCTGTTTCTGTGAGCCGCCGCAGCTCCATAGCAGCAATGCGCCGACGAGCCAATAAGCGAATGGCTTCATTCCGCCATTGTCAAATTCATACTTCATAATTCATAGTTGTTTCTTCAGCCATTTCTTCCCCAGGTAACGCACCGGATACCAGGAAGCGAGTATGCCGATCGAAAAGACGGTGGCGAAAATGACTGCCAAATCCGTGATTTTGATCTGTACGGGATAGTTGTCGCTCATGAAGACGCCGATGGTGTTGCCCAATTTGAGGAGACCGTAGTGTTGCTGAATCAGGCAGAGAAGAACGCCGATTACCATTCCGGTCAAAGCGCCCAGCGCGGGGATCATGCTTCCCTCGAACAGGAATATCCGGCGGATCAGCCGGTCGTCGGCGCCCATGCTGCGTAACATCTGTACGTCGTCCTGTTTTTCAATCATCAACATGGACAGCGAACTGACGACGTTGAACAGGGCAATGGTCAATACAAAGGCCAGAATCAGGAACGTCATCCATTTCTCGATTTGCATCATTTTATAGGACGCCTCCTGTTGTTCGTAACGGTCTTGTACCCGGAAGCCGTCGCCCAGCAAGGTGCGGATCTGTTTTTGCACCGCCTTCAGGTCGGCCGGCGCTGTCAGTTTCAACTCCAGTGCGGAAACTTCCGTTTCATAATGCAGCAGGTCTCGCACCAAAGCAATGGGCAGGAGCATGTGATTCTCGTCGTAGGCCGGCTGGTTGACGCTAAACACGCCTCCGATGAACGCATATTCCAGTTGAAACGAAGCGGCCGGGTTGGTCAGGTTGACTTGTGCATCCCGTTTGGGGGCATAAATCTCCAGCGGGGCGACAAAACCGGCATTCACGCCCAGCGACGAGGCCAGTCCGATACCCAATACGGCATGTGGAGTGTCTCCATCCTGTAACACGAATGTCCCGTCGATCATCAGCGTGTCCACTTTGACCATCTCGCCGAACGCCGGACTGACGCCCTTGGCAACGGCAATGACCTGCCTGCCGGCGTAACGCACGATGACGTTTTCCTGCATGACTTCCGTGCAGACCGCTATTTCGGGCATGTTACGGACTTGCTTCACCGGCAGGGTGTCCGGATCGAATACTTTCCCGGCAACGGGAGTGATTTTCAGTTCCGGGTCGAAGTGTCCGAACATCGAAGCTACCAGCGCATCAAACCCGTTGAAGACGGACAGGACGCATACCAAAGCAATCGTTACGACCGTCACACCGCATACCGAGATCATGGAAATGATATTAATGGCATTATGCGATTTCTTGGCAAAAAGATACCGGCGGGCAATGTAAAACGGGAGGTTCATACTTGTTTTTTCATGCTCAATTCCCTTTGAGGAGGTGATCAATATGCTCTACGTAATCCAGCGAATCGTCGAGGAAAAAACTGAGTTCCGGTATTTTGCGCAACTGCGTGCGTACGCGCTGCCCCAAATCATAACGGATCGTTTTGTTGTTGTGCACAATGGATTCCATCAGTTCGGCGCCTCTTTCCGAGGGGAAAATACTGAGGTATACTTTGGCTACGCTCAAGTCCGGACTGACGCGCACGGCGCTTACCGAAACCAGCGTTCCGGGCATGCCTTTCGTTTGTTTCAAAAAGAGATCGCCCAATTCTTTTTGCAGCAATCGCCCTATTTTGTTTAATCTTGTTTCTTCCATAAATTCTCTTTTATTAATTAATAGCGGAGGCAAATGTAATCCTCCGACGTTTATTTCTTCTTACACCGCTTCCCTTTTTTTATAAATAACAGTTAGCCCGTCGCGCAGCGGGAGAATCACTTTTTCTACCCGCGTATCGTTCCTTATCCGATCATTAAAGGCGATAATACCTTTGGTGTGCAGGTCGGAAGAAGCGGTGCACGTATCCGTCACCTTTCCCGACCAGAGTGTATTGTCCGCCAGAATAAATCCTCCCGGCCGGACGTACGGGAAAACCAACTCATAGCAGGCGCAATAATCCCGTTTATCCCCGTCGATATAAACCAGGTCGAACACTTCGCCCAAAGTCGGCAGGATGTCTTTCACATCGCCCCAGTGTATCCGGATTTTCTCCTTATCGGGCGATTGTGCCAAATAAGGACGGATGAAGGGTTCCATTTCGTCATTGATTTCAATCGAGTGAATCAGGGCGCCCTCTTCCAGCCCTTCCGCCATGCAGAGCGTGGCATAGGCCGTATAGGTGCCGATTTCCAATATCCGCGCGGGACGCATCATCCGGCAGAACATCTTCAGCAACCGCCCTTGCAAATGACCGGCCATCATGCGCGGACGCAGCAGTTTTACGTGCGCATCCCGGTTCAGGGTCGCAAGCAGCGTACTTTCTTCATCCATATGGTTCAGGATGTATGTTTCTATCGCAGTCGGCGTCATAGGGATGATTACGGCTTGAAGGTGGGCAGTTGATATTCGTTTCCGGCGTTCAGCACCTTCCTGACTTCATTGATTTCGAGAAAGGTGGTTCCTCCTCCGATGCCGAAGCTCCCGCTCAGATAGGCAACTTTGTCCTGCATGGTAATCCGTCCGCTGTCGATCAGCCGGCGAAGCGCGTCGTAGAAGTATTCGCGGCGGTTCTCATTCCACGGTTGGTACACCGCCCAAACGCCGTAGGAGAGCGACAACATGCGCATCACCTGCTCGCTGTAACTGATGGCGAAGACCGTCGCCACTCCGCGAAAGGCTGCCAGGTAACGGGCGGTACGTCCGGAGGAACTGTCCGTGATAATGGCCTGTACCTTGAGTTTCTGGGAAGACTTTACCGCCTGTTTTGCCAGAAAGGAGGTGACGTCCAGATCATCGCCTCCGATGGGTACGCGGATGTCGTTTGCACTCAGTTTCGTCTGTTCTGCTTCGCGCACAATCCGGGTCATGGTTTGTACGGCTTCGACCGGGTACTTGCCGTAAGCGGTTTCTCCGCTTAGCATCAACGCATCCGTGCGGTAATAGATGGCATTGGCGACGTCGGTCACTTCGGCGCGGGTAGGCCGCGGATTCGTAATCATCGAATGTAACATTTGCGTAGCGACAATGACGGGCTTCTTGGCTTCCACACATTTGCGGATCAGCACGCGCTGAATGCCCGGCACTCTTTCGGCCGGTACCTCGATGCCCAGGTCTCCACGGGCGACCATAATGCCGTAGGCCGCTTCCAGTATCTCGTCTATCCGGTCTACGCCTTCCTGATTCTCGATCTTGGCGATGATCTTTACCGGACTTTTATGCGCGTCCAGCATCTGTTGGACATCCAACACATCCTGCTTGCTGCGCACAAATGAATGGGCGATGAAATCCAGGTTGTGATCCATCGCCCAGCGGATATTCTCGCGGTCTTTCTCCGTCAGCGAAGGTAAATTGATACGCACTCCCGGCACATTCACGCTCTTGCGGCTGCCTAATACGGCATCGTTCAATACCTCGCAAACCAAATGATCTGTTTGTTTTTCCACGACTTTTAATTCCAGGTCGCCGTCGTCGATCAGGATGCCGCTTCCGGTAGCCAGGTCTTTTACGATTTCCGGGTATGAAACGCAGATACAGTCATGCGAAGTCTTCCGTTCGGAAAGCCCCGTCATGTGTACCCGTTCGCCGGTCTTGAACACGACCGGCGCTTCGGTTTGCGTTGTGCGTATTTCCGGGCCTTTGGTGTCAATCAGTATCCCGATCCGGTTGGATACCGCACGGGTATTGTTCACCACACGGTTCAGCCCTTCTTCCGACATGTGGGCTGTATTCAGACGTACCACATTCATCCCGGCCTGATAGAGAGACCGGATAAATTCAACGTCGCAACGCCGGTCGGAGATGGTTGCTATTATTTTGGTATGTTTCAGCATCATTTAAGAAATTCAAAGATTCAAAGATTCAAAGATTTGGTATTCATTCATCATTCATAATTGTTTTAACGCTTCCAGCGCCAACCGGTACGAGTCCATTCCGAAACCGGCAATCACTCCTTTGCAGACCGCCGACAGGAACGAATGATGCCGAAACGGTTCACGGGCATACACATTGGAAATATGTACTTCTACCACCGGCGTTGTGATCGCTTTGATGGCGTCGTGCAAGGCGATGGAGGTGTGTGTGTAAGCGCCGGCGTTCAGGATGATTCCGTCGTATGAAAAGCCCGTTTCATGGATTTTATTGATCAGTTCTCCTTCAATATTGCTTTGATAGCAGGCAATATCATATTGCGGACAGGAGGCTCTGAGTTGTTCCAGACAGGCGTCAAAGGTGGTATCGCCATAAACGGAAGGCTCTCTTGTTCCCAAAAGATTCAGGTTCGGCCCGTTGATTATTTGAATTTTCTTCATTATTTGCGTCTTTATTACTACTTTTGCTCATGCAAGGATCAAGGAACGTTTTCCCAATCCATGCGCAAAAGTAGTGATTTTTTTTATTATAGACTTATCCATACCGCAGGGAGAAAATGAAAAATAACTATATAGACAAATACAAGACGTATCTTCGCCTGGAAAAAGGATTATCCGCCAATACAATAGAGGCGTATCTGGACGATATGGAGAAGTTGTTCCGTTTCGTGGCCGGTGAAGAGGCGGATGTCCTTCGGATCAATTATTCCGACCTGCAACAGTTTGTTGCGCAACTGAACGATGTGGGCATTTCTTCCCGTTCGCAGGCGCGTATCATTTCCGGCATCAAATCGTTTTACCGGTATCTGCTCCTGGAGGATTATTTGCAGGCCGACCCGACCGAATTGCTGGAAGCGCCCAAGATAGGAATGAAACTTCCTGAAATACTGACCGTCGATGAGATCAACCGTATCCTGGCTTCTATCGACCTTTCCGCGGCGGCGGGACAACGCAATCGGGCGATGCTGGAGGTGTTGTACAGTTGCGGATTGCGGGTGTCTGAACTGATTCATCTGGCTTATTCGGACGTTTATTTTGAAGAGGAATTTATCAAAGTCAACGGCAAAGGCAATAAACAGCGGCTTGTTCCGATTTCGCAACCGGCGCTCCATGAAATCAGGAATTACTTGTACGACCGGCGTCGCATCACCGTGCAAAAAGGCTTTGAAGACCGGCTTTTCCTCAATCCTCGCGGGAAGGGTTTAACACGGGTCATGGTTTTTTATATCATCAAGACGCAGACCGCTCTCGCCGGTATTCATAAAAACATCAGTCCGCATACCTTCCGCCATTCGTTTGCCACTCACCTGCTGGAGGGCGGAGCCAACCTGCGTGCCATTCAGATGATGCTCGGACATGAGAAAATCACCACTACCGAACTGTATACGCATCTTGACCGTGAATTTCTACGGAAGGAAATCATTCTCCATCACCCCAGAAACAAATGAATAGTGAATAACGAAATAGGGTGACACAACCGTGCCACCCTATTATTCACTATCCACTACTCACTATTCACTATTTCACTATTTTCCTCGTCCATCCGCTGCTGCCTTTGATGATCAGTATGCCCTGGGGCAGGCGGTTGAGGTTGAACGTCGCTTCGCCGGACGCTTTCTGCACTTGATACAACAACGACCCGCTGACGGCATACACGTCGATCCGTTCGGCTGCCGGTGTACGGACGGACAAGATGCCGTCGGCATAGCGTATGTCCGATGCGGACACCCATGCGTTGCCGACCGAACTGGTGACCGTCACCGGAACCTTGATCTCGTCCTGGTAAATTTCCTCTCCGCTGTTCAAGGTCAGAATCACGTTACTGAATGTCGCCTCGTAGTCGCCTTTCGTGACCGATGCGTCCATCGTGTAGGCAATCCGCACGATTTGCCGGTATGCCGTTTCGCCCGCAGCGCGTGTCAAGACTTTCGGGTAGATATAGAACAGCCAGCCGCCCGATGCAAGGGGCGTTATCGCCCGCAGGAAATCGCTCTGCAGGCCGGATTCCAGTTCCGTAGCTTCCGTATCCAGGAGAAACCCTGCGGGGAGAGTCACCGTGAAGGCGACTGTGAACGGTTCATCGACAGGGATATTCAGCGCGACGTCAATCACGCCCCGGTCGCCTTCCGGCTGCGACGGCTCGACAACGACCTGCTGATCGGCAACCTGTGTGACGGCGACCGTGCGCGTGATGTCGCTGCCGGTCAGGGTGATTGTGGCCGTGCGTGTATCACCCGTGTTGGCGGCAGCCGTAACGCTCACCGTGCCGTTGTTGCTGCCCGAAGCCGGGGAAACGGTCACCCATGCGTCGGAACTGACCGCCGTCCAGTTGACGTTGGCCGTGACGGCAATGGACAGTGAACCGCCGGACGCCGTGAATGTGAGCGTCGGCTCGGAAACGGTCAGCACGTCGGCTACCGCCGGGTCGTCGTCATCCGGTGTGGTTTCCAACACGAATAATTCCGCTTCCCACAAATCCAATGTCCTGACGATAACAGGAACGCCACTATGGATTCCCACGTAACCGTCCGCTTCCGATTCAATGAGGACATCCGCCGATCCTTCTTCCACCAGCCGGAAGGAGAAGACGCAATGCTTATACGAATTGTCGCCCAGGTTAACTTTTTGAATCGTACCTGCCTGCGCCAGTCCGTCCAGCGTCGAAAGGTCACTCACGGTTTCACTTCCCAGGATATACAGGGCGTCGTTGGCATGAACCGCTTCTACAAAGGCCAGACGCTCCCTGCCGTTCCAGAGATAATTCGGGTTGGTTGCAGCCAATGCAGTTGCATTCAGCAGAAAACGCCCCCTGATGTACCCTTCGCTTGTCTTTTCATGCCCGGCTACTATCATGTACTGAGGCATGACGCGCCCACCGCGAAACACGTACGCCGTATCCAGATAGAGCGTCGTTTCTGTTGTCGGATTCGCCACCGTATTCACATAGCCTAAAAGATTGATATTCTGCCCCGAGTATGTCGACTGACGATCCTCAAACAAATAATTCCCACTGCTCAAAGTGGAACGGATCTTCACATGACAGGGTTCCTCTGTCCCCCGCAGATAATCCCGTCCAGCCTGTGTGACGGTGACCGTGCACGTGATGTTGCTGCCGGTCAGGGTGATCGTGGCCGTGCGTGCATCACCCGTGTTGGCGGCGGCCGTAATGCTCACCGTGCCGTTGTCGCTGCCCGAAGCCGGGGAAACGGTCGCCCATGCGTCGGAACTGACCGCCGTCCAGTTGACGTTGGCCGTGACGGCAATGGGCTGCGAACCGCCGGATGCCGTAAATGTGAGCGTCGACTCGGAAACGGTCAGCTCGTCGGCTACCGGCGGGTTGTCGTCATCCGGTGTGGTTTCCAACACGAATAATTCCGCTTCCATTAAATCCAGTGTCCTGACGATAACAGGAACGCCATTCCGGATTCCCACGTAACCGTTCTCTTCCGATTCAATGAAGACATCCGCCGATCCTTCTTCCACCAGCCGGAAGGAAAAGACGTAATCTTTATACGAATTGTCGTCCAGGTTAACCTTTTGGATCGTACCTGCCTGTTCCAGTTCGTCCAGCGTCGAAAGGTCACTCACGGTTTCACTGCCCAGGATATACAGGGCGTCGTTGGCATGAACCGCTTCCACAAAGGCCAGACGCTCCCATATACCGCTCAAGAAGTCCGGGTTGGTTGCAGCCAATGCAGTTGCATTCAGCAGAAAACGCCCCCTGACATACCCTTCGCCTGTCTTTTCATGCCCGGCTACCAGCAGGTACTGAGGCATGACACCGGCGCCGCGATTCACATACGCCGTATCCAGATAGAGCGTCGTTTCCGCTGTCGGATTCGCCACCGTATTCACATTGCCTAAAAAATTGTATGTCGACTGACGATCCTCATACAAATAATTCCCACCGCTCAAAGCGGCACGGATATTCACATGACAGGGCGCCTCTATCCGCAGATAGTCCTGTCCAAACAGGTATGCCGAACTGCATACACATACAAATACCAAAAGTAAAATTCGTTTCATCTTATATACATATTTATAAAGTTAATATTCTAATTGTTGTCCGAACCATGATTAGCATGATGAAAGGATTTTCAGGATGGATGTTTTATCATGCAAATCTAAGGTTCGGACATTATTCACTATTCCTCATCCGGTACGTACCGGAAGGGTGCCGCGGTACGCACCGCGATGATGTTGCGGTACGTACCGCGAAGGCATTGCGGTGCGCACCGCGAAAGGGTCGCAGTACGCACCGCTCCGGCACGCCTCTACGGATGCTGTACATCCCGTTCAAGTTTGGTGTCTTTGATTCTGTCTCGCAGTTTTTTACCGAATACAAAACGCGGCACGATGTCCGTAATCCGGGTAGCCGTCACTTCTTCGGGCTTGTCGGCGCCAATGCTTTTCAGCGTCGTGTGGATGTAGCCCAAGTCGCCCAACTGGACGTTGAAGCCCAGCTCAATGAAGTCTCCCGCCTTCTTGAAGATGCGGTTGACAGCCATACGCGCTTCGTCGCGATTGAGCGTCGTTTCCTCACACACGGCGTCAAGCAACTGCTCCACCGTGATGGCTCCCCGCGAAAATGGCTGGGCATAATATTTCGCCGGTTCATCCGGCTTCAGGGGATTTTTTCTGGGTATGACCCGATACAGTAAACTCATAATACGAAAGTTTTAAATTAGCCTGCAAACTTACACTTCTTTTCGACAAAAGTAAATTATTCCCGAAAAGATTTGGGGCGCTTACATATTATTAACAAGCAGGAGGTAGCAATGAGATTTTTGAAAACATTCATATCATACTACTAAACGATTTCGTTCTGTTTTATAATTAAAAAAGACTGCTTATCCACTTGGATCAAGTGAAATGCCTGAAAGGCATTATTTTCATAACCGCAGGTCGCTGACCTGCGGAGGAAAGACGGTACAGCACCACTGCCTGAAAGGCAGGACTATCCGACATCTGAAATCCGGAGAAATTAAGCGTCCTGCCTTTCAGGCAGCTATACCCTTGTTACGATCACCGCAGGTCGTTGACCTGCGGTTATGAAAATCAGTCCTTT
>JAITPV010000095.1 GCA_031289275.1 Tannerella sp.
AACGGATGGTGACACAATCGCCGATGATATTGCAGGCTTTGTATTTGATCCTTGTTGTTTTCATTGTCGTTCAGGTTAAAAGCGCGGGGATTGTCCCGTTTATCTATTTCCGGTTCTAATCCGGGAATAGGGGGAGCTTGTGTGACCGTTATGGCTACTAAGGGAGCCTCGAGAAGATAAGGTTTTTGAAATCCAGCTTCAGGCAGCAGGTAGGATTCTCAAATGCTCAACCCTCAATTCTCAAATGATATACAACGAAAAAAGGCGAGAGGAAAATCCATTTCCTCCCGCCTTTTTGTTTGAGCCGTACGCTCTTTAGGTTTCCGGTCTTTCGCCGGTTTCAATATCCCGGATTCTGTTGGGAGACGAGCGCCGGATTTGCATCCAGTTCGGCTTTCGGAATCGGAAGTATCGTTTTGTAAAACGTCTTGTCGATGGTTTTCGGACGTACGGACGCGCTGATGGAACCTTGCAGTATCTCGTCGTTGAACGTGATGGAGCGGCCGTGGCGCATCATGTCGAAATAACGGTGTCCTTCGCAATAGAGTTCCTTGCTCTTTTCATCCAGCACCATGTCGAGTGAGACGCTCTCTTCCGTAGCCGGCGCCAGCGACGACCGCCGGCGTATCTCGTTCAGATAGCCGGCCGCCTTCGCCTTGTCGGAAGAGAGGGCGGCCTCGGCAGCGATCAGGTAAATCTCGGACAGGCGGATCACCTTGATGTTGACCGCCGACGGCGAACCTTTGTCGCCCCGGTTGTCGTTGCCCGTGTACTTGTTGCAGGCGCCGAACCGCGTTTCCGCTATTTCGTCGTAGTCCATAATACCCCAACGGACATCGTCCGGGTCTTCGCCCAGGCGTTCGATGAAGAAATCGCTGGCCATGAACCATCCCATAGCGCCGGTGAGCTTGCCGTAGCGCATGAAGTAATAACCGAGCGAGCTTCGTCCCAGATCGGCCTCATCTTGATAGATGCCCAGTTCCAGGATCGATTCCGACCCAAATTCGGACGACCAGGAGGCGACCCACGCATCGTTGTCGTAAAGCGTATATTTCTTGTCGCCGATGATTTCTTCGGCGGCCGCCAGCGCATCGCCGAGACGTCCCATGAAGAGGTACGCCCGGGCCTGGATTGCCTTGTTGGCATAGTAGTTGACGTAGCCTTTGGTCACCGTCTTTGACAATAACGGGGCGGCATCCGCCAGGTCTTTCAGTATCTGCGCATAGTTGGCGGCTACCGTTATCCGCGTTTCCTGCGTGTATACATCCAGCACCTTCAGCGGCATCGGGACACCCTGCGAAGCGCCGTTGTCTTCGGTGTACGGACGGCCGTAGAGCCTGACCAGGTCAAAATAAAGCAACGCCCGCAGGGTCAGCGCCTGTCCCTTGTATTCGTCCAGGTCGGCGGAGCCGTTGCCTTCGGCGTCGATCCGTTCGATATTGGCGAGCAGGTTGTTCAACTGGAGCAGGCAGTAATAGATCTGGCTCCAGTAGCTTCCGAAGGCATTGGACGTTTCGGAATGGTTGAACGTATACAGGGCGTCGTCGCCCCGTCCGAGCGACCGCACGGCCACATCGCCGCCTTTGACATCGCCGTAAAGGAACATGTCTTTCCCGTAGTAGTACTCCGACGTCATGGATCGCATCACGCCGTTGATCATCACTTTTGCATCGGCCGCCGTATGAATGGCGCCCTCTGCCGAAGCCGAATCGGTCGGATTCAGCTCCAGAAAGTCGTCACACGACGACATGCCTGCGCTCAGGATTACTGCTGCTGCTATAATAAATATCTTTTTCATTGTTTACTCCTTTCATTAAAAACTTAATTCCAAACCAAACGAATAGGTTTTCCCTAACGGCATTTCCCATCCTTTACTCCCGTCCGCGCCGACTTCGGGATCGTACACGTTGTATGCGGAGACCGTCCACAAGTTGGCTCCCGCAAAGTAGACCCGTATCGACGAGGCCGTACATTTGGCGGCGATGTGTTTCGGCAGCGTATAGGCCAGGGTCGTATTTTTCAGCCGGGCGAAAGAACCGGAGTGCAGATGCCGGCTGCTTCGCTGGTTGACGTCTTCCAGGTCGATAGCGATCATCATCGGATACGAGCCGTTCTTGTTTTCCGGCGTCCAGCGGTTGTCGTACTCTGCTTGCGAGCGGATACGTTCCCAATAGTAACCGTCGTCGGCCACGTCTTTCGACACACCGTCGTAGATTTTGCCGCCCAGCTTGTAGATGAATCCCAAGTCCAGCGTAAAGCCTTTCCAGGCGAGCGACGAACTCAGGCCGCCATACAGTTTGGGATCGGCTTTGCCGTAGATCACTTCGTCGGCTTGGCGGTAATCATAGGTAACGCCTCTTCCGTCGATCGTCAGGTCGGAAGCCTCGTCATTGTTCAGGAACCAGATGTTCTTGCCCGTTTCGCGGTCGACGCCCGCCCATTCCCGGCCGATGAACGAGAGCGGGGAATAGCCTTCGCGATAGATATAGTTGGCGCGCGAATCCATGACCGTCCAGCGGATGTCCTGCCCGCCGTACAGTTTCGTGACCTTCGATTGAACGGTCGAGGCCGTCACACCCACGTTCCACGTCAGGTCTTTCGTGCGGATCAGATCGGCGTTGAGTTCGATCTCAAGCCCCTTGTTATTGATTTCGCCCACGTTGCTGAGCGTAGACCCCAGACCGGTAATCAGGGAAATGGGCACGTCCTGGAGCAGGTTCTTCGAGTCGCGGTTGAAATACTCGACGCTTCCGTTGATCCGGTCGAAGAGGCCGAACTCAACCGCCACGTTGTACGTATAACTCGTTTCCCACGACAGGTCGGGATTGGGAACGGTCGCCAGCGTGCCGCCCGGATTCATCATATACTTGTCGGCATAAGACGTGAGGGCGATATGCCCGTAATTATTTACCGGCAGAGTACCGTTCACTCCGTAGGAAGCCCGCAGCCGGAGGTTCGAAAGCCATTCGACGGGCTGCATGAACGATTCTTCCTTAATGCGCCAGGCGCCCGCGACCGACCAGAAGTCACCCCAGCGGGTACGCATCCCCAGTCGCGAAGAACCGTCGCGGCGGTAAGAGCCGGAGAGGTAATAACGGTTGGCATGGTTGTATTCGGCGCGCGAAAAGACGGACATCATGTTATGCGCCCAGGAATAGGCGGACGCATCCAATTTTCCGGCGGTAGCCACCGTTTTCACGGCGGTCGTGGGCAGGTCTGTTCCCGACGAACGCTGATAGTCCGTCAGGTTCTTTTCCGCCTCGAAGCCGGCCAGCAGCGAGAGCGTATGATCCTTGACGATTTCCCGGTTGAAATTCAATGTAGTCGACGACACTATCTTGTTGACGTTCGTGCTGTAATTGTCAATGGAACCGCCGACGCCCGAACCGTTGTAATGGTTGCGGCTGTAATACAGAAATTCCAGCGTCTGGCTGTTGTCGTACGAGAGCGCCGACTTCAAGTCCAGGAACGGCAGGAGGTGAGCTGTCAGCGTTTCGATGGCAGAAATCCGGAGCGTGCCGGCGCCGTTGTCCCATTCATTATTATGATAGATATGATTGTAGGCGTAGCTGCCGTAGCGCGCTGTCCAGGGCGTGTCATCCACGTAGTTGGTCGGCCAGTACATGCCCCAGAGCAGGTTTCGCAACTGCATGAAGGGATTGGTGGACGTGTTACGCGAATCGTTGAACCCTTTCTGATTGCTTTTGGCCAAGTTCATGTTGGAAGAAAATTCGAGATAGTTCCCGATTTTCTGCGACAGGTTCAAGCGGGCGGAAAGACGGTCGTAGTCGTTGACAACACTCCGTCCCTGATCTTTTGTGTAGGAGATCGACGTGTAATAATTAGTCGTATTCGATCCGCCGCTGACGGCCAGGTCGTAAGTCTGGTAGCCGGCCGTGCGCAACAGGGCATCTTCCCAGTCGAAGTAGCTGCCGGCACGAGCGCCGCCGATCGTCAGCGAATTGACGGTATGATCCGGCGCCTCGAAGGTGTATCCGTGCCGGTTGAAACGGTTGTTCAACTGGCGGAGCGCTTCCGTGCTGGCCTCTTCCGGCGATTTGTTTTCGTCGTAAATACCGGCGTTCCAGAACATCGAGTAATACATTTCTACGTTTTGCTCCGTAGAGGCCGCCTCCCAGTTTTTTGTGGCAAACGAGGGCGTAAAGCCGTAGGAAGCCTTGAAGTCGATGCGCGCTTTCCCGGACTGTCCCCGTTTGGTCTGGATCAGCACAACGCCATTGGCCGCCCGCGAACCGTACAGCGCCGATGCAGCCGCGTCTTTCAGCACGGTAATGCTTTCGATGTCGGACGGGTTGATGGTACTCATGACATTGTTAATGTCCGTAGACAAAGCGCTGCTCAACTGTCCGGCGCTACCGGAAACGACCGGCACGCCGTCAATCACATACAGCGGCTCGTTGGAGGCGTTCATCGAACCGATCCCCCGGATTCGCAACGTCGGCGTCGCGCCGGCCTGCCCGGAACGGGAGGCGATGTCCAACCCGGCGACTTTGCCGGTCAGCGCATTTTGAAACGAGACCGCAGGCACATCCTTGATGGCTTCTTGCTTCACGGTACTGGCCGCTCCCGTAAACGTTCCTTTCCGGGACGTTCCGTAAGCCACGACGATGACGTCGTCCAGGGCATACACTTCGTTTTCCAGCGTCACGTTGACGATGGTTTCTTCTCCGACGGCCACTTCTTTCGTTTTCATTCCGAAAAAACTGAACACCAGCACATGCCGGTTGCCCGCCGGTAGCGTAATCACATACGTACCATCCAATCCTGTGACCGAGGTCACGGTGGTACCCTTTACATTGACGGTGACAAAATCTACCGGACTGCCGTCTTCGGCTGTCGTCACCGTACCACTTACTTTCTGTTGTCCTTGCACGGCTAAGGTGCAACAGGACGCTAACAGGCATACATAAAATAATAAATGCTTCATAAGAACTGATAAATTATACATTAGAATTCATATTGTTGCGGGTTTTCGAGTATTGGTGGCAAAAGTACAATATCTTGCGCAAATAACAACAAAGATTTGGCAAAAAAACGATTTTCGCTAACTTTTTGATGAAAGTGTTCCGGGAAATGGAAAATAAATTTTAAATACGGAACGGTATCTTACGTCGGAAAAAAGGTTGTTTACATTGAAAAAAAGGTATGTTACGTCGAAACAACGGTTGCTTACATCGAAACATCCGCATCTTACATTGAAACATCCGCATGTTACATCGAAACATTAGCATGTTACATTGAAACATTCGCATCTTACATTGAAACATCCGCATGTTACATCGGAACATTCGCATCTTACATTAAAACATTCGCATGTTACATTGAAACATTCGCATGTTACATTGAAACAATGGCTGCTTACATTCAAACAATGGCTGCTTACATTGAAACATTCGCATCTTACATCGAAACAATGGCTGCTTACATTGAAACAATAGCTGCTTACATTGAAACATTCGCATCTTACATTGAAACATTGGCATGTTACATCGAAACAATGGCTGCTTACATTGAAACATTCGCATCTTACATCAAAACAATGGCTGCTTACATTCAAACATTAGCATCTTACATCAAAACATTCGCATGTTACATCGGAACATTCGCATCTTACATTAAAACATTAGCATGTTACATCGAAACAATAGCATCTTACATTGAAACATTCGCATCTTACATCAAAACAATGGCTGCTTACATTGAAACATTAGCATCTTACATTGAAACATTGGCATGTTACATCGAAACAATGGCTGCTTACATTGAAACAATGGTTGCTTACATTGAAAATATATTATACTACATGGGTGCATTTCAAATTGTCGCGGATTAAAAAGTCCTTATTTCCCCCGGGTTCCCTTAGTAGCACAGGATCAGACAAACTCCACCCTTATTCCCTTATTGTTGTCCGGAAATAAGGGAGAGGCTGTGTGATCGTCAGGGCTACTAAGGGCGCTTCGGGAATTAAGAATTAAGAATGATGAGATGACTGTCGGTATTCTTCGTCGTGTTGGGATTCGCTTGCCGACTCTTTTTGATCTGCATAAATCTGCGTTTGAATCTGCGTCATCTGCGTGCAATACTTCACTGCGTTCGCAATGACGAATGGTTCGAACTGTGATTATATCGTGATTATATTGAAATCACAGTGCAGACGGAATCTTACATGCGTAATACCGGTTTGACGGTTAAACGCCGATGTGTATCGTCAAACGCCTGTTCAATGTCCTTGAAGTCGTAAAATTTCACCAGTTTGTTTACCGGCAGCCTGCCTTCCTTGTAGAATTGCACTAATTGGGGGATAAAAACCTGCGGATTCGAGGCACCTTCCGTCAGTCCCATCAGGGTGACGCTGGGATTCATCAGGCTCATCTCAAGAGGAACCGGAATCTCGGCCGGCCCCGTGACGCTGACAAGGACGCACTTGCCCAGACGTTTCAGGCACGAAAGCGCTTGAAGTACAAGCGACGGTACGCCCGACGATTCAAGGCTGTAACCGGCTCCGCCTTCCGTAATCTGCCGGATTTCCGCGACGGCGTCCACGTCCTGTCCGTTGAGGGCGTGCGTGGCGCCAAGTTCTTTGGCCAGCGCCAGCCTTTCGGGTACGACATCGACGGCAATAATCCTGCTGCAACCGGCAATTACGCCGGCCATGATGCCGCTCATGCCGACACTGCCGCAGCCAAAGACCACGAGCGAAGATCCGGCTTCCGGCTTCATGCCGTTCAGCACGGCGCCGGCTCCTGTCTGCACTCCGCAGCCTAAAGCGCACAGGTACGAAAGCGCTTCGTCGGAATCTACGACGGCTTTGACGGCATTTCTTGCGTCTACAACGGCGTAGGTGGCAAATGCGCCCTGGCCGAAAAAGGAAGAGATCGCCTTTCCGTTTTGCGAAAGGCGTTTGGTGCCATCCCTGTATGTCCCGTCGAAGAACAGGGTATTCAGCCGGTCGCAGGCATAGGGATGTCCGCTGATGCAATAGTCGCACGTTCCGCAGGAGGGGAACGTCAGGATGACCCGGTCGCCTTTTTTCAACGTTTCTACCGCCATGCCCACTTCTTCAACGATGCCGGCGCCTTCGTGACCGAAGACCGCCGGAAGCGCTACCGGGATGAACTGATTGATTCCGGCCGTATCGGTATGACAAATGCCGGATGCGATGATCCGTACCAACACCTCGCTTGGCTTCGGCGATGCCAGCTCGACTTCCTCCAGCGACAACCGGCCTTTTTCGTGTGTTACTGCTGCTGTTATTTTCATCTTTATTTCAAGTTATAATCTAATCCTGTGACCTGAAATTCCGTACGGCGGTTGATCTGGTCGGCTATTTCCTGCTGTTCGGGAGTAAGCGTTTCGATGAATGTCTCCGTCAAAACCATACCCTCCTCCAGGAAAGCGTATGGCTCGGCTATTTTACCGTGAATTTCTTTCGGCACGGTTTCACCATATCCCTTCGCCGTCAGGCGTGCGATGTCGATGCCGGCCTCAATCAGATAGTCCACGACCGATTGTGCGCGTTGTTGCGCCAGCCGCTCATTGTACGCATTTGAACCTTTGCTATCCGTATGGGCGCCTAATTCAATGGTGACATTCGGGTTGTCGTTCAGTATTTTGATCAGTTGATTCAGCGCTTCTTTCGATTCGGGACGCAGCGTCGCCTTGTCGAAAGCATAGAAGATATTTTCAACAACAACCGGTTTATCTATCGGAGAAAGGTAGAAATCCACGTAATAGGTTTCGTTCTTTTCTTCCGCATCGGTTTTGAGTTCAAAGTTTTGATTTAGAAAATTAGGTGCGTTGGCCATCATGACGTAGCTGATGTCGCGTTCCAGTTCGACACGGTAAGTACCGTCCGGCTTGACCGGGACTTTCACATTCAACCCGTCTTTACCGACAATGCGTACGACGGCGTCTTCGATCGCTTCTTCTTCGAGGTCGGAAACATAGCCTTCGATAAAAATCGTGACGGTCGGATAGTCGAACGAGTAGATGTGATCCCATCCGCGGGCGTCGTTGCGGTTGGACGAAAAGAACCCCTGTTCCTTGCCTCCGGCGAAGGTGATGCCGAAATCATCCGCCATCGAATTGACCGGCAACCCCATATTTGCCACATGCCATTGCCCGGCGCTGTCCAGCGTGGCCTTGAAGAGGTCTAAGCCTCCCAGTCCCGGATGGCCGTTGGAGGCGAAATAAATCGTGACGGAATCCCGCACATACGGGAACAGCTCATCCCCTTCCGTATTGATTTCCGCCCCCAGGTTTTCCATCGGCCCAAAATCGGTAGGGCCAACCAAGCGGGCGCGAAACAAGTCTTTCCCGCCATATCCGCCGATAGCATCGGCTACGAAATACAGATATTGTCCGTCCGGCGAAACGGCCGGATGCGCCAGCAGGGTGATGGAATCTTTCACGATACCGGCGCGTTGTCCTTTGCTCCACGAGGCGCCGCTGCGCGAAGAAATGTAGATTTCCGCCGTGCGCGGTTCGGCTGCATCTTCCGAACAATAGGTATAATACATGGTATTTCCGTCTTTTGAAAACGACGGTGTACCTTCGTCAAATCCGCTTGTTACGGGGTCGTCCACTTCTTCCGGCTTTTGCCAGGCTCCCGTTTCGTTTTTTTTGGACAGGAACAGGGCGTTATTTTTCATGCCGGTGATTGCACTCACCGAATCCTTGTGGACAATGCCCCGTGTAGAACAAAAATAGAGTTGGTCATCTTTTGCCCCGTAGAGCATCGGGCAAAACTCGCTGCGGCGGGAATTGAGCATTTCCATCCGGCTCACCTGGTGCAACGTGGGACGATCCTGCCACACGGCAACCATTTCACATCCCCGGATGCCGTTCTGCGCGATCCTGCTGTTGGGATTGAGCGCCAGAAATTCGTTGTAATAGCGGAGGGCATCGGGATAGCGTCCGCTTTGCTGGCTCACTTGGCCGAGCCGCAACAGCAGCGTACTGTCCGGATATTCATAGCGCAGCGCATTCATGTAGGCGCTGACTGCACGCGGAATGTTGTTGATCATCCGGTTGCAGTCTCCCATCCGGTAAGCTACGTAGGCGCGCAGGTCTTTTTGATCCGACTTCGATTTGGCATATACTTTACGATAAATCGTTGCCGCATCATAATATTCACCAAGGCGCTGCTTTTCTTCCGCCTGACTTAGTTTCGGCGTTTTACAGGCGAAAAACAAGCCCAAAGCCATACATCCGGACAAATAAACCCATATGTTCCATCGTTTCATCATCTTTTTATTAACGTACAAGGGAAATGCTTATTGCATAAGTGGAAAAAACAAATTACTTTTGCAAAAATAATAGTATAAACCGAACAAACAACAGCATTATGACAGAAATTCAACCCGTTTTGACAAAGGCGGAAGAAAAGATGGCGGCCACCATCGCCTTTTTGGACGAAGATTTGGCGCGTATCCGTGCAGGAAAAGCCAATCCGAAGATCCTGGATGGGATCAAAGTTCCCTATTACGGCGATATGGCGCCGCTTACCGGTGTAGCCTCCATCAGTGCGCCGGATGCCAAAACCTTATTGATTACACCGTGGGAAAAAGCGCTTTTGAAGGATGTGGAAAAGGCGATTATCAATTCCGACGTGGGTATTATGCCGGAAAACAATGGCGACGTGATTCGTCTGGGTATTCCGCCGCTGACGGAAGAACGCCGTCGCACCTTGGCCAAACAAGCAAAACATGAGGCCGAAACGGCTAAGATCAGTATCCGCAATACACGTCGGGATGCGATTGAGGCATTGAAAAAGAGTGTGAAAGACGGCGTGTCCGAAGACATCGCCAAGGATGCCGAAGCGACAATGCAAAAAAGTCACGACCGGTATATCAAAAAAATCGACGAACTCTATGCCGCCAAAGAAAAGGAAATCCTGACGGTATAAAGATGGCTATGCGTGGACTTGTGATCAAAAATACCGGTAGCTGGTACTCCGTCCGGACAGACGACGGGCGGTTGGTGGAAAGCAAAATCAAGGGAAACTTCCGGCTGAAGGCGATCAAAAATACCAATCCGGTTGTGATCGGCGACCGGGTGCAAATCGAGGTGAACAGCGAAGGAACTGCTTTTATCACCGTCATTGAAGATCGCCGGAACTACATGATCCGCAAGGCTTCGAACCTGTCCAAACAGTCACACATCCTTGCCGCCAACATGGATCAGGCCATGTTGGTGGTGACGGTGAATTATCCGAAAACGACGACCGTCTTTATCGACCGTTTCCTGGCGACAGCCGAAGCGTACCGGATTCCGGTACACCTGGTGTTCAATAAAACAGACCGCTATGGCGAAGACGACCTTGACTATCTGGATGCGTTGATGAAACTCTACCAGACTATCGGTTATCCGTGTTCTTCCATATGCGCCCTGACAGGTGAAGGCTTGGAGGCGTTGCATGCGCTGCTGATCCACAAGGTCACGTTATTGTCCGGACATTCGGGTGTCGGCAAGTCGACGATTATCAATCAACTGCTTCCCGGTTCCAATCTCAGGACAGGCGCTATTTCCGAATATCACAAGAAAGGGATACACACAACCACTTTTTCGGAGATGATCCCGCTTGCGGAAGGGGGTTATATTATTGATACGCCCGGCATCAAAGGTTTCGGGACGATTGAGATGGCGGGTGTGGAAATCGCGCATTATTTCCCGGAGATATTCCGGTTTTCGGCGGATTGCCGGTTTCATAACTGTACGCATCGCCGGGAACCCGGTTGCGCTGTCCTGCAAGCCCTGGAACAGCATTACATCAGCGAATCGCGCTATAAGAGCTACCTCAATATTCTCGAAGACAAGGAAGGAAATAAATACCGCGAAGCGTTCTGACGGTGGCTTTTCGGGCGAAGGCCAACGGGCAGGTTGCCGGCAGAGATATGAATGATAAAAGATGTGTTTATGAATGTAGAAAAACAGTATGTAGATTTATATAAGCAATATGAAAGCGTTTTACACGCTTACGCCCCGGAGGTAATGAACGCGCCCCGGGCGCAAGCCCTCGCACACTTCCGGCTATTGGGATTTCCTTCGTTGAAGAATGAAAACTATCGTTATACGGACGTCGCACAGGCTTTTGCTCCCGATTACGGCCTGAATCTGAATCGCGTGTCAATTCCCGTGCATCCGGAAGACGTTTTCCGCTGCGATGTGCCGCACCTGAGCACTTCGTTATACTTTGTGGTGAATGATTTGTTTTATACGTACGGCGTGTCCAAAACACCGCTCCCGCAGGGCGTGTATGTCGGCGGCATGCACGGTTTCGCGGAGCGCTATCCGGACGTTGCTTCCCGTTATTACGGCAAAGCCGCCGCTGTGGCGCAAGATGCCGTCACGGCCTTGAATACCCTCTTCGCACAAGACGGATTCGTGCTTTATGTGCCGCAAGGCGTAAAGGTGGAGCGACCGGTACAGTTGGTAAACATTTTCCGCAGCAACGTGAATCTGATGGCCAATCGCCGGATTCTGGTTATCCTGGAACCGGGTGCGGAAGCCCGGCTGTTAGTCTGCGACCACAGCGTGGACGATGTGCGATTTCTCGGTACACAAGTCATGGAAATCTTTGCCGGCAAAGGCGCCCTGTTCGATTATTATGATCTGGAAGAGAGCAGCATTTTGACTACCCGTTTCTCATCGGTTCATGTAGAGCAGGCGGCCATGTCGAATGTGTTGGTGAACGGCATTACGCTTAATAATGGATTGACGCGCAACAATTACCATATCCGCCTTCACGGCGAAGGCGCGGAAGCGACTCTTTGCGGCTTGGCCATACAAGACCGGCAGCAACATGTGGATACCTATACCCATATTGCCCATATCGCGCCCCGTTGCGGCAGCAACGAGTTATTCAAAAACGTATTGAATGACCGGGCAACGGGCGTATTCAACGGGCGCATCTTAGTAGAAAAAGGCGCGGAGAAAACACGGGCTTACCAGACCAACCGCAACCTCTGCACGAGCCGCGAGGTGCGGATGTACAGCCGGCCGCAACTTGAGATTTACGCCGATGACGTGAAATGTTCGCACGGCATGAGTACGGGACAGCTTGACGAGCAGGCCTTGTTTTACATGCGTGCCCGCGGCTTGTCCTACGAAGACGCACGAATGATGTTGAGCGTAGCCTTTACCTCCGAAGTACTGGAACATGTCCGGTTGGACGTGCTGAAAGACCGTTTGCTCCGGTTGGTAGAAAAACGCTTCCGCGGCGAACTGGCACGCTGCGGCACATGTCGTGTTTGCGGATAAGAAAAAGATTCAACGATTCAACGATTCAAAAATTCTACGATTCAAAAATATCCGATTTATATACTGTGCACGAGATGGTTTTGTGCATGAAACGCCGCAGGTGTTGCCTGTGAACAATCCCCAAAATTCAGCGTTTGCTCGAAATTCCCCATGGGGAATCGTGGATTCTCCTTGGGGAATCATGGATTTTCCATGGGGAATCGTGGATTTTCCATGGAGAATCATGGATTTTCCATGGAGAATCGTGGATTTTCCATGGGGAATCGTGAATTTTCCATGGAGAATCGTGGATTTTCCATGGAGAATCATGGATTTTCCATGGAGAATCGTGGATTTTCCATGGAGAATCGTGGATTTTCCATGGAGAATTGTGGATTCTCCATGGAGAATTGTGGATTCATTTTTGAATGATCGACGCCCAGAACCGTTTCATTTTCCGTTTATACCAGGAATGACATCCGAACGGCAGACGGTTATTATTTAACCGGTAACAGTACTTTGGATATTTGTCGAAAGAAAAGCGCAGGGCTTCTTTGGCTTCCGGATAGGAAAAGTCCGGAACCGTCGCCCAAAAAACATCTTCATTGAATAAATGACTCCGTTTTTGTTTCAGGAAATAATCTATCTGCTCGCCGTACTGCCGGGTAGCCCGGTAGTGACTTTCTACTTTGCGAAGGGATAAACCGCCATTTCCCACCTTATTATACAGCATCTGTTTATTGGGTTTTCCCCGGCGCTGATCGTACCGGCGGATGCACTTCATCATTCCCGAAACAAGCGGCCGGTCATAGAGGGGTTTCTTCAACCACGGAGCGCCGATGTAATCATACCCTTTGTCACACCACTGCGCCAATTCGTCCCGGAATACATAGGCATCCAGCTGATAAATTAATATATACCGGGTATCGGAAAAGCTCGCATAAAACTGTTCGGACAACATCAGCCTGTTATACGCGGCAATGCCCTCGAAACAGGCATCTTCAAAAGAGTGGAACGTAAGCAATGGATACGTTTCGGTCAAGAAAGACAAATCCAGCGATTCCGGTTTTATGACGACCAGCGGATACTTGTTCAAGACTTTATACATCTGCTGCAAAGCACATTTTTCCTCATCGGAAAGAACGGGTTTATAAACAGGTACAAGTACCTTTACCAAATGTTTGTGCGCTTCCATAAGTGAATTATCGGGCGGCTTCGCTGTGGGCGTCCCGCACCATTTTGTCGTTGGCAAAAAGATAAATATCTACTCGACGGTTCTTCGTCCGCCCTTCAGCCGTACGGTTGTCTGCCGCCGGCTCACGAAAACCTCTTCCTTCGTATGTCATACGCTCTGCGTTGATGCCCTGCGCCGCCAGAAAATCAAATACGCTCTTCGCGCGTTTTTCCGACAAGATCCGGTTGTATGCCATTTGGCCCGTATTGTCCGTATGCCCGATGATTTTGATTCCGGTATCCGGGTGGTCGTTCAAGTTCGTTGCCAGCGTGTGCAAAACGTTTTGGGCGGCCTCAGTGACCGTACTCGAATTTGGAACAAATAACATGCCCGAAGCAAAGGTAAGTTGCAAAGCTTCGCCTTTTTTGATCGCTTCGATCGCCACGTATCCCGGCAGGGCGGCTTTCAATGCCTGCTTCTGCCGATCCATCTTTTTACCGATCAAGGCTCCGGCAGCTCCGCCGACGGCAACTCCGGTTACGGATACCGTCCGGACGTTGTCTGCCGTTTCACTTTTGCCGGCGCTCTTGCCGGCCTTGCAACCGGACAGTACAACAACAGCGCAAAGCAACATAATGAGTTTTTTTTCCCCCATAGCCATTTATATAAAAACGGCGCAAGTTACAAAAAGTTTGACGAGCGTCAAGCGTTTTCCGGGCGCTTTTTGCTGCCAAACGGAAAAGCGCTGTTTCAAGTCAAGAAAAAGAGGCTAAATCTTTTTTTGAGGTGCTATTATTTTATTCAACTTTTGCAAGTCCCGCAGGGACGACACTTGATTGTCTCCCGGTTTGAGGTTGTGATTATGTGCCGTCCCTGCGGGACTGCAAGAAGACGGGAAACTCCTGACAACCGGGCAATCTTGCTTATGCCTCCCCCAACCATTACTTTTGGCTTCTGCCGCAAGATATAATCTGCTTTGCTTTTCATTAGAAAATAGAGGCGCTTCCCCGGGCGGGGAAGAGCCTCTATTCCGGATTACAGGACTTGCAAAAGCCGTTCGTAGATGATCGTGCGTTGGTTGTCCAACAGGTTGGGACACAGCCATACTTTCCAAAAATACTTTTTATTCATACGCCTAATTCTTCAACCGCAGTTCGATACGCTCGTCCACAGAGGTCTTGAAGGTAATCGTGTTTCCTGTCAGTGTCTCTGCCGGCTGGCCGTTGCGGACAAGCGTTACCGAGGCCGATTCGCCCCACGGATTTACGACCGTACAGGGTTTCCCTTTTTCGCTCAACAGGGACAGCTCCCGGATTTGTCCGCCCGACAGTTTGCAGCTGACTAAGAAAGCGCCCACCGCCCGCAGGGTCGAGAAGGCGGCGTCCGTATTTCTGTCCCAGTTGGGAAACAGGCGGATGCGTCCGTTATAACTCTGCATCAGACATTCGTTGATGACAACGGGTAAGGCGAAATTCTCGAACCATATCCCCATCGGCGCCATGTAATTATACTTCGTCATGTCGTCGTACCGCCCGCCTCTTTGCAAGACCAGGTCGGCCACGGTTTGGTTGGGCAGGGTGGCATAATGCACCTGCCGTTTGAAACGTTCGAGGTCGAGAATACCCAAACGGGCGGCTTGCAGGTTGAGATAAACAATGTCATTCCCGCCTTC
>JAITPV010000106.1 GCA_031289275.1 Tannerella sp.
TCTACCGCATGTACAACTGCGGGCGCCAAGAGCATAACCACTGCGACCCAAATCGCAGCGGCGGATCGTTTCACTGTTCCCCAGGATAAAAGTTGGGGAGTTCTTTGATTGTAAAAATTTTTCTTCATAATTTTAAGTTTTAAATAATACATTTCATTTAGTTCTATATAAGTAAATACAATAAATTGTTCTCTGTAAGCAAGATGCCGGCGGTACGACTGTTGGGATACATGTGATACGAACGGCATGAGGTCGGGGGCGGATGGCCGAAGCCATTCGCTTGTATGGGGGTGCGTACCGGCACGGTGTACCGCGTACGCAATGTTTCAAAATCGGTTATGTGGAATATATGAAAACGGCCTGTCTTTCCCATAATGGAAAAAAGACAAACCCAACTTGTTTGTATGAAAAAAAGTCTGTATCTTAACGCGCCTGTGGATAAAAGACGCGGGTGTGTGTATGCTATTCTATTGAGAGAGAGAGAGAGAGAGAGAGAGAGAGTAGCAAAATATTCAGGACGAACAAATTATTAGGCGTAAAAAAACTTAATGTTTTTACGTCTTCCTTCGTTGCGGATATGAACTGATTCTGATACATTCTTTCTTGTCTTTTTTTAGTTCGGTAATGGCGGCAAAGATAGAACTATTTTTATATGCGCAAAAGATTCTGCGATTTTTTTTATCCAAAGGGGGTGTTTTGTTATCAAAACGTGAAAAGTAGCACGCAGATGACGCAGATTGGAGGGATTTGCGCAGATGTCGTCCGAAACTATTTTAATATGTACTTTTGCGAAACGATGCACAACAGATTATGAGAAACAATGCTATTGACAAACGATGTGAAATTCCAGATGATAACCAAACGCATCGACCGTCGTTTTTTTGCTGACGGGACATCGTTCTTTCGCGAACGGGACTTCGTTTTGTCGCTGACGGGACTTCATTCTCGCGAAGTCCCGTTCCCGTTTCATCAAAGTCCCGTTCCCGTTCTTGCGAAGTCCCGTTCGCGAAAGAACGATGTCCCGACATGAAAACTTTTATGTCCCGTCGTGGAAAAAACGCGATGGGCATCAGGTGTTTTCCCTGTCGCAGCGCCGCGCAGACCGGAAACCGCACGGCACGGGAATGTACCTCCGGCGGCCCTTCTTCAGGATAAGGAGCGCCGATAATGGTACACAGTAAAATAGTTGAAATGAAAATTATTTTGTTAACTTCTCGCACGATGCTGCGTGCGATAGCAAAATAATCTATCCCGCGAAGTCTTTTACCGCCCGAAGGAATTGGCTCAGTCTCCTTGCACTGTGTGCACCGGAAAGGAAATTGGCTTCGAAGGGCGAAGGCGAGAGATAGTAACCCTGTGCGAACATGTGACGGAAGAAGTTTGCAAAACGAACGGTATCCGTCATTTTCACATCGTCGAACGATGCCGGCGGTTTGGGTGTCATAAAGAGCGTAAACATGGATCCGGCATGATTGAGAGACATGTTTTTGCCGGCAGCCACAGCGGCCAGGGCGGTAAAAAAGCCCGCGGCCTTCTCCTGCAACCGCAGATAATAATCCCCGTGCGCCAAGGTGTTCAACGTCGCTATGCCGGCGCTCATGGCGACGGGATTGCCGGAGAGGGTTCCGGCCTGATAGACGGGGCCGTCGGGTGCGAGCAGGTCCATGATCTCCGCTTTGCCGCCAAAGGCTGCGGCCGGAAATCCGCCGCCCATGATTTTCCCCAGCGTCGTCAGGTCGGGCACGATGCCGGTCTCGCCCTGTACGCCTCCGAGCGCAACGCGGAATCCGGTGATGACTTCGTCGAAGACCAGCAAAGCGCCGTGGCGGGCGGTCAACTCGCGGAGGAGCGGCAAAAACCCGTCGCGCGGCAAAACGACGCCCATATTGGCCGGCACAGGCTCAACGATCAGGGCGGCAATGGCGTCGCCTTTTTCGCGGAAGAGCCGGATGACGGCGTCGGGATCGTTGAATGGCAGGCTGATGGTGGCGGCAGTGACGGCTTCCGGCACGCCGGCGGAAGAGGCTGCATGGAGGCGTGCAACGCCCGATCCGGCAGAAACGAGCAGATGATCGGCATGGCCGTGATAGCATCCGTCGAATTTCACGATCAGATCGCGGTTCGTGAATCCCCGCGCCAGGCGTATGGCGCTCATCACGGCTTCGGTTCCGGAACTGACCATGCGGACTTTTTCCATTGCAGGGAAATGGAAGTTTATCAAACGTGCCAGCTCCGTTTCGGGCAGCGAAGGAATGCCGTAGCTCGTGCCGCGGGCGAGGGCTTCGCGGATGGCCTTGTTCACGTCCGGATGGGCGTGTCCGAGGATGCAAACACCCCAAGAGAGGCAAAAGTCGGTGAAGCGGTTGCCATCCACATCCGTCAAGGTCGAGCCTTTGGCTTTACGGATAAACAGGGGCATCCCGCCGACGCTTTTCAAGGCTCTTACGGGACTGTTTACGCCGCCGGGCATGTAGCGTAATGCCTCTTGGCGGGCTTTCAGAGAATGAGTTTGTTGCATAGGCGTTTGGAGTGACATTCCCACTCGCGGAATTTTTGTATTTCTTCTTCAATAATCAGTTCGGCTTTGTGCACTTCGGCCATGCGAAGGCGGAGATTGGCCTTGGCAAAATGTTCGATGTGCTCCAGGTCAAAGAGTTTGATACCTTCACGCCCGGCGATGGCCGGCTCGACGTCGCGGGGAAAGGCCAGGTCGAAGATGAGCATTTCCCTGCCGCCGGGCAGGTCGTCCGGATGGATGATCGTATGGGGGGCGGAGGTGGCGCTAATAAGGATGTCCGTGAAATCCAGCATCCGCTTCTTCTCGTGCAACGGGATGGCGGTCGCACCGTATTGCGCGGCCAGCAGGCCGGCTTTCTCGAAATGCCTGTTTGAAAGAAAGACCGTTACCGTCCGGTTATCGGTCAGGAACTTCAGGATGTCTTCCGTCAACTTGTTAATGCCAATGATACTTACCACCTTTTGCTTCAGATCCGGATACTCTTTCCTCAGCATATCCACCGTTACCTGACTGTGCGACACGGCGCCTTCCGCGATCTTCGTTTCATTCCGCACGCGCTTGCCGGTATGTATGGCCGTCTGGAAGAGCTTGTGCAGAGAGGAGGACAATGTATACTGCCGGCTGGCGTCCTGATAGGCGTTTTTCAACTGACCCTGTACCGCCCGCTCTCCCACCAGGCCGGATTCCAGGCCGGACGCCACCCGGTATAGATGGCGGAGCGTCTCGTCCGGCAAGACGCCTTCTCCCCAATACCATTCGATCCGGTTGCAGGTCTTGAGCAGCACATGCGGCCCGGCTTCGGGCATAAACACCGTGTCCGAAAGCCGCTCCCTTTCGGCAAGCGTATAATGGGTCTGATTGATTAATTTGGAATGTATCATCGGATTGAAATTAAACCTTCTTCGACCAATGTTTTTATCCGGTCACGCACACGGATAGACCGGCGGACATCCTGTGCATCGGACGAAACGGCCACGGTCATAGGCCCGTCCTGGTAAATGGCCGGCGAGACAAAGTCGCAGAGCGCGGGGTCGTCGCACACGCCGGCCAGGATGCCGCGTTTTTCACATTCGGCCTTGATGGTCGCGTTGAGTGTTTTATTTTCCGTACATATGTAGACCAGGAATGTGTTGTCGAGGTCTTCCGGAGCATACGTTTTTTGTTTCAGTTCAAACGGCAAACCGGCAAAGCCGGGATGAAACTCCGGCGCAACGACCCTCACCCGACCGGTGAAACGGCTCAATATCGCCGCTTTGTGAAATGCCACCTTGCCGCCGCCGATAAGGATAATCTGTCGCCCGGTTATATTGACGGAGATGGGCAAAAAATGAAGCGCGTTCATAACATGTTACCTTTTATGCAAGCCACATTCCTTGTGTTCGGGATTTTCCCACCACCAGCGGCCGGCGCGGATGTCATCGCCGGGTTGTATCGCACGGGTACAGGGTTGGCAACCGATGCTGGGAAACCCTTCTTTATGGAGTGCATTATACGGCACCCGGTTCGCACGGATATAGTCCCATACCTGTTCTTCCGACCATTGCACCAGCGGATTAATCTTAATCAATCCGTTGGCTTCGTCCCATTCCACGACCTGAACGCCGGTGCGCGTCACGGATTGTTCCTGCCGTAGTCCGCAAATCCAGACGTCGAGCGTGGACAAGGCACGCAAAAGCGGCTCTATCTTCCGGATTTTGCAACAGGCCTTGCGTTTCTCCACGCTTTCGTAAAACCCGTTGACGCCGTTTTGCTTCACGTATGCCGCCACCGGCTCCGACTGAGGAAAATACACGTCCATCCGAATCCCGTAGTGCAGGTTGGTACGGTCGATCAACGAATATGTTTCCGGAAACAAACGCCCCGTATCAATCGAAAAGATACCGGCATGGGGGTCTATTTTCAGGATCATATCCGTCAGCGCCTGGTCTTCCAATCCGAGACTGGATGCCAGGGCGATGCGTCCGCGGTAGGCTTCCAGAAAATAAGCCAGTATTTCCTGGGGCGATTCCCCGGAAAAACGGCTGTTGTAAGACTTGATTCTTTCTTTCATTTTTTACTCCTTCAACGGTTAAATGATGTAGGTCTGATCTTCCAACTGCTCCACGATCATCCCGGCGCCAACGGTTTCGAAAGTCGATTCGTCGATGAGCACCAAACTGCCGGCGATACGGTTGTTTTCGTAGAAATCGTATTTCAGGGGTTTGGAGGTTTTGATGGCAATATGGGCAATATCGTTCATCTTTACCGTCTTGTCATCAAGGATATTTTCGAGGGTATTGATGTTTACTTTGAAATACACATCCTTCACAATGCCGAACACTTCGTCGGTCGTGTGGCGAAGGATGTATTTGGCGCCAATGCTCAACGGACGGTGGTTGAGCCAGCATACGAGCAGGGAAATATGGGCGTTTACCTTGGGTAACTCACCCCTTTTGACAATCATATCTCCGCGGCTGATGTCCACGTTATCGTTTAGACGGATCGCCACCGACTGCGGACAAGAGGCTTCCGTCAGAGACTTGCCGGCCTCGTCAATGGCCATGATCGTCGATTCGGTACCGGAGGGAAGGATCGTTACGGCATTGCCCACTTGATAGGTTCCGGAAGCAATCCGTCCGGCATAGGCGCGATAGTCATGGAACTGATCGTTCTGGGGACGGATGACGTACTGCACGGGAAAACGCGCCGGCTGATGATCCGGGTCTTCGCGCAGGGGAATTGTCTCAAGCAGATGCAGGAGGGGTTGCCCCCTGTACCAGGACATGCGTTGCGAGGGGTCTACCACGTTGTCGCCATGAAGGGCGGAAATCGGCAGATAGTGGACGTTTTTCAGATTCAGTTTCGTCGCTATCAGCCGATAGTCTTCCCGTATACGGTTGTAAACATCTTCCGCAAAATCGACCAGATCCATCTTGTTTATCGCCACAATGACGTGCGGCAGTTGCAAAAGGGAGGCGATGTAGGAATGTCGTTTGGTTTGTTCGATGATCCCGTTGCGGGCGTCGACCAGGATAATGGCTGCATCGGCTGTCGAGGCGCCGGTCACCATATTGCGGGTGTATTCAATGTGTCCCGGCGTGTCGGCGATGATAAATTTCCGTTTAGGCGTTGCAAAGTAACGGTAAGCCACGTCGATGGTAATGCCCTGTTCGCGTTCGGCGCGTAGTCCGTCGGTAAGCAGCGCCAGGTTGACTTCTTCGTTGCCCATGCGTTCACTGGCCGCCCTGACGGCTTCCATCTGATCCTCGAAAATGGATTTGCTGTCGTAGAGCAAGCGCCCGATCAGGGTACTTTTGCCGTCGTCCACACTGCCTGCCGTCGTGAAGCGCAACAGTTCCATGTCTAAATATCCGTTCATGAAATGATTGATTTAAAAATTAGAAAATTAAAAATACCCGGCCTTTTTCCGGTCTTCCATCGCCGCTTCGGAGCGTTTGTCATCCGACCGTCCTCCGCGCTCGGTGACCCGCGAAGAGGCGATTTCATTCACAATGTCTTCCAGCGTATTCGCTTCGGAAACCGTCAGGCCGGTACAGGTAATGTCGCCGATGGTACGGCAACGGATTCGTTTCCGCACGATTGTTTCGTCCGGTTTCAGTTTCATGAAGGGATAGTAGGCCAGCCAGATGCCTTCACGTTCAAACACGTCCCGTTCGTGGGTATAATACAAGCTCGGCAATTCGATGTTTTCCTGCAAGATGTATTGCCAGATGTCCATCTCCGTCCAATTACTCAGCGGGAATATGCGGAAATGCTCGCCTAACTGTTTCTTGCCGTTAAAGATATTCCATAATTCGGGACGCTGGTTTTTAGGATCCCATTGCCCGAACTCGTCGCGGTGCGAAAAGAAACGTTCTTTGGCGCGGGCTTTTTCTTCGTCGCGCCGTGCACCGCCCAGAGCGGCGTCGAACTTATATTTTTCAAGCGCATCCAGCAGCGTGACGGTTTGCAGTTTGTTACGGCTTGCATGGTATCCGGTTTCTTCCACCACACGTCCTTTGTCGATGGATTCCTGTACCGAACCGACAAGGAGTTTCACGCCTAATCTTTGCACCAGACGGTCGCGGTAAACAAGCGTTTCCGCAAAGTTATGTCCCGTGTCGATATGCAGAAACGGGAATGGGATGGAGGCCGGATAGAAGGCTTTGCCGGCCAGGTGCGCCATGACAATCGAATCTTTCCCGCCGGAGAATAACAACACCGGCCTCTCAAATTGCGCCGCTACTTCCCGGATCACGTAAATGGATTCGGATTCCAATTCTTTTAAATGGGTTAATCGGTTCATATATTCACAAAATCTTTTGCATAATAAGAAATGATATAGTTTGCGCCGGCACGCTTAATGGCGGTCAGGCTTTCAAAAAAAATCCGCTTTTCATCGAAGAATCCGGCTTTGGCGCCGTGCTTGAGCATGGCATATTCGCCCGATACCTGATAAGCGACCAGGGGATGATCCGGAAAACGTACCGACGCCCTTTGTACCATATCCAGGTAGGACATGGCCGGTTTTACCATGATCCAGTCCGCGCCTTCTTCCACATCGGCCGCGATTTCGTCCAGCCCCTGCCCGATGGTACGAAAATCCATCTGATAGGTCTTGCGATTGCCGAATGAAGGCGCCGAACCGGCGGCATTCCGGAACGGCCCGTAAAAAGCGGAGGCGTATTTGGCGGAATAGCCCAATATCCGGGTCGGAAGCCCGGCTTTGTCCAATCGTTGGCGGATGGCCTGCACTTGCCCGTCCATCATGGCCGACGGCGCGACAAAATCAGCGCCGGCTGCGGCATGACGGTAGGCCATCTCTGCCAGCAGAGGCAAGGTCGTATCGTTGTCCACGTCCTGCCGGCGGATCAATCCGCAATGTCCGTGCGAAGTATATTCGCAAAGACAAATGTCGGTAAAGACCGTGATGGCCGGAAAATGCGTCTTAATGGCGCTTACCGCCCGGCAGATGATGCTGTCGGGCGATGTCCCTTCGCTTCCCCGTTCGTCTTTTTTATGATCGGGAATCACTCCGAACAGCAGGATTTTGTCAATCCCCCGCGTCACCAATTCCCGGATGTCGTCCAGCAAATAATCGACCGAAAGGCGGTAAATACCTTTCATGGTTGTGATTTCCTGTTTGATTCCTTCTCCTTCGATCACAAAATACGGATAAATAAAATCGGAGACCGACAGGCTTACTTCAGCGTATCGGTCGCGTATTTCCTGTGTTGTTCTGTATGTCCTGAAACGTTGCATATAATTCGGATTTTAATTTTTTTCCTGTTGTCTCTCCTTTTACAATTAACTGTATGCCCGAAGGGATGGCTCCGTACAGCCGGATAAAAGCATCTACTCCGGAGGGCGAAGAGAAGATGATCTTCCGAAAGCGGGATATATCCGTTTTCCCGGCTTCACGGTTTACGGTATTTGTATACACGGGCACATCCGCCACTTCATTCCCCAACTTTTCCAATTCCTCGGAAAGGTACTTCAATCCCTTATCCGAACGGGGAAGCAGGATGCGTTGCTCCTTATATCCCATCGCGGTGAAATGACGCACCAGACCTTCGGCCGATTCGGTTTCGGACCGGAGGTCGGGACGGATGCCATACTTGCGCAGTTCGGAAGTGGTCGTTTCACCAACCGAAGCAAACCGGATGTGCGCCAACGTCCGGATGTCTGCGTGCATGTCATTGAATGTTTCAAAAAAGTAACGCACGCCGTAACGGCTGGTAAAGATGATCCAATGAAATGTATGTATCTCTTTCAACACGTCCTGTAATCGTTTGTTTGTTTTTATTTTTCGTATTTCAATCAAGGGCGTATGCGTTACGTTGGTATAATGAGCGTGTTCCCCGGAGGACGTGCCGGTCACTAACACCGGCTGTTTATGCGAATCCCGGTTTTCAAATGCGACCGTCTCGCCAATGACAACTAAGATCGGGGTCGGATACTTGACTATCGAATATTGCAATTCCTTCAACGTAGTGTAATACACCTTCTGGTCAGGCCGAGAGACATTATATACCAGCGCCGCCGGCAAGTCTTCCCGGCGGCCGGAAGCGATCAGTTTGCCGGCAATCGCGGAGATATTCGCTCCGCCCATATAATAAACCAGCGTGTCGGCATCGGGGGTTTGCACGTCTTGTTCCGAGTGTCCGGTGACGAATGTGACGGACGAAGCCACGCCGCGATAGGTCAACGGAATATGCGTACAGGCTGCCAGGGCGATACCCGACGAAATGCCCGGAATGATGTCCACCTCTATCAAACGACTTTGCAGGAAATCCAGTTCTTCTCTCCCGTGGGCGAAAACCATCGGATCGCCGCCTTTGAGCCTTACCGTGTTTTTGCCCGAAACGGCCGCCTGATAGAGTGATTCATTGATTTCGTCCTGGTGAAAACGGTGGCTGCCTTTCCGTTTCCCGACACAGATTTTCTCTCCCGGATACTTGGACAGACATGTTTGATCCACCAAATCGTCGTGAAAGATCACATCGGCCTTTGCCAGCGCTTTGTCTCCCCCGATGGTCAACAAGTCCGGATTACCCGGGCCGAAACCGACCAACGTCACTTTTCCATAGTTCCGCCGGATGTCTTTTGAACAAAATAAGGCTTTGATTTCCGGTCGGTCCTTACGTCCGACAATGGCTAAATGGCCTTGCAACGGATGTGTCCGGAAGGGAAGAATTTCCGCGATCCGATGCTCCCAACCCAACCGTTTCAATGCGCAGGTAGCCACGACAAGTGCATCTATCCTGCCGTCGTCCAAGTGCGCGATCCGCTCGCCGATCGTTCCGCGGATGCTTACTATTTCCAGATCGGGACGACTATTCAACAGTTCGTTTTTCCGCGTTTTTGAACTGGTGCCTACCCTGGCCCCCAAGGGTAAGCGGGCTAATGTCAAATGATCTTTGCTGACCAGGGCATCTGTTTTGTCCAACGCCTCAAACAGGGCAAACAGTTCCAGTTCCGACGGCAGGGGACAGGGTAAGTCTTTGGCCGAATGAACGGCCATATCCGCTTCGCCCCGGATTAACATGTCGTCCAGTTCGCGGGTAAAAAAGTCCGGCGCCCATCCGGCCTCCGTTCCTTTCCCGCAAGGGAGAGGAGAGGCGGCATCCAGCAAAGAAATCTGTTTATGCTTGTCGCCATACGAATCCAACAGTATAAGCCGGTATCCAAGCAACGGAAAAAATGAAAAAGCCTCTCTTACCTGAAGAAGGGAAAGAGGGCTCTTTCGACTGACGACCTTTAACTTTAACGTTGTGCTTTTTGCCTTTACTTTATTATACATAATTTATTCCATCCAAACGCATATTACGAGAGACAAAAGTAGTCATTCTTTTAGAAACAATCAATACCATGTTTATGGTATATTTGAAGGGAACGTGAATTTTTAAACGATTCAAAGTCCCACGATCGTAACTGTTTTTCCGTCGACCGTTTCTTTTCGCAGATAGATTTTATCTTCCCATGAGGCGTCAGTACTGCGGTTGAAGAGGGCGAGCCAGCCTTCGGCGCTACCGTAAGTGTCCATATAACGGGCGGTTTGATGGAGACCCTCTTGCAGGGATTTTTCTCCCCGCCACAGTTTGAGTTCGATCGGGTATTTCCGGTTTTCATACACAATACAGATGTCGAGCCGGCCCGTTCCTGCCGCCATTTCGCGGACAATCTGTCCGCCGCCGTTGATGACACGTTGAAGGAAAGCCATCAGAATCAAGTGGGGAGCGGCTTCCTTGTATTCGTAACGTTCCAGCCATATCTCACTGTTTTCGCGCCAGAACTGCTGGAAATCGCGCATCAGGTAATCCATGTCAATCTGTCCGGCTTGCAGGTAACGGGGCATTTGATAGGGGTACTTCGCGTCTTGCAACTCTTCCTGGGTGAACGAAGACAGTTTGCGAATAATTACTTCCGCATATATCGGATTGGCCGGCTCCACTACCGAATTGACGACACGAATCAACCCCAAATCCCGAGTATAAAGGAAATCGTCCGATTCCTTGTTTATAAAGCTATTTCCCAAAATCACAGGCTCAATCACACGGCGCACCCGGTTTTCATTCAATCGCTCAAGCAGGCTGTCGATATGCGTCGGGCGATTGAGGATAATGGTCCGGATGGCCTCCCTGACCATTGCGGCAGTAACAGGCAGGGTGTAATCCGATTGTAACATTTTTTGAATCACTTCGCGGGCAATCGCATTCACTAACCAGGGCTGCCCCTGCGTCTGCTCCCAAACCAACTCAATGGCATCTTCTTCAAACTTCTGTCCCGTATCATCCGTATGTTGCCGATAGAGTTGGGTGATTTCTTCTTTGGTGAAATTTTTCAGGGTCAAAGACTCCGTAACGATATTGAACGGGCTGGCGCTGCCCGGCGATTCGCTGTCGGGACGAATTTTGACTTTGAAATCGCGGATATTGCGCATGCCCACCAAGGCCAGCGAATGTACGAAAGGTATTCTGCTCCGTTCGTTATAGCCGATTCGCAACTGACGCAAAAAAGAAATCAATGTGCCTTCGCTCAGACAATCGGCCTCGTCAAAGAAAATGACCAAAGGTTTGTCCAGCAACATGCAAAACCGGGTAAGCTCTGTTCTCAGCATACGCACATAATCCGTTAAATCGGCATTTTGAGCAAATTTATCTCTTTGCGGAATACCGGAAAATAGAATATCATCGCTCAAACAACTGAGAATTGCCGGTATACCCTCTTTCGGGTCAACAATGTATTGTACGCTTTCTAACGAACAATACAGCGCATAGTATTTCCCTTCTGCGTGCAATCTATTTACCAATTCCTGCAGACAGGTAGTCTTCCCGCTCTGACGCGCCGCGTGAATCACAAAGTATTGCCGCATGTCAATCAACTGCTCTACACCTTTCAAACGGGTGGCAGCATCTATCATATAATGATCGGCCTTATCGCAAGGCCCTGCTATATTAAAGTATCTCATATTCGATTTATTTAGTACCCAGCAAAGATAAAAAAAAAGAATCATTTTTTTCTTCTCCACACGTCGTTTTCGCAAAAGGTGCATGCTATTATAGACATTTTAATAAAACTCAGACAATGATTCCTGTCCGAGTTTTATTAATCGAATGAATTTTGAATCGCAAACAGGTTATTCCAAAAGAGGATTTTTCAGCAAAATGTTTTTTATTTCGGCAACATCTATCTTTTGTACAGCAACATTTTTATCAATAGCCAAAGAGGCGGCTACAGCCGCTGACTGTCCCAACACCATAAATACCGGTTCCATTCTTATGGAACCATAAGCAATATGAGTAGAAGATACGCATACGGGCACCAATAAGTTGGTACACTCGGTTTTTTTCGGCGTTATACTTCTGTATGAAATGGGATAAGGCGAAAAACCACCTACCTGAACGTCACCTTCATTTTTGACCATACCGTTTACTACAAGTCTGTTACAGTTGTGAGAATCCATTCCGTAAGCAGCCATACCGATGCCATCATCCACGACTTTCTTTCCCTGACAGTTATGTTGCGTCATAACATATTCACCATCCAGCCTGCGAGCTTCGCGTATGTACAACTGAGTAGGAAAATTGTCATTATCAACAAATTCATCTTTTGCCCACCCCAAAGCATTAAACTGCTCACGCAGTTTTTGCGGTACTCTTTCGTCATGGCTGAAAAAATAAAGTAAGCCTTTGGTATAACTGACATGATCGTTCCATATCTTTTCCCGTGTTTCATAGTCGGCTGCCGGATAATCGTGGTTCATACCAATCATATCAGTAGAAAAAGGTCCGTTATTATTAATGTCGAACTTGGGACAAACGTCAAATTTATCAATTTTGAGGAATTTCTTTGCCTCCGGCGGCATTTTTTCAATCACTCGCAAAAACAGTTCGTAGTGTGTGGAATCGTACCCTTCCGGGCGCTCAAAATCCCTTTTAATTGCAGGATCATCGGTAAGACATAACCTGAAATTATATGCTTGAATACTTTTATCCCCGCTACCTGTATCCGCCGCCTGTTTATTACTTATTCCCCATAACAATCCGCTTGACGGGTCTCCTTTCACTTTATAAGGGTCTATACTGTCGGGGAATTGATGATGTTGACGTATCTGAAAACCGCTTAATGTTTCCTCAAAGTCTTTATTATCTTCTCTTCCATAGAAATAAGATACGCCGGCCTTTGCCATCAAGTCGCCTTCATAAGTACAGTCGATAAATTGCTTGGCATCAACCTTAAATAAAGATTTATCTCCTGTAGAAGATTCAAGAAAAATAGATTTAATCGCTGTTCCGCTTTTCGATACCTTAACGACGCGACGCTGATAAACCACTTTAATATTTGCGTCTTTGATAAATCTGTTGATTTCTTCGGTTGCAACCGATGGCGGAAATACCCATTGTTCTTCCTTATCGTAATGCTTGCCTATCCTTTGATAGAACAGCTTGGATAAACCCGTGACTACGCCCTTATTGCCAAAGTCGGTCCAGCCCAATCCTCCGGTAGTCATACCTCCCAGATATTTACCCGGTTCGATAAGAATTACAGACTTGCCAAGTTGAGCTGCCGAGTAGGCCGTAATAACACCCGAAGCAGTTCCGCCATAAACACAAATATCTACTTTTTGGGTTTTGCTGTAGGATATCAATGAGCAACTTAAAAATAAAACGCTCAATAATTTTTTCATTGTAATATGTTTTTTGAATTAATAATAATCTCAATAAGTAATCCTCCGGATAACAATATCTCCCGAAGACCTGTGCGGTTTACGCTTAACCTGTATCCGCAGGACGGTTTTAAATTCGTCCAGCGTCTGTTGCGAGCGGACAATCCGGAAAGTCGTCGGGTCGATCTGTTCCAAATCAATCTTCCTGTCCTGTCCGTACATCTCAAGCCGCAAATTCTTAAACTCCAGACCGGCAAGCGATCGGTTGGAATCATGAACCAACATCTGAAAACGAATTTCATATTGCCCTATTTTTGTTACATACGGCGTCAAGTCAAGGGTTAATTCCTTCCATTCCGTTCCGTCGAAAGTTGTTCCGTCCCAATTTCCGATTACGACAGATTGCTCGCCGCTTTCGCTATTCATATCCTGCAAGGCGCTTTTCACATTGTAAACTGCGAAATTAACGATTTGGGGTTTATCTTTGGTTTTGGTGAAACGAACGCGCATCTTCCGCGCCTGAACGGTGGGAAAACGGTCAATCTTCTTGTGCCCGACAGAACTGCCACGGTAAAGAACTGTCCACGTTTTGCCGCCGTCTGTGGAATATTCGGTCACATATTCCATCACCCTTTGCCCTTTCGACAAGTCTTCCTGCAAAATGGTATGATTGAGTTCCGTCGGTTTGGAAAAAGTCAATTCAATGACATTTTTCCGCCCTGAAGTGCGCTTGACAGGAACATCGAACCGGGACGCGATTTCTTTGCCAAAGGCTTTATAAAGCGCCACATGCGAATCCGGAATCAATCCCGACGTATCCGGCGTGGCGTTCAGCAACAAGACAGAGCCACGCCCGACAGACTTGTAGTAAAGCGTCATCAGTTCTTCTTCCGTCATGAGGAGACGATCTGTCCCGGGAGCCCA
>JAITPV010000128.1 GCA_031289275.1 Tannerella sp.
GAGAGCAATGCCGAGATTGTGTTTCATTCGGATGTAGTATAAGGAATAAAAAAATCTAAAATTCTGATTAAGTATAAGGAAATCAATGTGCTTTGTCAACTTTTTCTGAAGTTTTTTTCGGATGGATTTTTTTATCCGACAGTCCCCCCGACAGTACGGGTTACACACCGGAAAATTAAGAGTTAAGAGTGATGAATAGAATAATCATATCGAACACGGAGACACGGAGGCACTGAGAAAAAGAACTCCGTGTGCTCAGTGCCTCCGTGTTTAAATTCTTGAACTTCAAATGTGATTTTTCTTAGGAATGAAAAATAAACAAGTTAGAATAGATGGCAAAACAATCTCCGTTCGTTTATCAAAGCTACTAAGGGAACCCCGGGGAAAATAAGGGCTTTTTCATCTGCGACAATTTGAAATGCACCCTATTTGATTCGTAATTTGTTTTTGCAAGGAAAAGGAATTATCTTTGGCGGACAATAAAATAGAAATAGAAAGGTTATGTTGATTCCTATTAAAAAAGAGACCGACCGGCAGGAGATTGATAAAATATTAATCAGTCTGAAACCCCGTAAAGCATTTCAGGCAAAAAAATTTTTGGGTAAACTGAAATGGGGAGAAGATGCGTGCCAATATCAAAAAAAAAATGAGAGATAAGTGGGATTAGAATTTTATGTAATACCAATCCCTTGATATATCTGCTTGATGGAAGCGTGGAACTCGCCTAATCCCTGTCCGAAAAATATTTCATAAACTGAGAACGTTCATACAGCAGATGATTTTCGACATTGGCGAAATTCAACTTCCCGATAAACTCGCTTACCGACCGGTATTTTGTCTGGTGCATCCATTCTTCGATACAAGTGAGCATCTGCTGGATGATTTCCGCGCCATGCGTATAGATGGCGCTGCACAACTGAACGGCCGACGCACCGGCCAGCAGGCATTTGATCACATCTTCCCAGTCATGCACGCCCGTGGACGAGGCGATGGATATTCCCGGCACTTTGCCCGATACAAAGGCCGTCCAGCGGAGCGTATCGCTCAAATCGGAATGACTGCTGAACACTTTACCGGACACAATCTGCATCTTGTTTATGTCTATATCCGGCTGGTAATAGCGGTTGAATAACACGATCCCGTCTGCGCCGTTCGACTTCAGCCGGTTCACCAGCGCCGGGATGTTACTGAAACTTTTCCCGATCTTCAGTATGACGGGGATTGACACCTGCTCCTTTACTTTCCGGAGGATGGTAGTATATAAGTCTATGACTTCGCCGGGACAAAAATCCAGGTCGGTATACAAGTAAAACACATTCAACTCCAAAGCATCCGCGCCGGCCGTTTCTACCTGCCGCGCGAAATCGACCCACGTGTCCGGTTTGTAGCAATTAATGCTGGCAATCACCGGTATCGAACAACACTTTTTCGTCTCCCGTATCAACGTATAGTATTGTTCTACCTGGTTGGCTTTCACGTAGCCACGGATATAATCCGCCACTTCGGGCGCATCCGAAGCGTGCATCAGCACATCGCTTTGCATATCGATCTGCTCTTCAAACAACGATTTCAGGACTATGGCGCCGGCGCCGGCTTTCTCAAAGTCCTTGTTCCGCAGGGCATTATTTGTCAATCCCGAACTACCAACTATCAGAGGGTTTCGCAAGGTCAATCCGGCATATGTTGTCTCACTATTTATCATACTTTTCTTACAAATGAAGGCAAAAATAATACTTTATTCGGGAAAGCCTTGAACCGGCTCTCTTTAAAATGCTTAAAAGTTAATATTCCCGTTCGCCGAAAAGCAGTGTTCCGATGCGTATGATCGTACTACCTTCTTGAACGGCAATGGCATAATCGTTACTCATCCCCATCGACAGATCGCCGAATGATGCGCCGGCCACGGGCTGCAATTCTTCGAACAAAGCGCGAAGAGTGTGAAATTCCCGTCTCACCTGCTCCATATCGTCCGTATAAGTAGCCATCCCCATCAGTCCCTCCACGCGCACGTGCGGACAGGCGGCCGACAGTCCTTCGCGAAAGAGGGTGCGGCAGTCTTCCGGGCTGAAGCCGTGCTTCGTGGTTTCTTCGGCAATATGGATTTCCAGAAATACGCGAATACGGCGGTTGCACCTGGCGGCCTGCCGGTCTATTTCCTTCAGCAGCGGCAGCGAGTCTACGCTTTGGATGGTGTGGACAAACGGCGCGATGTGTTTGACTTTGTTTGTTTGCAGCGTTCCGATGAAATGCCATTCGATGTCGGGCGGGAGCAGGGGCTGTTTGGCGACCAGTTCCTGCACCCGGTTTTCACCGAAAACGCGCTGCCCGGCGTCGTAGGCTTCCTGCAAGGTTTCCACGGGGTGGAATTTCGATACGGCAAGCAGCGTCACGCCGGCAGGCAGGCTGGATTTGAGCGTTGCGAGACGCTCCCGGATCACGCTCATGGGCTTATTCGTTGACGGGGGGAGCGATGATTTGTTTTTCTTTCGTCTCGGCCGAGAAGGGGAATATGTCTATCAGCAGTGTTTCGGTTACGGAGGCAATCACGTAATCGGCCATCGTATTTTTCATCCCTTCTTCCACCACGTCGATCGCTCCGGACACCGTCGAGGCCTGCGCCAGCATTTGCAGGGCGGTTTTCTTCTCCGCACCGCTTTTTTCATCCAGCGTCACGAGGTACACCTTTATCCTGTAATACCGGTCGCCATCCGGGTTATAGAATATTTCGGACAGGTGGGCGCGTTTAATATCCGCTATCGTAAATTCGCCGGAAATATACGGGCGTATTTCTTCGATGATTCGCGCTTCCGCTTCCGTAAAAGACAGCGCATCGACCAGATACGGCTCTTTTACTTTCTTCTGCATACCACCTTCTACGGTCTTTTCATAAGACACTTTACATTCAAACCAATTATTCATAGTTGTTAAAATTCAATGATTCAAAAATTCAAATCCGGTCACAAATCTATGTTTATTTTTTGGAGTGACAAAACGATTTTAAAACAATTATGAATTAGGGAGGTCAGAAATTAAGCATGACGCCCATTCCGTAAGGGCGAAGATCGGGGCCTTCAGCGCAAGCGCCATCAATCGCTACCGGAACGGAAATTATGACATCCTGTGTGGCGTTTTTTTTCTTTAGATGTATTGTACCGATGTTTCAATGAAAAACATAATTGATTTTCTCTTAATTGATTCTTTAACTCAAGAACTTCCTGTTTTCCACTTCACGCAACACTTGCATTTGTTGCATGGCTATTTGATTCGGTTTTATCAACCGTTCACTTTGCTTAATTCCCTCGAATTCGGGGGAATTAAAAAGGGGATTATACATTCCTTCCCAATTTCCGATCATATCTGTCGGCGAAATATAATCTCTTTCAGCTATTGATATTATCGTTATGTCTGTGCCGTTTACATTTATTTTTGCCATACGTTACTTTTTTGTTTTGCAGAGATATTATTTTTTATTCATTAGACTCCCTTTTCATAAGTTTATTCATCTGTTTTTCATTTCCATATAATTGTCATTGGAAACTCGGTGTAAATATACATCCTTTCTTTGCAGGAAAAATAATTACCTTTGCACAAAAGAAGAAAAGTAACACGATGATGTATCTGAGCCTTTACATAAACCGGATTACAGACTTGTGCCACAAACACAATGTCCGCAAACTTTACGCATTCGGATCCGTCCTCACCGACCGGTTCAATGAAAAAAGCGATATTGACCTCCTTGTCGATTTCGACAAACAGGCGATAAACGATTATTTCGACAACTATTTTGACTTCAAATATGCGCTGGAAGATGTTTTTGACCGAAAGGTCGATTTAATGGAAGACCAGCCCATCCGAAATCCCTATCTGAGGGAAAATATAGAAAACACCAAAACGCTGATTTATGGATAAGCAGACCAAAAAACATCTGAAAGATATACTGATCGCTATTGACGAAATAGAATATTTCTTCGAAACACGACCTAAGCTATATGCTGAATTTACAAACAATTTGCTGCTAAGGCGAGCTATTGAAAGAAATATAGAAATCATAGGTGAAGCAATGAACCGGATATTAAAAAGCGAAAGCAATATCACCATAACCAATGCCCGTAAAATTGTAGATACACGTAATTACGTCATCCACGGATACGACACGTTGACAGCAGATATTTTGTGGAGTATCGTTGTCAATCATTTACCCGTATTGAAAACAGAAGTGAACGAGCTATTGGAAAAAGCATAACCGGCCAAACATAAGCCATAATGACTTCTTTGCGAGCAGCCTTCGCTCGTACCTTGCGATGCCTTGCCTCACGGAATCGTTGCCTGCACCACCTCGCTCCATTCGCCCGGTTGATTGCGCGTATTGACCCAGCGGAAGCGGTAGAACACATTTTTACCCACGTCCGAAAGATCAAAAAACACCTTCAGCGTATTCATTACCTTTCATCTTCTTATCGTTTTATGAATGAACCTCCTGCGAATATACCCATGAATGTTAGGGACGTCCCTAAGCGTCTTAGGGATATTCACACTATTTCAACGGTACAAAAATAGTAAAAAAATAAATCCGACAAGTTTTTCAGGTACTTTTTTTGCGAGAAAGTATTTCAAACGGCGTTATTAAGGGAATCTTGGGGAAATTTTCATACAAAACACAATTTATTATTGTTTTCAGAGTTATACATATCATGGATTTGATTCCGGCGAATGGACAGAAAACGTTTTTGGTTGATTATTGTAACAGGCAGTCTTTGTGCGGTTCGAGCATGGGCGCAATCGGATGCACAGTTTAACCAGTATTTCACGGCAATGGGTTATTATAACCCTGCGTATGCGGGAAAGACGGGTGAACTGAATGTGTCGGCGCTCTACAATATGCAATGGCTCGGCATGGGCGGCAATACGCCGAAGACCATGCTTGTGGCGGCGGATATGCCGTGGAAATACGGCAAGTCGCTACACGGTCTGGGCGTGGTCGTCTATAATGAAACGCTGGGTTTGGATAAAAACATGTATACTTCGGCACAATATGCGTTTAAGAAAAAAATCGGCAAGGGGACATTGAGTATCGGCTTGCAAGCCGGATTGTTGAGCGCCGCTTTCGACGGCGCATCCATTTATATACCGGACAGCGAGGATCACGAGTCGGCGGATTCGGACGAGGCCATGCCCACGGCGCAGGTCGACGCGATGGGCTTGGATTTGGCCGCCGGACTGTTTTATTATACAAATAAATACTACGTCGGAGTGGGGTCTACCCACTTGTTGGAGCCTAAACTGGATTTGGATGAAAACACGGAAAGAATCATTCCCCGGATGTATAATCTGACGGCCGGATACAATATTCAGATGAATAACCCGTTATTGGAATTGCAACCTTCGGTGTTTGCGCAAACAAACCTGCAAATGGTTTCGGCGGATGTGACGCTGAGGGGTGTATATAATAATATGTATAATGGCGGTTTGGGCGGACGCATCAGCGACGGGGGGAAAATGACTGCGGCGATAGTCTATTTCGGAATGACCATCAAAGGTTTTCGTATAGGTTACGCTTATGAGTTTCCCACGTCGGCGCTTATAAGGGCAAGCGCCGGAAGTCATGAATTGACAGCCTCCTACCGGTTGAAATTGGATAAACCGAAGGGAAACAGAAACAGACATAAAAGTGTACGGATATTATAATTAAATGAGGAAATAAATTGAATGTGCTAATCATGAAAAAAATAGCTTTAATCCTTGCAGTAACCACTTTGTTGACGTCTTGCGGAAGATTGTTCTCAGGAGACGGGGGTGAATTGGTCGGCGTTAAAATGGCATCCTATAATGAACCCGCTCCCTATGGGATGGTATTGATTAAACGGGGATCCTTTGAAATGGGGCCTTCGGACCAGGATAGCCTTTGGGGCTTCAATTCCGAGACGAAAGGCGTCTCCTTCGAATCGTTCTGGATGGACGAGACGGAGATTACGAATGCCAAATATCGCCAATTTGTGTATTGGGTGCGCGATTCCATTATTCGCACACGCCTGGCCGACCCGGCTTTTGGCGCCAATGACCTGTTCATGATTACGGAAGACAAGTTTGGCGATCCGGTAGCTCCGCATCTGGACTGGAGCCGGCCGATTCCCTGGAAACGGGCGAACGAAGACGAACAACGCGCCATCGAAAGTGTGTATTACACGCATCCCGTGACCGGTGAGAAGGGGTTAGACAAAAGACAAATGAATTATAAATACGAATGGTATGATTATACCGGGGCTGCGTTGCGTCACAACAATCTTGATCCGAATGACCGTGTGCGGAATACAGACCTGCCGGTCGACCCGAACGCGGTGACGATGATTTCAAAGGACACGGCGTTTATAGATACGGAAGGGCGTGTAGTCAATCAGACGGTTACCCGTCCGTTAAGTTCGCCGTTCGACTTCCAGCATGTGCGCATCGTAAATATTTATCCGGACGAAACCAGTTGGATCAACGATTTCAAAAATGCCTACAATGAACCCTATCTGAAGATGTATTTCACGCATCCCGGATATAATGAGTATCCGGTCGTAGGTGTATCGTGGGAACAATCCATCGCGTTTTGCGTGTGGCGTACGGATTATTACAAGAAATCGCTGCCTGCCGGCCAGATAGTGGAGCCTTTCCGCCTGCCGACCGAAGGCGAGTGGGAATATGCCGCGCGTGCGGGCAAGAATGAAAACAAATATCCGTGGGCTGATTCCACGCTGCAAAACGAAAAAGGGTGTTTCATGGCCAACTTCAAGCCCGGCGACGGGAATTATACCGAAGACGGCCATCTGATTACCGCCCGTGTAGCTTCGTTTGCTCCGAACGAATTTGGGTTGTACGATATGGCCGGGAATGTGGCGGAATGGACGTCTTCGATTTATTCCGAATCCGGACAGAGCCAGGTCAACGACCTCAATCCCGATTTACACTATCATGCAGCCCGGGAAGACCCCTACGCGATGAAGAAAAAAGTCGTGCGCGGCGGTTCATGGAAAGACGTGGCGCAATTCATCCGTTCGGATATGCGCACGTTTGAATATCAGAACGAAACGCGGTCTTATATCGGTTTTCGCTGTGTGCGTACCCAGGTAGGGTTTTCAAATGCGAAGGGGAAAAACAAGAAAAAATAAAAACGATTGATCCAAAATAATACAGACATGGGAAAGTATAAAAGATACAAGAACGGGATAGAGATGTTTCTCTCCAGTCAGAAAGGGAAACGGGTGTTGAACTTTTGCTACAGTTGGGGCGCTTCTATCGTCATTATCGGAGCGATGTTCAAACTGTTGCATTTGCCGTACGGGAATGAAATCCTGTTCGTGGCAATGATTACGGAATCATTGGTGTTCTTTATCTCGGCATTTGAAAAGCCGAACGACGATTACAACTGGGAAGAGGTCTTTCCGGTTTTGAAATCAAAGAATCCGTTGGATCGTCCGGATTTTGAGCATCACGAAGGCGGCGGCACCGTTGTTGTCGGTGGCGTTAGCGGTATCAGTGGTGACGTTGTTGCCGGCGGTGGCGGCGGCGGCGTCGTTATTGGTGGCGGCGGTGGCATTATCGGCGGTGGCGGTGGCATTATCGGCGGTGGCGGTGGCGTTATTGGTGGCGGTGGTGGCGTTATCGGTGGTGGCGGCGGTGTTTTTGCCGGCGGCGGTGGCGTGTTTACCGGTGGTGGCGGCGGCGTGCCGGGGGCCGGCGCTTTTGGCGGCAGTCCGGCACAGGGCGGTGTTGCCGGAGGCGGTCCCGCCTATGTGGGAAATGTGCCCACGCCGCAGGAGAGCGCCGAAATCGGACTGGCTACGATGGGGCTGAATGTTTCCGAAGAAGACAAGAAAAACTTGGCCAACAGTATCCAAAAGCTAAGCGATGCGGCCGAGCAAATCGCTAAAATGGCTGATCTGACGGATGTCACCCAGTCATATATCGAACAAATCACCAGTGTATCACAGAACCTCGAACGTTTCAACGTGGTTACCGCGTCGTTGAGCGACGTTTCCGATTCGTTGGTCAATTCCTGCAAAGTTATTTCCGGAACGACTTCGGAAGACGATCCCGGACAATCAACCACGGGTTATGTCCAACAGATGGAGCAACTGAATCAGAACCTCTCCGGGCTGAATCAGTATTACGAGGTGCAACTGGGCGGCCTCCGCACGCAGATGGACACCATCCATCATATTAATGCCGGGCTGAACCGCATCCGCGACATGTACGACAGTTCGATGATCGACAGCGCTGCCTTCCGCAACGAAAACGAACGCATGGCGCAGTTGCTCTCCCAACTGAACCAGGTATACAGCCGCATGTTACAGGCGATGACCGTAAACATGGCTTATGCCGGTGGCGGTTCGCCTTATCCGTCGCAGCAACCGCCGTATCAGGGTGGGGGAGGGGTTTATCCGCCGCAACCGCCCTATGCTAACCCGATAAGATAAGGGAAAATAGAATCGAATCATTGAATTTTGGAATCATTGAACTAAAAAAATTATGGCAGTATCAAACAACCCCAACTCTCCGCGCCAGAAAATGATTAATCTCATGTATCTGGTATTTATTGCGATGATGGCAATGAACGTTTCCGTGGAGGTGCTGGATGGTTTTGAATTGGTGGAAGACAGCCTGAAAAAAACAACCTCGGACGCCACCCATCGCAACGAACTCCTCACGGAGGAACTCCACAGTTACTACCTGATGAATGAAGCGAAAGTCGGCGACTGGTATCGCAAGGGCGAAGATGTGAAGGCGCAGTCCGACGAATTGTATGACTACATTCAGGAACTGAAAATCCGTATTGTACAGGAGACCGACGGCGTAAACGGCACGCTGAGCGACATCAAGCATAAGGACGATCTGGAAGCGGCTTCGCAGGTGATGCTGGCGCCGATTACCGGTGAGGGCAGGAAACTGCGTGAACGGATGGAAACTTACCGCGACCATATGACAGCCCTGGTGGACGACACGGCCAAGATGAACGTGATTGCCTCCATGCTGGCGATGGAAGTGCCGGTGAAAGCCGGAAGCCTGCCCCGCAGTTGGGAAGCCACCCTTTTCGAACATATGCCGGTGGCCGCAGCGATTACGCTCCTGACCAAACTGCAAAGCGACGTCCGCTATGTGGAAGGCGAGGCGTTGACTTCGCTCTTAAACGGCATTGATGTCGGCGCTTACCGGGTAAATAAGATTGAGGCGATGGTCATTCCGCAAAGCCAGATCGTCATGCGCGGCACGCCCTACCGGGCGCAGATTGTACTGGCCGCTTTGGATTCGACGCAACAACCGCGCATTTTTATCGGCGACAGAGAATTGCCCGAATCGGAAAAGGGCTTGTATACGGGAGGCTCCGGCGCACTTGGTTTGCAGACTTTTTCCGGACGTATAGAACTGCCGCGTGCAGACGGCGGCACAGGCGTATATCCTTTTTCGGCGGCTTATTCCGTGACCGAGCCGACGGCCACCATCGCACCCACGATGATGAATGTCTTGTATGAAAGTATAGACAACGATATTGAAGTAGCCATTCCCGGCGTGCCGAGCAGCAACGTACGCGCCGGTATTTCCGTCGGTACGATGACGCAGAAAAGCGGTAACGTATGGACAGCCCGCGTGCCGGCCAATACCACCGCGGCCAGTATCACGCTGACGGCGAATGTGACCGGAGGCAATCCGATTTCCATGACCAAGGACTTTCGTGTACGCTCCTTGCCGCCGGCAACGCCCTATCTCCTGTATAAGGATGCCGCGGGTACGACCCATAAATTTACGGGCGGTAGCATTGCCAAGCGAAACCTGATTGAAGCCGAGGGCGTGAAAGCCGCCATTGACGACGGGATATTGGATATTCCTTTTGCCGTAACCGGATTTGAACTCACGTTCTTCGATTCGATGGGTAACGCTCTGCCGGAAATCTCGCAAAGCAGCGCCTTCACTCAACGACAAAAAGACATGATTCGTAATCTGGCGCGCGGCAAGCGGTTTTATATTACAAGCATCCGGGCAAACGATCCCGGCGGCAAGTCGCAAAAGTTGGCGACGATGGAAGTGATTGTAAATTGACGACAAAGATAATGTGTAATAAACAAGAAATAAAGATGAAGCGGTTCTATTTTTTATTGGTTTTAGTGGGCGCCATGCTTCTGTCGGGTACGACACAGGCGCAGGAAGAACGGCGTACACCGCGTGTAAGTCGCGGAGCTGAACGCAACAACAGGCAATCGAACGAAAATAACAGCGGATTGCCGGAGTTGACCGTCCGGGCGCAGAATATGAATCAACAATTAACGCAGGAAATCGGCAATGCGCGTTGGATGCGTGTCATATACCGTGAACTGGATATGCTGAAAGAGAAAAACGCACCCTTGTATTATCCCATTACGCCGATGAATGGCATGAAGAATCTCTTCACCACGGTTTTTCAGTTGGCCAGCGAAGGAAAGTTGCCGATCTATCAATATCATGATGGGTACGAAGCTTTCGACGAAGCGAATTTGGTGGAATTTAAAGAGGTGCTGGATCGTTTTGAAATCCTGTATGAAACGGTGCCCGGCAATAATAACCAACAGCGTTTTGTCGTCAACGAAAGTGATGTGCCGTCACAGGAAGTAAAGTCTTATTATGTGAAAGAAGCCTGGTATTTTGATCAGAACAATTCCGTTTATGATGTGAAAATATTGGCTGTATGTCCGGTTCTTTTCAGGGTGCTTGACTTTGGAGAGCAACATACGCCGCTGTTTTGGGTGCCTTATGAAGAGATACGCCCTTACGTATCGAATAATTACATTATGACATCTAATCAGAATAATGCAAAGACATTTACGATAGATGATTATTTCCGTCGCCGGATGTTTGAAGGGGATATTGTCCGGACGGAGAATCTGATGAATCTCCCGCTGCAAGCCTATTGTCCTACGCCGGATTCCATGCAGCGTGAACAGGAACGGATCGAAGGCGAACTGGTTGCATTTGAAAAATCCCTTTGGTTTCAGCCCGACACCGTTCAGTTGAGCGCTACGGATAAAAAATCCGCCAAGAAGACGGCTAAAAAAACATCCGGCAAACAGGAGAAAAAATCGTCGAGCAAGGAAAAGACCCCGTCTGCCAAAAGCAATGCGGCGGCTCCGAAACCGGAAAAATCCGCTCCGACACGAAGCGTACGACGGGGAAGGTGAAGTTCCGTAAATTATTTATTACACGCAAATGAAAAAGATAGTTGGACTTTGGGTTTTGTCCGTTATGATCGGATGTTCTTACCAAAAAAAGAAAGAATCTGCCTGCACGGATTCAACGCTTTATGGTTATGTCAGTATTTGTTTGCCCGAAATAGGCGGGATGACGGAATGTCGGGCGCATGCAAGCGTTCAGGCAGTCATTCAGCCTTATCTGGCGTCCGGGCCGGTGTTAGGTTATTATCTGAATAACGAGACGTATAAGCAGGTAGATAAATTGAATGAAATCACGTATGAAGACTATTTCATGATATACGGAGATTATCAGCGCGAAAACTATGCCGCTCAAGAGGCGGATCTTGATCTGGCGGAAAAGGCGCTGGAAGAGACGCTTTTTGACGGTACTCATTTCGATCGGATCAGCAGTAGGGTAGAAGCGGACTACGGAACAATAACCGCCGGGCAACCGGCGCTGTTGGAGAAGTATTCCCGTCACAGGAATGTACGGACAATGATTGTGCTGATGAAGTATAAAAACGGCGAGAATGAAACCAGTGTCGTCAGCGCCGTCGATTTCGTTTTAGTAAAGAACCGGTTGTTTAATTTGGCCTATTATGTGGCCTATAGCGGCGGGAAATCTATTGATGACGCGAAGATAAAGAACGACGCCTTTGTCGAAAAGCTGTTACAATTAAATTAATTACACTCATCTGTCAAATTACGCGGTATCGAAGCTATGAGAAATTGTTCATCTATTTTTGCCCGCCAAAGAAACGGTGAAGACGTGGTACTCTTCGAGGGAAACAATCATATCCCGTTCTTTTGGTTGATGCTTTTCGGGCAGGAAGACGTCGATTTTCTCCACGAAAAGATATGCCGGCCTGTGCATAACAGAACGGAATATCCCGCATCCGCCACCTTGAGTTTGGATAAAATAAAGGCGCTGATACGGACTGCCGACCGGCGCAGTTATGTGGAGCGATACTATGCCTCCGGCCTTCCGCTGTATGACGACTGGCTCTATTTCATGCAAATATCCGACTTTTCGGACATGAGGATTTATGTTGATCTGTATGACATCAGTTCGTGTCATGAAAGCCCGGAACGTTTTGTCGAAAGTTTACGGAAAGCGATTGCTTGTTTTGACGAAAACCGCGAGGTTGGGCATGACAATGTCATAGCCGACATGTGTGGTTATGAAGGGCGGAATAAGAATAAAAAACGTTTCAGCGACTTTTCGGACGCTTACCGGATGATGAACAGGAAAGAAATTTACGGCCGTTTCGATAAAAAACTCCACTTGGGCAAAAAAAAATCCCGTGGCCGCAAAACCGGATTATTCCTGTTACTTGTGGCCTTCGTCGCGTTGTTAATTGCCGGTATTGCGCTTTTCATGCTCCGGTAAAACCCGGAAGGTGTCTTTTGCCATACCCTTTCTGTTTTAAATAGAATTGCTATCTTTGCCCACTAAAAAAAACAGAAGGAAAAAAACATGGAAAAAGAATACGAAGAAATCAATTATTCGACATTTGAAGTCGCTCAACTAAAAAGCAAAGAACTTGAAAACGATATTTTCAAGCATCCGTCCGATTACAGAGTATTAACCGGCGACAGACCTACCGGCAATTTGCATATAGGACATTATTTCGGCTCGTTGAAAAACAGGGTTCGGATTCAGAACCAAGGCGTAGAAACTTACATCGTGATTGCAGACTATCAAGTCCTGACCGACCGGGCGGCGTTTGACCGGATCTCGGAATACGTGTATGAATTGACGCTCGACTACCTGGCTTGCGGACTTGATCCGGAGAAATATAACACGCACATCTTTCCGCACAGTTATATTCCCGAACTCAATCAGTTGCTGCTTCCCTTTCTGACGCTGGTCTCCAATTCGGAACTGAATCGGAATCCGACTATAAAAGAAGAGATTTCAGCTTCCGGACAAAAAATCATCAATGCCGGCATGTATGTGTATCCCGTTCATCAGGCCGCTGATATTTTATTTTGCAAGAGCAACATCGTTCCGGTCGGCAAAGACCAGTTGCCTCACATTGAACTGACCCGCGCCATTGCACGGAAATTTAATGCGAAATATAACACGCCCATTTTCAAAGAACCCTTCGGTTTGTTAAGTGAAACGCCCATCATCTTAGGCCTCGACGGAAATCAAAAGATGAGCAAAAGCCGCAACAACTCCATCGCCATCAAATCTACCGCCGAAGAAACCCGGCAGATGATTAAGACGGCGAAAACCGATTCCGAACGCTTTATTACCTACGATCCGGAAAACCGGCCTGAAGTAGCCAACCTGCTTCGTCTTTCCGCACTTTGTCTGGATACGGAGCCGGAAAAACTTGCCGCCGAAATCGGTGATTTGGGCGCCAAAAAGCTGAAAGAAGTGACCACCGAAGCTCTGAATACTTATTTTGCTCCCATTCGCCGGGAAAGAACCGCGTTGGAAAAAGACATACCGTATATTCAACATGTGTTGAAAAAAGGCGTAGCGCATACACGAGCCGTGGCGGAACAGACGCTGGAGGAAGTCCGTAAAGCCATGAATATGAAATTATGGTAAAATAACAGGGCTATTATAGCAACAAAACTATTTTTTTTGACTAATTTCGCCTCGTATTAATTTATAAACACTTACAAAGATGAAAAAGATTGGAATTATTTTGATGACACTGGCTCTGATAGGCGTCGTGTCATGTAAAGGGGGAAAGAAATGTTGTAAAGATGAGTCTGCGGCTCAATGTTCACAACAAGCGGAAACGGAGGCCGTACAACAACCGAAGAAAGAGAAAAAAGTGATTGTTGCACGTGTAGTTGTCAAAGAAGGACAGGAGAAAGCGTTTATCGACGTAGCGACCGTATTGGTGAATGCGACGCGACAGGAAGAGGGCAATCTCTTTTATTCCCTGTATCAGTCGCCGGTAAAGGCGACGGAATTTATTTTTTACGAAGAATACAAAGATGATGCCGCCTTTCAGACACATGCTTCGTCGGCACATTTCGCCGCGTTCGCCGAAGGAACAAAAGACTTGACGGAGGGCGCTTTGATTGTTGATGAATTTTGACGCGATTTTTAAGCAAACCTAAAAGCAACTCCACTACACGTGGCAGTTGCTTTTATTTTGCCCAAAAAGAAAGGAAGAGAAGAAAAAACTTTCTCCTCAACCTCTCATAGTCAAACAAAAATAATAATCAAGAGTATGGCGACGGCCATAAATTTTTCAGGAAAGCAACTTTTCTATTTTCTCGGCATAAGCTGCTTTATTCGTAGCGCCGACTATTTTGTCCAAAACCTGTTTGTCCTTTATAAAAAGAACTGTCGGAATGTTCCGGACGCCAAATTGAGTGGTCGTTTCATCATTATCATCTACGTTTATTTTTCCGACAATCACTTTTCCTTCATATTCGATTGCCAATTCATCAATGAAGGGAGCCACCGCGCGGCAAGGGCCACACCATTCCGCTCCGAAGTCAAGTACTATCGGTTTGTCTTCGTTCAATACGTCTTTTAAATTCTCATCTGTAACTATTCGTGCCATAATAAAACCTGTTTAATCGTTGGGTAAAGGTACAAACTATTTTTATTTGTTCCAAATTATTGTTTGTTAATGGCAAAATCAATATATTCGGTTTCATTGATAAAATCAATCAAATCCTGGGTCACATGCAGGCGAATACTCTTGGAAAGCATGTTCAGGGAGGCCTGTTGATCATCGTCCGTGACCTTAAAATATAATTGCGTTTTGCCCGGATTATTTTTGATGAAGCTCGAAAGTTCGTTGATGGTATGATCATTCAATGCGTGAATGGGGATGGTGATATTTATTTTTTTAACCAGCTCCTCTTTCACGTCTTGCAGCAGTTGAACGGTCTTGATTTTGAAATCCAGTTCCGATTCTTTCCACTGGCGGGGCTGTACGGTGGCTTTTATCAGCAGATACATGCCCGGTTTGCCGTATTTGCCGTATTCGAGATAGTCCTTTCCGAAGAGTGGGATTTCTCCGTTTCCCGTAAAGTCTTCTATTTTGATGGCCATGTAGGGCTTTCCGTTCCGGGTAAGCCCCTCTCTGAAGCCGGTCACGATTCCGCCCAGCAAAAGGTCTTTCCCTTTTAAGGCATCCAGGTCGCTGAGGTCGATCATGCCCGTGTTGCAGACATGATTCAGGATGATACGGTATTCGTCCAGCGGGTGGGCGGACAAATAAATCCCGACCAGTTCCTTTTCACGGTTCAATCTTTCCAGATCGTTCCACACGGGGCAGGTCGGGACGGCAGGCCGGGCGATTTCGATGTTTTCGAGGCTGCCGAAGAGCGAGTTTTGAGCGGAGGTTTTATCCAACTGATATTTGTGGCCGTAACGCAGGAGGGTTTCGGCAAAGGTTTCGCCTTTTTCGCCGACCGTCACAAACGGTTCGCGCCGGATATGGAGATTATCGAACGCGCCGCCCAGGGCAAGGGCGTCCAGCGATTTCTTATTGCAGGCCGACAGGTTGACACGTTCCACAAAATCGTACACATCTTTGAAGGGGCCGTCTTTTTTCCGTTCCTCCAGGATATTTTCGACCGCGCTTTCGCCCACGCCTTTGATTGCACCCAGTCCGAAGCGGATGTCGCCTTGCTTGTTTACGCCGAATTTCAGTACCGATTCGTTCACATCCGGGCCTAATACCTGAATGCCCATCGCTTTGCATTCGTCCATCGCTTTTGTGACTTCTTTAATGTTAGAACGGTTCCGGCTCAGGACGGCGGCCATGTATTCGGACGGATAATTGGCTTTCAGATAAGCGGTCTGATAGGCGATCCAGGAATAACAGGTGGCATGACTTTTGTTGAAGGCGTAGGAAGCAAACTTTTCCCAGTCTTTCCAGATTTTTTCCAGCACGTTTCGCCCGTGTCCGTTGGCAGTGCCTCCGGCAATGAACTTTTCTTTCATTTCGTCCATCTTGTCTTTCAACTTTTTACCCATGGCCTTGCGTAAGGTGTCGCTTTCGCCGCGGGTAAAGTTGGCCAGCAGGCGCGAGAGGAGCATCACCTGTTCCTGATAGACGGTGATGCCGTAGGTATCTTCCAGATAACGCTTCATCACGGGGATGTCATACGAAATTTCCTCCCTTCCATGCTTGCGGGCGATGAATGACGGGATATAATCCATCGGCCCGGGACGGTAGAGGGCGTTCATCGCGATCAGATCTTCGAACTTGGAGGGTTGCAAGGCCTTCAGATATTTTTGCATGCCGGCCGATTCAAACTGAAAGATGCCGGTTGTTTTTCCCTGGCAAAAGAGATCGTAGGTTTTACGGTCATCGAAGTCGATATGATCAATATCCAGCGCTGTACCGATGGTTTGCGACACATTGTCGATGGCTTCCTTAATGATGGAAAGGTTTTTCAGACCCAGGAAGTCCATCTTGATCAGTCCCGTTTCTTCGATCACGGTGCCGTCGTATTGGGTGACAAGAATCGTTTCGCCCGTCTCCTTGTCTTCGGCCGTGCTGACGGGGACAATGTCCGAAATGGATTGCTGTCCGATGATGATGCCGCAGGCGTGCACGCCGGAATTGCGTACGTTCCCTTCCAGTTTCTGCGCGTATTTCAGCGTATTGCGCAAATGAGGGTCGCTGCTCTTGGCCGCTTCCCGGAGTTCGGGCACATAGTCGATGGCATTTCTGAGCGTCAGCTTCTGATCCGGGATTTTGTCCGGCACTAATTTGGCCAGACGGTTGGATTCGCTTAAAGGCAGCTTTTCCACGCGCGCTACGTCTTTGATTGCCATTTTGGCGGCCATCGTGCCGTAAGTAATGATGTGCGCCACTTTGTCCTGTCCGTATTTTTCCGTCACCCATTGCAACACTTTGCCCCGTCCGTCGTCGTCGAAATCAATATCTATATCGGGCATCGAAACGCGGTCGGGATTGAGGAAACGCTCGAAGAGCAAATCATATTTGATAGGATCGATATTGGTAATTCCCAGGCAGTAGGCCACGACCGAACCGGCTGCCGAGCCGCGTCCCGGGCCTACGGACACGCCCATCTGCCTTGCCGCGGAGATGAAATCCTGCACAATCAGAAAATAACCCGGAAAACCCATCAGTTTCATAGTCTTCAACTCAAATTCGATGCGTTCTCTCAGTTCATCGTCCACCTCGCCGTAACGTTCGCGGATGCGTTCGTGCGTCAGATACGCCAGATAATCGGCTTCGAGCTTGATGCGGATCACTTTGTCGTACCCGCCGAGGCGACGGTAGTTTTTTTCTTCAAATTCGCGGATCAGATCGCGATCCGTGTACTTTTCACGATACGCTTCTTCGGTTCCGAACGACGGGTCGATCTGAAAAAACGGCATCAACGCTTCGGAATCGATGGAATAGTAAGTGATTTTGTCGGCAATCTCCGCCGTATTGGCCAGCGCTTCGGGAAGATCGGCAAAAACAGCATTCATTTCGGCCGTCGTTTTCATCCATTCCTGTTGCGAGTAGCGCATACGTACCGGATCGTCCAGGTCTTTGCCGGTACTGAGACAAATCAGGCGGTCGTGCGCTTCGGCATCATCTTCGTTGACGAAATGAACGTCGTTCGTCGCAATTAATTTGATCGAATGTTTACGGGCTAATTCAATCAATCGCCGGTTTACTTCCATCTGACGGGGATAAATATCCCGGTCGGCGTTCGGACGGTGTGTTTCGTGACGCTGAAGTTCGAGATAATAGTCATCTCCGAAAAGATTCTTGAACCACAGCACAGCCGCCTCCGCCCGCTCCCTTTGATCGTTCATGATCAACTGCGGAATTTCGCCCCCCAGACAGGCCGAACAGACGATCAGGTCTTCGTGATACTTCTCCAGCAGCGCCTTGTCGATGCGGGGATTCCGATAAAAGCCTTCCGTCCACGATAACGAAACCATTTTGATCAAATTCCGGTATCCCTTCCGTGTCTTGGCCAGAATAATCAGATGCCATCCGCCGAGATCTTCCTTGGCGCTCTTGCTTTCGCGACCGTTGCGGGCGCAGTAACATTCGCAGCCCAGGATCGGTTTGAACAGTTTTTCCTTACATTCATGTATCTTTTCGGAAAGCTTGTGGATACGCGCGTTTTCCTCCTGCGTAGGATAATCTTTATCGTTCAGCATCTTCAATTCCAGCTCACAATCCTTGATCGTACTCAGATACTTGCTGTTTTTTTTCTTGATTTTATTGTAAAACTCTTTTATCCCGAACATATTGCCGTGATCCGTCACCGCCAGCGCTTTCATCCCGTCGCGTTGTGCCTTTTCGATCAGCGCATCAATCGACGCCTGCCCGTCAAGCATCGAATATTGCGTATGAACGTGTAAATGAACAAATGATTTCATAGAATCTATATTACATGTAAATTTCGAACCAAAGGTAAATCATATTTTGAAAGAATACAAGAATACTTTTCAACCGCACAACCGCGCCGCTTCGCCGCATTTACCCCCGAGATTCGCTCACGGAATAATCGCCTCATAAATTTCGCTCCGATCCCCTTTCCGTCCGGCCGTATTTTCCCACCGGAAAGCGATGTAGAGCCGGCGCCCGCGATCTTTTGAATCAAACACCATCTTCAGCGGCGTCCGGGTCTCAAAAACGGAATGAATCAACTCCTCGGGATCCGTCACCGGCACGTCGCTCACGCGATAAACCGCCTCCACGCCGTGCATACCCGCCGGTTTGGCCTTATCCGTCGCGCCCGCGTCGCGATAATGAATCCAAATAACCTCCGGCGGCCGGAGTTCAAACTCGGCCTCGACAAGCGTGACAGGCGCCGGACTGGGTTTGCGCCCGCCGCTCGGACGCAGCGGCATCCCCATCATCATCAGATCGTGGCCGGTCACTAACGGATTGCCTTTCAAGAGGCCGTAGAGCTGCCGGTAGAGCCGTTTGAGCCTCCTTTCCGACTCATCAAGGTCGATCTGAGCGATGCGGGTGCGCAAATCGGCGTCAAACCATGCCGCATAAGCCGCATTGAACGTATTGAGCGCGCTCAGGAACTGCATCATGATCCAGTTGTAGATCTTACTGCCGACATCGTAGCCGAAATCATTCAATTTCTCGGTCTGAGGATCGTTAATATAGTCCTCCGTCTTGTTCACCTGCGTATAAAACTCGCTGTGATTCTGCTTAATCCAATCATTTCTATGTGCCATACTCTTTTTGTTTTAAAGATTATATATGTATTGTTTTTATTTCAAAATATCATTCACCTTTATTCAATTATGTACGTACATAATCAAATTATGTACGTACATAAAAGAATTATCGGTGTACATAATTGAATTAGGTACGTACATAAAAGAATTATTGATGTACATAATTGAATTAGGTACGTACATAAAAGAATTATTGGTGTACATAATTGAATTATGTACGTACATAAAAGAATTATCGGTGTACATAATCAAATTATGTACGTACATAAAAGAATTAAGTACGCAAAGATAAGCATATTTTCATATCCGGCAAAAAAAACCGGAAAACGCCCGTAAGAAATGCTTCCGAAAGAAAAGAGGTTTTGAATAAGAAAAAAAGATGTAACTTTGTGAGCCGGTTAAATTCTAAAAAAAAGCAGCATGAAAAGAGGAATATATCTACTTATGGCAACACTGTTTGCATGTACGGTGCAGGCGCAGATCACGTTTGGCGTCCGCGGAGGAATATCCTATACCTCGTTGACGCAGATCGTGGAAGAAGAAGTAACGTATGGCGGTCGCGCCGGTTTCAGCGTCGCCGGATTGATGGATATTCCGTTATCTCAGAAATTTGCCTTGCGTCCGGAACTGGCGCTGGTTAATTTGGGCGGCGTATATTATGTAGAATATGTGACCGACCATCAGCCTCATCTTCAGATAGAAAAAAAGAAATGCAATTATTACTCGATACAAGTACCGATGAATATCACGTATAAGATAATTTTCTACGACTGGCGTTTCGGCGTCAGCGCCGGCCCGACGGTATCCCTGTCCACGCCGGTCAGAGAAAAGAGCCTCCTGCTGGAGGAGTAGCGTCGTTTTCGTCCGTTCGACCTTGGCGCCGGCGTAGGTTTTTATGTACAACACCGTCGCGTCTTTTTTTCGATTCAGACCTGTGCCGGCCTCCTGGACAGGCAAACACGTAAACACCCGAACGAATCACAACTGTATCAGAATAACGTCACATTTTCGTTTGGATACTGGTTTGAGTAAAAATGGGAG
>JAITPV010000223.1 GCA_031289275.1 Tannerella sp.
GCCGTTCCGGAAGTGGTGATGAACCGGTTCAAGGCTTCGGAATACGGGAATATAGTTATTGAGAGTGGAGGCGATCTGAGGAAAACTCAATTACCGGGGCCATAATAGTAAATCCGGCAAAATGTAGGATTCTTCGAATTAATGATTCAATGTCCCTTAATTAAACTCCCAGTCCCGCACGGTATGTGATAAAAACATATCGTACGGGACTTGGGTGTGTGTTGGCTGCGGTTTTCTACCGGCATGCCGTCTCGTAACGGGACTTGCCGCGGCGTTCATTATTCGTTGTTCATCAGGCCGGGGTGAAGTGGGTCTCTTATTTGATTTCCCAGATTTCGCCGCTCATCAGCAGGTCATGCAACTTGCGTACCGGCTTGCGGGCTTGCACGTCGCTGATTTGCTGCGCCACGGAGGCGTCGTAGGTCGGCGCTTCCACATCGCGGATCACCCCCATCGCCACCGGCAGTTCGTCCTTCATCATCGCCAGCATCAGATGCAAGGTCGTGTCGTTCTCGCGAGCGTCATGCACCAATATATCATCTAATGTATAGCCGTCCTGTCCGACAGTCACGGCTTTCAGTCGCAATCCGTCCAGCACCAGGCCTTTTTCCTGCTCCTTCCCGAACAACATCTTCTCGCCGTGGCGGAGGAAGATGGTTTTCTCGGCGCGAAACGCTTTGTCGGTAATACTTTTATGGATGCTGTCGTTGAAAATTACGCAATTGACGAGTACTTCCACGACGGATGCACCCCGGTGACGCGCTGAAGCCGTCAAAATATCGGTCAGATTCGCCATATCCGTATCTATCGCCCGCGCGAAAAACCGGCCGCGTGCGCCCAAGGTCAGTTCGGCCGGGATGAACGGGTCTTCCACCGTGCCGTAAGGCGAGCTTTTCGACACGAATCCGCGGTCTGACGTCGGGGAATACTGGCCTTTGGTCAGTCCATAGATTTTGTTGTTCATCAATACGATGTTCAGATCAATGTTACGCCGCACGGCATGGATAAAGTGATTGCCGCCGATGGCCAGGCAATCGCCGTCGCCGGTGACTAACCAGACGCTCAGGTCGGGGCGGGCGGTTTTCACGCCGGTAGCGATGGCTGCCCCGCGTCCGTGAATCGTATGAAAACCATACGTATTCATGTAATAAGGTAAGCGCGACGAGCATCCGATGCCGGAGATGACGGCTGTCTGATGCGGCGCAACGCCGATCTCGGCCATAGCTTTGTGTATGCAATTTAGGGTGGCGTAATCGCCGCAACCCGGACACCAGCGAACGTATTGGTCGCTTTTATAATCCTGAGGAGTATATTTTACGTTTGTATTCATGTTTCAAGCCTCCAGTATTTTTGTTAATTCTTCAACTAAACGGGACACGCTGAACGGTTGTCCTTTGATACGGCAGAATTTGTACGGATTGAATCCGTTGATTTTGCTGCGCAGATAATCGGCAAACTGGCCGTTGTTTTGCTCGGCCACGACGACTTTTTTGTATTTCAGAAGCGCCTCCGCCGTGTTTTTCGGCAGCGGGCTGATGAACCGGAAACCGGTCATGGCCACTTTTTTCCCTTGTTGCTGCATAATTTCCATCGCTTCGTAGAGATGGCCGTAGGTGCCCCCCCACCCCACTATCAGCAAATCCGCCTCTTTGTCGCCGACGATTTCCAGTTCGGGAATATCATCGGCGATCCTGTCGATTTTCGCCTGCCGGGTGACGACCATTTTCTGATGGTTGGCCGGTTCGGTCGAGATGGCGCTGGTGTCGTAGTCTTTTTCCAATCCACCGATGCGGTGGGCGAAACCTTCCGTGCCGGGGATAGCCCAGTAGCGTACAAGGCTTTCGGCATCGCGCCGGTAGGCTTTCCAGGGGAGGTCGCTCTGATAATTGGCGACGTAATTCGGCCGGATGTCCGGATATTCCTCCAGATCCGGGATTCGCCAGGCTGCCGCGCCGTTTGCAATGAATCCATCGGTGAGCAGAATGACCGGCGTCATGTGTTCGACGGCAAGTTTGCCGGCCCAAAAGGCGGTGTCGAAGCAATCGGTCGGCGTGGTGGCGGCCAGCACGACGACGGGACTTTCGCCATTGCGTCCGTAGAGCGCCTGCATCAGGTCGGTTTGTTCGCTTTTAGTCGGCAGGCCGGTGGACGGGCCGCCGCGTTGCACATCCACCACGACTAACGGCAGTTCGGCAATGACGGCCAATCCGATGGCTTCGCTCTTCAGCGCCAGTCCGGGGCCGGATGTGGAAGTCGCGGCCAGACAACCGGCAAAAGCAGCGCCGATGGCGGTACAGACGCCTGCGATTTCATCCTCGGCCTGTATGGTAACTACCCCCAAGTCTTTACGTTTGGAGAGTTCCTGCAGGATTTCGGTAGCCGGCGTAATCGGATAGCTGCCCAGGAACAGTTGCAATCCGGCTTTTTCGGCAGCAGCGATCAATCCGTAGGCCGTAGCGGTGTTCCCGTTGACGTCGGTGTAAAATCCGGGAGGGATCCGGGTGCTCTCGATGCGATACGTGGAAACGGAGGCGTGGATGTTGCTTCCGTAATTGTAACCGTCGGTCAGCGCCTTGATATTGGCTTGCGCGATCACCGGTTTTTTGGCGAATTTGTTTTGCAGCATGTGCATGGCGCTTTCCAGCGGCCGGTCGAACAGCCAGCATACCAATCCGAGCGTGAACATGTTCTTGCATCGCAACGCCGACTTGTTGTCCAGTCCAAATTCGACCAACCCGTCGCGTACCAAGGTCGAGACCGGCGCTGCAACGACCTGCACCGTCGTCAGTCCCAGTTCCTTGAACGGGTCGTTCGTAGTAAACTGCGCTTTTTCGAGGTCTTTCTCCAGAAAAGAGTCCGTGTCGATGATGACGACGGAAGTTGGTTTGAGACGTTTTGCATTCACCTTCAGAGCAGCCGGGTTCATGGCGACTAATACGTCCGCCTTGTCGCCCGGCGTATGGATTTTCTTTGATCCCAAGTGTACCTGAAATCCGGAGATGCCGCTGAGTGAACCTTGCGGTGCACGTACTTCGGCGGGATAGTCGGGAAACGTAGAGATGTCATTTCCGAAGATGGCGGAAAGATTCGAAAAAATAGTTCCGGTCAACTGCATGCCATCGCCACTGTCTCCTGAAAAACGGATTACGACCTGATCCAAGGTCTTTACTTTTGTTTCTTCAGCCATTTGTATTCAATTTATCTTATTTTAGTTGTACAAAACTACTTATTTTATTCATGCGACAAACCGTATTTACATTTTTTTATGAAGATATAATTTTTTCAAGTTGCCCGACGAAGCCCTCCAAGTCGGTTTCCGTGTCCATAAATTCGACGTTGAAGATGATTTTGGCCTGTTCGTAATGCCGGCTACGTTCGGACAGGGAGGCTTCCATGAATTGCCGGAGCGCTTCGCCCGAACGGTTTTCCAGCACCGGGCGCGTATTATTGCTTCCTTCCATGCGTCTCGCCAATTCATCGACGGAGGCTTTCAGATAAACAGTCGTTCCCGCCGAGTTCATAAACGCCATATTCTCGTGGAAGCAGGGCGTGCCGCCTCCGGTGGAAATGACTGCATCTTCAAATTCGGCGACCTCGCGAAGGGCTTTTTTCTCCGTTTCGCGGAAACTTTCCTCTCCTTTTTCTTCGAAAATCTGCCGGATCGTTTTGTGATAACGCTTTTCGATGAAATGATCCAGGTCAATGAATGATAAACCCATTTGTACGGAAAGTTTTTCCCCGATGGTCGTCTTTCCGGCGCCCATGTAGCCGATTAAGAAAATGCGTTGCATACGTTCGTCGTTTGTTTTATGCGTGCAAAAGTAATAAAAACCGGCTATACTTCACGCATGGTTTTGTGCATAGCGATATTTGGCATCAGGGAGGGTTTGTTAATTATTCTCACTATAAATAGATAATATGTAAGCAGGGGATGCGTAAAGAAATATTCCATATCTTTGCGCTGCCTGTCCCTGATAGAACATCTGTTTATACGGGAATTGGCGTTGAGAGGATTTTTTAAATTTGGATTTGACTATAAATATGAGGCAAGCTGTCCTTTAAAATTTTAATCGGGAGAATGAAATCGTTTTTTATTGGGAATATAGAGGTTAAATTACCCATCATACAGGGTGGAATGGGTGTAGGTATATCACTTTCGGGGCTGGCGTCGGCCGTGGCCAACGAGGGAGGCATCGGTGTCATATCCTGTGCAGGATTAGGACTGTTATACAAAAAAACACCGGGAGATTATTTCGGAAATTGTATCTGGGGACTAAAAGAGGAATTACGCAAGGCCAGGGAGAAAACCAAAGGCGTCATCGGAGTAAATATCATGGTTGCATTGACGAACTTTTCGGATATGGTACGAACATCCATCGCCGAAAAAGTGGATGTCATCTTTGCCGGCGCAGGGCTTCCGTCCGATTTACCCTCCTATCTTACTTCGGACAGCACAACGAAATTAGTGCCGATTGTATCTTCTGCCAGAGCCGCGCGGATCATTTGCAGTAAATGGAAAAACAATTACAACTATCTTCCGGATGCGATTGTGGTGGAAGGGCCGAAAGCCGGCGGACATTTAGGGTTTAAAAACGAACAGATCAGCGACGAACATTATGCCCTGGAACAGATCGTTCCCGAAATCATAGACGTGGCATCCCAATATAAAGACACAAAAGACATCCCGGTCATTGCGGCCGGAGGCATCTCTTCGGGAAAGGACATCTGGCGTTTCATGCAAATGGGCGTGGCCGGCGTGCAGATGGGAAGCATTTTTGTGCCTACGGACGAATGTGATGCGTCCATCAAATTTAAAAATGTATATATCAACGCGCAGGAGAAAGACCTTAAGATTATCCAAAGTCCTGTGGGCATGCCGGGCAGAGCGATTGACGGAGAGTTTATCCGTCAGGTAGAGAGCGGAACTACCAAACCGGAAAATTGCCCGTTTCATTGCATCAAAACCTGCGACTATACCAAAAGTCCTTACTGTATTATTCTGGCGCTGTATCAGGCTGCCAAAGGAAACATGCAAAAAGGATACGCTTTTGCCGGTTTGAATGCGCATTTAGCACAAAAGATAGACAGTGTGAAAAGGGTCATCGCTACGCTAAAGGCTGATTTCTTAATCGCCAGCCACGAATAAATTCAAAGGTAGCGTGCGCCCTGTTTCGTACGGCGTGCGGCGAACCGCTTGCGGACAAGCGCCGTGAACTCATGATTCTTGAGTCCCCAGGCGGGAGCGACTAACAGCGACTCCGGCGCCTGGGAGACAAACCTGTCCACGGCTATGTCCGGACGCAAACGCTCCATGAAGTCGATGACGAGTTCGACGTATTCCTCCGGCGCATACAAACGGAAATGTTCGGGATGCTCCCGGAACTCCTTTTCCATAGCCGTGTGACGGATGATTTGCAACTGATGCAGTTTGAGGGCTGTCAGAGGCAGGGCGGAAATCAAACCGGCGTGATACAGCATCTGCTCCCGGTCTTCACCCGGCAACCCCAGAATCAGGTGGGCGCCGACGGGCAGGTTTCTTTCGTGGGTGCGCCGGATGGCGTCCTCCGAATCCCGGTACGTATGGCCTCGGTTGATGCGCAGCAGCGTATCACCGGAAGGGCTTTCCAGCCCGTATTCGATGAAAATAAACGCCTCGCGGGATTTTCCGGCCAGATAATCCAGCAACGCTTCCGGCATGCAGTCCGGACGAGTACCGATAATCAGTCCGGCCACGCCCGGAAATGCCAGCGCTTCTTCATATTTCTGCCGGAGCGCCTCCAGCGAAGCATAGGTGTTGGTGTAAGCCTGAAAATAAGCCAGGTATTTCATGTCCGGATACTTGCGGGAGAAAAAACGGATACCCGCAGCCAACTGTCCGGAAAGGCTATGTTCCGTGCGGCAATAGTCGGGATTGAAGGTGTCGTTGTTGCAATACGTACATCCTCCCACGCCTTTGGAACCATCCCGGTTGGGACAGGTGAATCCGGCATTTACGGATATTTTCTGCACCTTAAAGGGGAAATGCCGTTTCAGGTAGTCGCTAAATTCGTAATAGGGTTTGGGCGTTGTCATGCGGCAAAGGTAAGGGTTTCCACGGAAAACAACTTGAAAACAAGTATGAATTATGAATCCTTGAATCCCAATGAAGCGTAGCGATTGGGGGTGAAAGCAATGCTCGCCCACTTCCCAACCCGGAGGGTTGAATCGTATTCATCCGCCAACAAATATTCATCCGGTTCAATCTCATGTTCCTTAACCCACATTGCCGCCCATCAGGAGGGAAAGTGGTTGTAATCAAAGAAATTCATTTTTTGAAATTCCGATTTGTGAAGGGTTGAAATTTGTAGTTTAGCTTGCTGTAAATTGCCTGCACTTTTTCATTGGGATCGCTGCATCGGCGGATGATGATCACCTCGTCGTATTTGTTTTGGGCAATGGTAGTAACCGCTTTTTGTGTGTTCATGATGCGGATAATTTCTTTCCATTGAAAATTGATACTCGCCGGATCTTCCTGATTATCCTGTGGTTG
>JAITPV010000008.1 GCA_031289275.1 Tannerella sp.
TATTCAACCTTTCAGGTTGTAGTATGTATGGATGATCGCTTATCCCCCAATCGCTACGCTTCATTGGGGGTTATTCACATTAAGACCTCCGGTCTTTTCCCACACCAACATTCCCTGACCAGCCCACCCGTCATTGGTAGGTACGAAGCAATCGCCCATACAACCGATGTATTCAGTGTTTCGGCGACTGCTTCGTGCCTCGCAGTGACGGCAGCTGTTCATACAACCGGCACATACGCCGGTGACCGCACAAACACCACCAACAAGGGGGCTTGCCCCCTTGCCGCACGCCCCCTTGCCGCACGCAGCACCCGCACGGAGACACGGCGGCCTGAAAGGCCGGATTTTCATAACCGCAGGTCGTTGACCTGCGGGGAAAAGACCGTACCGCAACAGCTGCCTGAAAGGCAGGACGTGTACGGGGAAGTCCTGCCTTTCAGGCAGCAGAACACCCTGTCGCGTGATCCGCAGGCTGCGCTGTCACTTACCTGCGGTTATGAAAATTACGTCCCTTCGGGACTGAAAACCGGCGACCGCACGGCATCCCGCAGTACAGACGGGGCACGCCACGTCTCTACAACGGCAGGCACGGCGACGGACGCATCCCGTCCGAACGGTGATTCTAAAATGATTTTTCTTAATCATTCAAATCACAGTTCGGACAATATACAAATCACGGTTCGGACAGATGACCCTTACCGGCTTTATAGAGAAGGAGACCTCCACGCCGCCGGAGATCATAGCCTACCAGATTAACAGCGGCGCGATACTTAACGGCGTGCTGCAAATCAATGAACTCACCAACCCCGCCGCCAATAAGCCGGCGCGCATCATGTGGGATACGGATGCCGACACGATCATGCTGGAAACACTGACCCTCCCAAGCGATGCCGTTAAAGCGGAAGTGTATGCCTACGGAAAGCAAATCTTCAGGACCGGCAGCTATCAGAACAATCTGCGCATCAGGTGGACTTGTTGGGCATTTCCACCGTAACCGGCGAAATAGGCTTCAAGCCGATAGACCAATACTACTTTGAGTATCCCGACTACGGCATGCCTCTCGACATCTGGTTCCTCAACGACCTCTACCTGGAGTACGACGGCTTCATAGGCATCTGCGACCTTACCGTGGGCGGAGGCTTCAACGACATCCGCCGGGCCGAGGGTCCCGAATACAGCTTCCTCTACAACCCGCCGCCGGTTGAAGGCAGGTTTCAATTTGGCTTGGGCCTGAGCATACCCACCATAGATTGGGACTTCTTTGCCCTCAAAGGCACATTCGTGGCGGGCGGAAAGCGGATCGGCATAATAGCTGGACGCAGGCATTGGACGCAAACGGCGATCCGCTCGATTACTACGAAGCCAGCCTAAAGCTGAGCAAAACGGCGTCGAACGGCTATACCAATTTTGTCGGCAACTGGACAATGGATGCGTATGACGCCATTGTCACCACGCCCGGCGGACAAATCGAAATGCAAATCTTCGTAGCCCTCGAGCCAGAAACGGTTTCAAATGTTGCCCATAGCAGCGGAAACATTACTTTCAATACCGACGGTCTGGACGCTTCCGCTATCTACCGCATAATCTTTGCACTGGTGGACGACGCGGTAAACAATACAGGCGTATATCCGCTCGACACGCTCGAATTTTTAGGCAATGCCGTGCCGACGAATCTCGCCATGCCCGCCCTGACCGGCGACGCATTCTGTCGGCGGTTCTCCCGTAACGACCGTCAGCGGCTCAGGCAATCAGAACGATCCGTTCATTGCCCGCGTTACGACGTCCGCCGGCCTCGAGACACTGAAGCCTTCCAGCTTCTCCTCCGACGTCAACGCCGAAATAACAATTTATTCCGACCCGGACTATGCGAATGCAATGCCGTCCTCAAGAGGTATCGAATTAAATTTGGGCGAAACAGCGACGGTCTATGTTACGGTGAATGTGAACGGCATCATATTCTATTATGTCATGACGGTTACCCGTCCGCAGGTCACAGCGTCGATCATCAGGCGTAGCGTGGACTTGTCGCCAAGCTTCCAAACGATTCCGGAAGCAAGCATATATTACATCAACAGCGGAGAGGATTTCATCTTCTACCTGCCGTCCGACATCGTGCCTAAAGGTCAGGTTCCCGTCGTCAGCATCGGCTTCACCGCAGGCAACGAAGCCGTCCTCACAGAGAATGTCTGGGCAACCGGCGACCGGTTATATATCACCTCTGCTGTCGGCGGCGAAGCGCGTATATATAATGTAGCCGGCGTATTGGTGAAAACAGTACCGTACATTGCGGGCGAAATAACCAAAACGACGCTCGCAAAAGGCGTGTACGTTTGTTGTGATGAACGAAAAGACGTGGAAAACAGTGATTGAATAGTTGAGCATAAACAAAATAAGAATCACTTTTTGAAAAGGGTGCGCCGGGAGGTGCGCCCTTTTCTTTTTTGTGTCCCCCGTTCGGCGAAGTCTATCATTCTGATTTGAACGAATTGAATGCGGAATCGCTGTGTCCTGAAAAAAAATTTGTATCTGACGGAAATAAAAGTTATCTTTGCTGCCCGATTTTGTCAGAAACAGATTAATAATAAACATAGAATAACGATGAAAAGAACATTTCAACCCTCTAATCGCAAGAGAAAAAACAAACATGGATTCCGTTCCAGGATGGAAACTGCCAATGGTCGCCGAGTGCTTGCTTCCCGCCGCGCCAAAGGGAGAGAGAAACTCACTGTGTCAGACGAATATCCCAAATAAAAAAGGGGATAAATTGTCGGTTACGACATGAAGCGATGTATGATTGCGGAAGGTAAAAGTTCTTTCAATAAGAATTTTTACTTTTTTTATGTTCCAAGCCATTGATATTTTCTTATTTTTGCCACATAAATGCAGCAAGAAATAAAAAACATACAGGAACAACTGATGCGTATGCCGGTTCTCTATCATCTGATAGCGGCGATATTCATTCTGTGTATTCTTCTCTTTTTAGTATTAAAGGGGTTGAATATCTACACGCGCCATAATAAAGCGGTCGTTATCCCGGACGTAAAAGGATTGCATCTCTCTGAAGCCGCCCCGTTTTTCGAGACCAATGGATTGCGTTACAACGTGGTTGATTCGATATTCTCGAAAGAGGTAGCGCCGGGCACTATTGTAGACGTCTATCCCGTCAGTGGTTCAAAAGTGAAGGAAGGGCGCATTATTGCCATTACACTCAATGCCATGGATGTGGAAAAAGCGAACATCCCCGATGTGTCCGACATGTCGTTCCGGCAAGCGCATGCCTCACTGCAGGCACGCGGATTTACATCCATCGAAATAAAATATATTCCGGGAGCCTACCGGGATTTGGCAATCAATGTGGAATTAAAAGACGGGCGTATCCTGAAGCCGGGCGAATCGGTGCCACTGTCATCCGTATTGGTATTGAAAGTCAGTGACGGAGGGAAGGACTCTGCGTTGAGTGGATCCGATTCCATTCCATCAAACACCGAAGACTGACGCAGCGTTATGGATGAGTGGGCTAAATTAAAAGACGAACCGGTAGACGGGATTCTCGAACCGGATGAAGACACGTTTGAAACACCGCCATGTTATGAACACTTCCGCTTTGTCGCCGACCGGAAACAATCGCTGCTCCGTGTTGATAAATTTCTGATAGACCGCATGATGAACGTGAGTCGAAACCGTATTCAACTGGCTGCCGAAGCAAACTGCATCCTGGTGAACGGGATACCGGTCAGGAGCAATTACCGGATCAAACCGTTGGATGCAGTATCCATCGTCATGTCGTACCCACGCTATGAAACGAAAATCCTTCCGGAAGACATCCCCTTGAATATCGTTTACGAAGACAATGACTTGCTGGTTGTGAACAAACCGGCGGGGCTGGTCGTTCATCCCGGACACGGCAATTATACCGGTACGCTGGTGAATGCGCTGGCTTATCATCTGAGGGAAGACCCGCTGTTCGATCCTTCCGACCCGGCTGTCGGATTGGTACATCGCATAGATAAAGAGACTTCCGGACTGCTTGTCATCGCCAAAAAGCCGGCAGCCAAAACCCATCTCGGCCTTCAGTTTTTCCACAAAACGACGCAACGCAACTATACGGCGCTGGTGTGGGGCGTCCTCAAGGAAGACCACGGACGCATTGAAGGAAACATCGGCCGCGACCCGCGCGACCGGTTGCAAATGACCGTTTTTCCCGATGGAGAGCAGGGCAAAACCGCCGTCACACACTATCAGACCCTGGAACGGTTAGGTTACGTGACGCTGGTTGAATGTAAACTGGAGACCGGACGGACACACCAAATCCGGGTACATATGAAACACCTCGGTCATCCGGTTTTTAACGATGCCCGGTACGGAGGAGACCAAATTTTGAAAGGACAGACCTTTTCCAGGTACAAACAATTCGTACAGCATTGTTTCGCCCTCTGTCCCCGGCAGGCATTACACGCCAAAACGCTTGGATTCGTGCATCCTTCAACAGGAAAAGCATTGTTTTTCGAATCGGAATTACCGGATGATATACGGAACTTAATTGCCAAATGGAGTCACTATATAGCAACTAATTAAAGAATCATGAAAAAGAATATCGCTATTATCGGCGGAGGTTATTCCTCCGAATATGAAGTATCCCTGCGGAGCGCCGAAACCGTGTTCGCATCCATGGATCGGGAAAAATACAACCTGTACCGGGTGATTTTGGAAAAAAACGCCTGGACGGCGCTTCTTCCGGACGGAAAAACCGCGCCGGTAGACAAAAGTAATTTCAGTTTTCAACAGGATGGCGCCGTTATAACCATCGACTTCGCCTATATCACGGTGCATGGCGCGCCGGGCGAAGACGGCCGGCTACAGGGATATTTCGATTTGCTCCATATCCCTTATTCCTCTTGCGGAGTGCTGGCCAGTGCGCTTACATTCAATAAATACGTATGCAACCGGTTTCTGAGAAGCCAGGGCATCCTTGTTTCCGATTCGATCCGCTTGCGGCGGGGGGATGCCGTGGAGACGGACGGAATCATTGCCCGCCTGGGACTGCCTGTTTTCGTAAAACCCAACGACAGCGGAAGCAGTTTCGGGGTCAGCAAGGTAAAAGAAGCCGGCCGGATGCAGGAAGCAATCGAAACAGCGCTCGGCGAAGGCAACGAAGTCATTATCGAACGTTTTATTCCGGGCGTCGAAGTCACCTGCGGCTGTTATAAAGTCAGGGGACAAGTCGTTGTCTTCCCGCTGACGGAAGTGCTTCCGGCCAATGATTTTTTTGATTACAGCGCCAAATACAAGGGTGAATCGCAGGAAATCACGCCGGCGCGTCTGTCGGCCGAACTGTCCGACCGGATTCGGCAGGAAACGGCAACGATTTATGACCTGGTTGGAGCCAAGGGGATTATCCGGGTAGATTATATCGTTCCGGCAGACGAAAAACCCGTGCTACTCGAAGTGAACACCACGCCGGGAATGACCGCCACCAGTTTTATCCCACAACAGATACTGGCGGCCGGACTGGAGATCAAAGATGTAATGACCGACATTATAGAAAACAGATAACGCCATGAATAAAGAGACACATGCATATGATTTTGATGACATTCGTCCGCTGAATGATGAGGAGGTAAGCATTGCGATAGAAGAATTAGTCGCTTCGGGAGATTTTCGCAAAGCCGTGAATTACCTGTTGCCCAACCTTGATTGGGAGGCTTTTTCCCAGCAAATGCGTTTATGCAAGACGAAAGAACAATTCAAATCCACCTTCAGCTACGACGCCGTCATCACCGTAGCGAAACAAAGCGCCTTTTCGCTGACGATCTCCGGACGAAGCCGTTTACCGAAAGAGCATGTGGCATGTACGTTCATTTCGAATCACCGCGACATAGTCCTGGACGCCGCCTTTCTGAATGTCCTGCTCTACGACGTCGGGCACGGCCTGACGCAGGTTGCCATCGGCGATAATCTGTTGATTTACTCCTGGATTCGGACATTTGTCCGGTTGAATAACTGTTTCATCGTCAAACGGGATGTGTCGGTGCGTCAAATGCTCGAAACCAGCCGGAAACTGTCGGCCTACATCCATCACACCATCCATGAAACGAAAGAATCCGTCTGGATCGCGCAACGGGAAGGACGCGCCAAAGATTCGAACGACTTTACGCAGAATGGCGTCCTGAAAATGCTGAACATGGGCGGCGGCGAAGAAGACATCCTGTCAAACCTTATGTCGCTCAATATCGTTCCGATAGCCATTTCGTATGAGTTCGACCCTTGCGATTACCTCAAAGCGCAGGAGTTTCAGCTGAAACGCGACAATCCCCTCTTTGTGAAGAGCAAGCGGGACGATTTGCTGAATATGGAAGTCGGCATCCTGCAAAACAAGGGACGTGTGCATTTCACGATCGCCTCGCCGGTCAATCCGGCCTTGACGACGCTCGACCCTGCGATGGAAAAGAACAAACTGATTTCGGCGATCGCCTCCGTCATAGACCGCGAAATCTATGCGCATTACCGTTTCTATCCATGCAATTATGCCGCCTATGACATGTTATACCAGACCTTGCGCTTCCGAACCAATTACGACCAGCGGGATAAAAAACTGTTTGAGGCATACCTGCAACAACAATTGGACAAGATTCGGATTCCGGATAAAGACGAAACTTTTCTTCGTGTCAAATTGCTGGAGATGTATTCCAATCCATTGAAAAATCATCTGGAAAACAAACCTCAACAAGAGAAATTTGACACAAACCCCTAAATCCCCTAAAGGGGACTTCCGCCGGATCATCAAAGTCCCCTTTAGGGGATTCAGTGGCAGAGGGGTGAGTTTCGGGAGCGAAACCGGAAGTACAAGCGCTCAGTAAAGTTTGACAAGCGCTCAGTAAAGTTTGACGAGCGCTCGATAAAGTTTGATAAGCGCTCAGTAAGGTTTGACAAGCGCTCGATAAAGTTTGACGAGCGCTCAATAAGGTTTGACAAGCGCTCAATAAAGTTTGATATGCACTCAGTAAAGTTTGACAAGCGCTCAGTAAGGTTTGATGCATGCCCTTTAAAGTTTAATGCATGCCCTTCAAGGTTTGATGTACGCCCATCTAAGTTAATTATACGCCCGTTAAAGTTAGTTGTACGCCCATCTAAGTTAGATGTGCGTCTATCTAAGTTAGATGTGCGCCCGTTAATCGTCGTTTTGCAGGATTTGCGCTCATGCGTGTTCGGAATATTTTCACATGAAAATAAAACTTTGAGCGTTGAGAATTGAATTATTGAATCATTGAATCATTGAATTATGATAATAAATATGCCATCGCTGTTTTTCAGCGGAAATTGTTTAGCCGGAGCAGAGATCGTCAAAAGTATCCGGCGGCTGGGCGACTTGTCCGGCATTTTCGGAGACGAAGCGTCATTTGCCGCGCTGCCGGTCGACAGGCCGGTCTACGAAGTATACAGTCATCTGCCGGTCAGGGAAGGCACGCCGGGAGGCTTGTATTTCGGACTGACCAAACTGTATCCCGGAAAGGTGGGACAGGAATATTTCATGACAAAAGGCCATTATCATCAACAGGCCGACCGGATGGAATATTACTGGTGTCTGGAGGGCGAAGGGATGCTGATCCTCATGGATTGCGCCCGGAAGATATGGGCGGAAAAGATGTTTCCCGGCAGCCTTCACGCTATTCCGGGAGGCGTCGCCCATCGCGTAGCCAATACGGGCTGTCGGGTAGTGTCATTTGCCGCCTGCTGGCCGTCCGACGCCGGACATAACTATGCCGCCATTGCCGCCGAGGGATTTTCGGCAAGGCTGGTGGAGGTCAACGAAAATCCGCAATTCATATGAAATCGGCTTATCAAAAAACAAATTATATTATGTACACAATTGCTATTGACTTGGGAGGCACGATTGTCAAGATCGGCCTGGTACGCCGGGGACAGGTGTTGGCCTCGGTGCAGTTAAACTCACGTTCAGCTGTGGGATTGGCGGCGAACCTGCCGCGCATACAAAGCGCTATCGACAGGTTGCTGGCGCAACACGCCATCGCTTCGTACCGGTTGGGCGGCATCGGACTGGCCTTTCCCGGATTAGTCAATCCGAAAGAAAACAAAGTGCTTTCGACCAACCAAAAATACGACGATGCACGTGATTTCGACCTGAACGGATGGGTAAACAAGCATTGGGGCGTGCCTTTTTATATGGATAATGATGCACGGCTGGCTGTCGTTGGGGAATGGTATTGCGGAGCGGCGGACGGATGGAACAATGTCGTGATGATGACCCTCGGAACCGGTATCGGCACGGGGGTAATCATCGACGGCAAGGTGCTCTACGGCCCGCATTTCCAGGCCGGATCGCTGGGCGGCCATTTCGTGCTCGACTACAAAGGCCGGAAGTGCACCTGCGGAAATGTCGGCTGTATCGAAACACTGGCGTCTTCGTTTTTCCTGCCCGCCATTATCGGGGAGCATCCGGACTTGTCGGAGCGTTTCAAAAAGGAAGCGACCGCATACGGTTTCAAAGAACTGTTTTCCCTGTACCGGCAAGACCACCCGGAGGCCGTTTTGTTGATTAACGAATGTATGGACGTATGGGCGGCAGCCGTTATCACTTATATCCATGCCTACGACCCGGAAATAGTCGTTATCGGAGGCGGCATTTCAAAAAGCAGGGACATCCTTCTCCCCTACATCAAAAAGAAAGTGGAAGCACTGGCCTGGTGTCCTTCGGGAAAGGCGATTATTACAGGCGCCGCCCTGGGCGATCAGGCGGCTTTGACCGGATTGGATTATTATTTATCAAAACAGTATACATCAAAACTATAAAACGTCTTATGCAGATGCCATCGAATTACGATAAATACCCCTTCATACGGGTATCCGACCGTTCGGCGGACTGTCCGGCCGGCTGGAGCGCCATCACCGGAGAAATAGACCGCCGGTTGCAGCTATCAGACCCGCAGGCCGCCGCCCGCATCATCGTCATAGAGTGTTACCAGGGAGTACACGAGGCGGAAATCACATCGGCGCTGACGACGAAATATCCTGCGGCGGAATGCCTGCTTTCGTCCGCGGCGATGCTGCCGGAAGACGTCATCAACGCCTTTTTCCAACCGGATATTACCGACGACGAGCTGTTCGGCTACATGACCCGGCATACGATAGACCGCTTCTTCGACGCCGAAAAAGTCACCGCACTACGCGCACGTATCCGCGCCGTACGGCAAGGCGTCGTGATCCTCGTCGGCGCCGGAGCAGCGCATATATGGCCGGAGGCCGACATCCTCATCTATGCCGACATGGCGCGCTGGGAGATTCAGCAGCGATTCCGCAGGAACGAGGCCAGCAATCTGGGCGTAACCAATCCGCAGGAACGGACATCACTGCAATATAAACGCGCCTTTTTCGTGGACTGGCGCATTTGCGACCGGTTCAAGAAAAGCCTGATGAAAAGCTGGGATTATGTGCTTGATACCAACGTGGCGGGGCATCCCCAGATGATCACCGGAGCGCTCTTCCGCAAAGGACTGGCGCAAGCCGCCGGCCGCCCGTTCCGCGTAGCGCCCTTTTTCGACCCCGGCCCCTGGGGAGGACAGTGGCTGAAGGAGGTTTGCGACCTGGACCGGGAGGCCGTCAACTTCGCCTGGGGCTTCGACTGCGTGCCCGAAGAAAACAGCCTGCTGTTCGGATTCGGCGACCTGCGCTTTGAGTTGCCCGCCATCGACCTCGTCTTTGCTCATCCGCAGGAACTGCTGGGCGTGCCTGTCTACGGACGCTTCGGCGATGAATTTCCTATCCGCTTCGACTTTCTCGACACCATGCAGGGCGGCAACCTGAGCCTGCAGGTGCATCCCCTGACGGAATATATTCGGGAGAAGTTCGGCATGTACTATACGCAGGACGAAAGCTACTATCTGCTCGATGCCGGCGAGGACGCCGTCGTATACCTCGGCTTGAAAGACGGCATCGACCCGGCGCAAATGCTGGCCGCCCTGCACGATGCGCAACAGTCGGGACAATTCGACGCCGAAGCCTATACGGGCAAGTATCCGGTGAAAAAGCATGATCATGTACTCATTCCGGGAGGTACGGTGCACTGTTCCGGCAACAACAGCATGGTGCTGGAGATTAGCGCGACGCCCTTTATCTTCACTTTCAAGTTGTGGGATTGGGGACGGCTCGGACTGGACGGCAGGCCGCGCCCGATCAACATCGCCCACGGCGAAAAGGTGATTCAATGGAACCGTACGGAGGCGTGGGTGAAACGGGAATTGGTGAACCGCATTGAGACGCTGCGTCAAGAGGACGGTCTGCGGGAAGAACGAACCGGGCTGCACGAACAGGAGTTTATCGAGACACGGCGCCATTGGTTTACTCGTCCGGCGCTGCACCACACGGACGGCGGCGTGAACGTGCTGAACCTGGTCGAAGGGCGCGAAGTGATTGTAGAAAGCCCCCGGCAAGCCTTCGAGCCTGTGGTCGTCCATTATGCGGAGACCTTCATCGTGCCCGCGGCAGTGGGCGCATATACCATCCGTCCGTACGGAGAATCGGAAGGAAAAGAATGTGCCACGCTGAAAGCCTTTGTACGCCATCATGCCTGACCTGACGTTTGATCCCGGCCTTGCCGTTGCTCCGCATCCGTCGGGAGTTGGTTTTATCTACGGAGAAGATGTATTCGGCCCCGCGGCCGAGAATCGCCGGCTGGACGACATCCGCCCCAGCCTGCTCGACCCCGCCTGCACAGGCCCGGAGATTGTCTATTCCATCGCCATGGACGTGGGCAAGCGGAAAGACCGGGCGTTGCTCCGGTCGTTACACCTGCTGTTCGGCGTGGTGACGTATGCGGCGGGGACATTGGGACGGGAGCCTGTCCGCAGTCAGGGACATATTCACAAGGTGTCGCCGCATAGCCGGTGGTCTACGCCGGAGGTGTATGAGATCTGGTCGGGACAGGCCGTCATCTACATGCAGGAATACGCGGAAGAGCGGGCGGGACGCTGCTTTGCCGTCAACGCCGGGCCGGGCGACGTCGTCATCGTGCCGCCCGGTTGGGTACATGCCACCATCAGCGCCCGCCCGGACGAACCGTTGACCTTCGGCGCATGGTGCGACAGGGAATATGGATTCGTATACGATGGCGTGCGCCGACACAAGGGGATCGCCTGGTTTCCGGTGTACAACGACCGGAACGAACTCGTATGGCAAGCCAATCCCCATTACCTCCCGTCGGAACTGATCTGCAAGGCGCCGGCCAATTACGCGGCGTTAGGTATCCGCAAGGACGCATCCATCTACCGTACCTTTGAAGCCTCGCCCGAAACATTCTCCTACGTCCCCCGTCCGCAATTAAAACAAGAGGTCTGGCAAGAGTTTGAACCGTGAAATTAAGAATTAAGAATTAAGAATTATGAGTTATGATTAGCAAATTGAGAATTGAGAATTGAGAATTGAGAATGAATACAATAATTATATTGAACATGGAGGATCGGGGGCACGGACGGCGGAATCCCACACAGCCTCGTCACTGCGAGACCCAATAAAAAAATTCAAACAAGTAAAAATGACGGTGGTCGGCAGAACACGCAGTGTTCAATATGAATAACCCCCAATGAAGCGCAGCGATTGGGGGTAGCGAAGATAGTACTCTCACTTACAACCCGTAAGGGTTGAATAAAAAAGAGCAGAATTATTCAACCTTTCAGG
>JAITPV010000097.1 GCA_031289275.1 Tannerella sp.
ATTCTCTTCATACGTGCCGCTCCATCCGCCAAAGTGCATACAAATGCCGAATCCGGGATGATCTACCGCTTTAATCAGTTTCTCCATGTGCTCCCAGCAATGTTCAGGCCCCCAGTGCACTTCTGCGCCGGCTTTAAAACCGTTGTCATAAGCATACTGCGCCAATTCCTTATACCGCTTGACGATAAAATCAAATTCCTGCGTCGTCCAGCCGTCCGTATCTTTACGTCCGTTGAGCATATAAGGGCCGGCGTCGAAGCGCACAAAACCTATGCCCAGCCGTTTGGCTATTTGCATGTAACGGTCTTGCTGAGCGCGCAGTTTGGCCGGGTCGTCATCGCCGGCATGCATGATATGAGCGCCGTCCACCGCAAGATTGGGCACAACCAACTGCCGGTCTTCGAGCGCGTAATACACTTTGGTGATAAAATCATCGTCCGTTACCGGCAACATGCCGTTCCATAAATCTGCCGCATCCAATCCATAGCGGTATTTACATGTTTCAAAGAAATGGAAAATATCCATCATGCCCGCACTCATCAATCCATGAAATGAGTAGGACAGCGTGGAGATGCGCAATGGATTGAATACATCGCGGTTGACTGTCGTCCCGGTCGTTCCGGTCGTTCCTGCGGAAGCCATTCCGGCAAGAGGCGCAACAGCCATTGCCGTTGCCCCCAAAGCCGTTTGCTTAATAAAATTACGTCGTTTCATCCTTATTTAATTCTTAATTTTCAATTCTTAATTCTCAATTCTCTCACATTTCCCATCCGTTACGGATTTTACGTGTAAGCAATTTATTTGCTTCGGCATCATTGGTGATGGTGCGCGTTTGCGGGTCGTATTCCAATTTCTTGCCGTTGCTCATCAGGGATACGGAGCCGAGATTGAAGGTTTCGTTCACTTCTTTGGCATACTCGAACGAGCCGGCTCCCTTGCCGGCGCCCCTGCAATCGTCGATCCACATCTGTAGCCAGCGGTCGGTGCCGTCGGGCATTACATCGTACGTATTCGGAATTGTCGGTTCGCCCTTTATTTCGGCAAATTCGGCGGCGCGCGGCCCTACTATTTTCGGGTTTTGCCGGAGGAAGTCGGCAACGATCGTCCCCCGGTCGCCGATAAACATCATGCCTTCGAGCGGCAAATCATCTCCGTCATAACCTTCGGGCGTCTGCGGTTTCATGCCGCCGTCGTGCCATTGCAGAATCACGGATCCGGAATTGTCCTTGTAAGGAACCTCGAAACGGAAAGCCGAAGCCATCGGATAGGAATAGTCGTTAACGAGAGTATGAGGCACATTATTTGCACGGAAACCAATAACCCGTGAAAAGCGGCTGCTACACGAAACGGCCGAACCGAGTTTCAGCGCATCGAAAACCGACCACAGACTGTAATATCCCATATCGGCAATGGAGCCTGCGCCGAACTCGTACCAGCCGCGGAATGTCATGTACGTATAGGCCGGATGATAGTCGCGCATCTCTGCCGGCCCAAGCCACAAGTCCCAGTTAAAGCCTTCGGGAATGGGCGGTTTGTCCGTCGGTATTTCCGAATATTGTGGCCAGACGGGGCGATTCGTCCAGTTGTGGATTTCCTTCAGTCGCCCGATTGCGCCCGCATCAATCCATTTCTTTATCTGATTCATATCCTTGCCGTCGCCGAAAGCATTATACGCCATCATGTAAGTAGATAACTTGGACTCTTTTGCCGTATCCACCACCTTCATCGCTTCGGTCATCTTATTTCCCAGCGGCTTGTGCATAATGACATGTTTGCCGCGGCGAAGGCAGTCAATCGCCTGATAAGCGTGTTGATGGTCGGGCGACATGATCTTTACCGCGTCCACATCTTTCAGTTGATCCAGCAACTCGCGATAATCTGCGGCCGCTGCAACGGTTCCTTTATAACCAGGCCGGTTTTTACGATAATACGTTTCGACCACTTCCTTCATAATATTGCGCCCGCCCGGAATGCCCTTGATACCGGCTTTCCACGTCGGTTCGCCCATCAGTGTACGCAGGTTGTCCGCCAGACCGTTCGCGCTCCAGTCGCGATAATCATAACTTTCACGGTTCGGATCGGCAACGCCGACAATTTCAATGGCCGGCGCTTTCAGCAAACTGCTGATTTCATGATGACCCTCCGTTCCGCAACCGATATGCACTAAGCGGATTTTGTCGCTTGGCGCTACCCGTCCTTTTTTCCCGGTCGCAAATACATGCGCCGGAATAACCGTTATGGCGCCTATCGTTGCCGCACTCGTTTTAATAAATTGACGCCGTCCGATTCCGGCGCTCTGATCTTTGTCTGTTTCTCTTTTCATGTGTAATCTGTTTTTATTTTCTATTTTAAAAAGGTTTTATTTTGCAGGATCGGTTGAAACGCTGATTTTTTCGGTTTTTCCGACATGCAGTTCCTTTTTCTTCATGTGATGCAATTCCGCTTTTCGGGGCGGATAGTTCGGATCATATACATTATCTTTAATATGCACTTCACGACATCCGTCCAGATAAAAATTAACTTTCCGACCGTGCGGAATATAGGTATCCGTATATTCAATCCGGTTATTTTCAAACGTCAACCCCCTTACCGAACGGGCATACAAAAGATTATAATCATAATACCGGAATGTATTATTTTCGATCCGGATATGCTGATGATACGGCTCATCATTATCGGTTTGCGGTTTATGCGATGGAGTGATACATATCACCGCTTCACCCCAGCACCAATCACCCGGTTCGGCCGAAGACATGCAATTCTCAAAAATATTATCCCGAATGGTAAAATCACGGACGGCGCCGGCTTCATACCAGACATCTATATCGCCTTCCACCAGAATCGCCGTGCCGGCCGTCTGAAACAGATTCTTTTCAAACAGCGCCCTTTTCGGAGTAGTGAGCAGGATGCCACGCGCTCTGTTTTTGCGTGGAATTACACAGTTAACGACTTCGACTTCCGGCGTCCACGTCATGTTTTCAACCACATAATCCGCATTGACGGCAGAGGGAATGGCTTGAGTAAAGGTCAGTTTTATCTCTTCTTTATTGGCTATACTAACTTCTTTTATCACGAATCCTTCCGTGCCGCGTTGCATGGTTGCGGTATTTACAAAATAGATTTCATCGCCTACATTATAATAATTATCCGGTCTTGACCTGCCGCTTTTATTGGAAATATGGATAGAATTGGATGTCGTTACCTTGGCGACTTTGGTATAAGTACCGCGGAAATTAGCCCAATCATCGGCTTGCCCGGCGTGCATACAATTTTCTATCCGTATCAGTCCTTTACAATTTGGAAAATACGTGGCGTCCGCCATAGAACTGAACACCCGCTTTTTCTCCTCATTGGGTTGTACATTTACGCGATTGAAATGAAGCCCGTCGCACATGAAAGATAATATTCCGCCACCTAAAGCATAATACATCCGAATATCCTCTAATGTCGTATTTATATTTTTATAAAGATAAATACCCGACAATTCCCGTTGTGCATACAGTGCAAGATACGTTCCCGGTTCCGGTGAGAGTTTTGTTTGTCCGTAAAGGCGAACAAGCCCCGGCGATACTTCGCGGGTATCATAATCAAAAATATCTCCTAACGCATTATCGCGTGTCAGAGGCACAACCTCCTTATTCTCTTTGTCAAACAGAATATAATGAACCACCGGTGATTTCCAGCCTTCGCCGGTAAAACACAGCTTTCCGTTTTCAATGAAATAAGGATATGCGGACGGATCAATACGGAGTTCGATATACTCGTTTGTAATCTCGTTAATGATTGCCTGTGAGGTTAACGGCCTGTCCCAGTCTATGGAAAAGTTTTTGAGTGCCAGATTTTCACACGCTTCCGCTTTGATGGCCGTCATCCGGCCATGAAAAATAAATTCCGATCCGTCGCCGTCAATGGTCAGATTTTTTAAGCCGGTCAGCGTTATGGCGATCTGCGCTACCGTGTCGGGCAACGTGCCGTCGTACCAAAAATCATATCTTCCGTGTGGAAATTTAAGTACTGCCGAAGTTTTTCCCCGGCACGCTTCAATGGCTTTCTTTACGGAATAAACAACGCTTTTTCGCGCTGACGGTATGGCTCCGAAATCGGTGACAAAAACCGTATCACCCGATGCGGCAGCATGAGCATACAGAGGCTGCATGCTCATTATCAGTCCGACAACCGGGATTAATATATAAGATAATCTATTCATATGCTGATTCATGATAGTTTTCGATTATGGGATGATGGCTGAAACAATCTCGCCCCATGGCCCTCTTTCGCCGCGCGTATTTTCCCAACGCAGACAGAAATAAATAGTCTGTGCACGATCCGCTTCGTCAAATGTTAATGCAAAGGGAGAGCTTGTATCGAAATCCGAATGAGTCAGATCTTCTACATTTATGGGCGGCGCCGGGAGTATCGCCCAGCGTATTTCGGCGCCGTGCTGCCCATAAGGTTTGGCCTTGTGAAGACTGTTTTGATCATGAAAATGTACCTTCAGATTTCGAATCACCGAACTGTCGATGGTGTAAACCGGATAGGTCGTTGCAATCGGCACCGGGGTACGATTGTGCGGACGAACCTCTATGCCCATCGCTTTCAGTTCTTCAACACTGATACGTGGATTATATTCCAGAATCTGTATCAGCTGTCGCAGCGACGGTTCGTAACTCTTCCTCGCTTCCCGTTTGGTGAAGGTAATAACGGGCGTTCGCATTTTGGGATTCAGATACTCTGCCCACGCTTTGTCCCACACCATTTTTTTAGAATCAATTACATTATTCATCCACAGCGCATCCAGATTCCACGCCAAAATATTAGCGTTAGCTGCGGTTACGATTACTCGTTGTTTCGTATCGAAATCAACGTCTTTGTTTGGAATTATTTTTCCCATAGAATTACATATTTAATATTAATATTCTGTTGTTCATTATAATAGTTCTAATCCGAAAATTCAAGTCGGCATGTTGCCGATTCAAATATGCGGATGAAAATCTCGAGATTATGAGTGAAAATCTCGAGATTATGGATGAGAATCTCGAGATTCTGAGCGAAAATCTCGAGATTCTGAGCGAAAATCTCGAGATTATGAGTGAAAATCTCGAGATTATGAGTGAGAATCTCGAGATTATGAGTGAGAATCTCGAGATTATGGATGAAAATCTCGAGATTATGAGTGAGAATCTCGAGATTATGGATGAGAATCTCGAGATTATGGACGAGAATCTCGAGATTATGAGTGAAAATCTCGAGGACATGAATTGTATATTTATTATTTTAGATAACATCTTTTTGTGTTCAAAGAATTAGAAATGATATGCTACTCGCATCAAAAAGAGTGTTTCCTCAATAGTATTGTATTTAATATCGAGACCGACCGAAAAATGATCGGATAACCGGGTTTCGGCTCCCGCACCAATATTGAGGCTCCACCAAGTACCATCGTGCCGTCGTTCGGGAATGAGTATGCCGGTCGGATCTTCGCTGTCCCAATTGGAAAAAGTGATACCTCCGATCGGATACAAAGTGACAAGATCGGTGAGATTGAACAGATAATGTACATCCATAGCTGCGTACCATGTTTGCAGGTTGTTATTTTTGATAACATAAGTAAAAGATGGCGATAAACGCAGTGTGGACAAGATATTATAGCGTACATCTACGGCTGCGGCGACGGAGTGTCGTTCGGGCGAATAGAGCGCATATCCCAGATTAGCTCCTGTCGAGAAATGCCCTTTTTGTGCATATCCGACGGCGATGGAAACTATTATATACATTAATAATAATGTAATTCTTTTCATGCTCTTCTTTTTTTTCATATTATCATTGAATAAAAAATAGTTGTCTTGCATACAATTTGATTTTGCAATATGTAAGAACGCACAAATGTACTGTTTTTTTCAATACTAATGAAAGAAAAAACATAAAAAATCGAAAAACCCAGAATTTAGTACTGATTATTACTATTCCTGGTCTTTAGGCAGTTTAAATAAAAATTCCAGCCCCCCACCTTTTTTATTTTTTACGATAATTGTTCCACGGTGAAAAACTACGGCGTTTTTGACGATGGATAATCCAAGTCCCGAACCGCCGGTGTCTCTTGTACGGCCTTCACTGACACGGTAAAAACGTTCAAAAAGACGGCTCAGATGCTGTTCGTCGGAAATGCCGACGCCGGTGTCGGAATAGGAGAAATAATAGAAATTCCGGTCTTCGCGGTATTGATTTATAAGGATGCGAATGTTATGACCGGCATGGCGGATGACATTATCCGTCAGATTACGGAAGATGGAATGAATCAGGTTGCGGTTTCCTTTGACGATTACGGTATCGGGCACGTTCCATTCCATAAGAATGCGACTTTGTTTCAGGACAGGTGTAAAATCATTGCGGATGTTGCATAGCAGGTCGGTTATACGGATCGGTTCGAGCCGGAAGGATTGCGGCGCGTCTTCTATTTTCGTGATCAGACTCATATCCTGTATAAGTTCGGAAAGAATCAGTACCTGACGGTAGGCGTTTTGTATGAAACGGTCTTTTTTTTCGGCATCCGGGTGAAGTGTCAATATCGTTTCCAGACAGCCGCGAATACCGGTTACGGGTGTTCGTAATTCGTGGGTAATATTGTCGGTTATTTCACGTTTCAGGCGGCGCGTTTTTTCTTCGCAGGTAATATCATTAATAATATAAACCATCTTTGTACCGATCTCACCCAATTCGTCATTGGGAAAAGAAAAAGGAGGAATGGAGGATGAAAAGGGGTATTCATTTTCCATATATATCGTGAAATCGCGAAGTTGACGGATGGAGCGATCAAAACGGCTCAAGTCCCAATAGATGAGATATGATACGAGCGCAAAGAAGAAGGGGATGAAGTAACGGAATTGATCAAAGAAAAGAATCCCAAATGTGAACAAGATAAAGAGCGCAAAGAAATAAAGGAAAAACTTTCGGCGGTAATTGATTTTCATAGGTAGGCGGTATTAAAGCGGTATCCGAATCCGGCGCGATTGGAGAGTAGCGATGCCCGGTCGCCGAGTTTTTTACGTAAACGGGTGATGTGAACATCAATTGTACGGGCGGTGATATAGGGCGTTTCTTTCCAGATACAGTCAATGATTTCTTCGCGTGAAAAGATGTGTTTGGGCTGTCCGGAGAGCAGGGCGATAAGTTCAAATTCGGTTTTTGTCAGAAGGATTCTCCGGTCGCCGAGAACGAGTTCCTTTAATTCGTGATCGATCATGACCCCGTCGCCGAGGAAGATGCGTCCGGCGGGTTTGCCCTTCGGCGCTCCGTATCTTTTCAACACGGCTTTTACGCGGGCAAGCACTTCTTTTATCGAAAAAGGCTTGGCGATGTAATCGTCGGCGCCGACGGAGAAGCCGGTCAGCATATCATTTTCCGTATTCTTGGCGGTCAGGAAGATAACCGGTATCCGATTATTCTTCCGCCGCAGCTGCTCCGTCAGTTTATAGCCCGACATGCCGCCCATCATCACATCCAGCAGGAGCAGCGAATGATCGGGCAAGAGCTTCCGCAGGGTTTCTTCGGCGGAATGGGCGCAGGTGACTTCATACCCTTCGTCGGCCAGGTTGAAAGCCAGGATTTCACAAATGACCGGCTCGTCGTCGACAATAAGAATTTTTTTTTGTATCATCACTATGTCTTTCCGTGTTTCAACACTTTCGCGTCTACATGAAAAACAATTTCCCCGACCATATTGTTGCAATGATCAACGGCAATGCGCCCTGATTTCCGATTCGGTTAAAATTCATAACACCCCAAAAAAAAGTTTTAGCCCGAAAAAAATCACATCATCTGTTGGGGTTCCGTTTCATACGGATTTATAAAAGGTGGGCGCCTTTCAAATTGTCGCACTCGTCATTGCGGCCCCTTCCCCACCCCTCTGCCCCTAAATCCCCTAAAGGGAACTTTGGTGGTCCGGCGGAAGTTCCCTTTAGGGAATTTAGGGGTTTGCGTCAAATACGACAATTTGAAATGCACCCTAAAAGATATAATCCTGTCGAATCATGAAATATTTTATTATATTTGCAGCGGCAAAAGAAACGGTTTTGTTATGAAACGTACATTATCCATATCATTCGTTGTAACGTCCATGCTGTTATTGCTGGCGTTTACATTTGTTCCGCATCACCACCATCACGGCAGTATGTTTTGCCTCGTGACGGAGCGTTGCGAACAGGATGGCGTCGTTAATGACGAACATACCGGGCATGAAGATTCCGGCGATGATGAAGCGTCGTGTATCATCGAAACGAATTATGTGGTTTCGGCGGTCAATGACGATACCAAATGCAAAGTCTTGCCGTCCGACCACCCCCACCGCCCCGCACATCTCTATCCGGCCATATGCTTTTGGGCCGACGCTCCGACATGCAAGGCCATGACTTCCACCGTCCGATGCCGGTACGGGGAGTATGTCCGCCGCTATACGTCCGCCCCCGTAAGCCTTTCCAACGGCTTGCGCGCCCCGCCGCCACTTTCCTGATTCCATCTGCGCAACATCGTTTTGTGCAACCGTTCAAGCGTTTTAAACAGGGAACTTTGAACGTAAAACAGCAAACTTTGAACATTAACATTGAACGTTCAACGTTGAGCGTTGAACATTTTATTCGGGAAAGAACAAATGAAAATACATGGATTCCTTATATTCATCGTCACGATGGGGCTTGCCGGCTGTCATTCCGGCGAACACCACCATCCCCACGATGCAACGGAGGATTTGCCGGAAAAGGAACATCCGGACGAAATTCTCTTCACCCGGCAACAAGCCGTCACGGCAGGATTAAAGATACAGGCCGTCGTGCCCGAAACGTTTGCCCAGGTGATAAAAACGAGCGGACAGATACAGTCGCCCCAAGGCGCGGAGATCATTCTTGCCTCGACAGCCGACGGCATGGTAGCGTTTGCGAACGCCTCCATCGCCGACGGCATGGCCGTTCGAGCCGGAGAAACGATTGTCACCGTCTCGGCCGGAAACCTGCCCGGCGGCGATCCGGCCACGCAAGCGAAAATCGCCTGCGATATCGCACTGAAAGAATATCAGCGTGCAGAGGCGTTAGTCAAGCAACAGCTCCTTTCCGTCAAGGACTATGAGCAGATACAGTCGCGTTACGAAATGGCAAAGGCCGCCTACGATGCGCAGGCCTCGAACATCACTCCGGGCGGCGTCAAAATCGCGACGCCCATCAGCGGATTCGTCCGCAACCGGTTGGTGCAACAGGGCGAATATGTCTCCGTCGGACAACCTCTCGTCACTATCTCTCAAAACAAACGGTTGCAGTTGAGGGCTGACGTCCCGGAAAAGTATTTCAATACCATCCGGAACATCCGGAGCGTGCACTTCAAAATGCCTTACGGGGATACTTTATATAAACTGCCGGAGATGAACGGGCGCTTGCTCTCGTTCGGAAAAACGGCCGGCCTGTCTTCGTTCTGCATACCCGTCACGTTTGAGTTTGACAATACCGGCGACATCCTGCCCGGTTCCTTTCTGGAGATATATCTGCTGTCCGAACCGCAGGAACAGGCGATTGCCGTACCTTTTTCGGCCGTGACGGAAGAACAGGGACTGTATTTTGTCTATCTGCAATTAGACGAAGAAGGGTATAAAAAGCAACCGGTGACGTTAGGCCGCGACGACGGGGAAAGGGTGCAGGTTCTCTCCGGCTTGAAGGCCGGAGACCGGATCGTTACGGAAGGCGCCTGTCAGGTAAAACTGGCCGCCCATACCGCCGTTATGCCCGAAGGCCATACGCATCATTGAAAATTCAATGATTCAATAATTCAAAGATTCAATTCATAATTCCTTTTGATGTGTTAAACAAAATAATCGGATTCTCATTAAACAACCGTCTGGTGATACTGACAGGCACGTTCCTGTTAGTGATGGGCGGCGTATATACAGCCCGTCATATGGACGTTGACGTGTTTCCCGATCTGAACGCCCCCACGGTGGTCGTCATGACGGAGGCGCAGGGTATGGCTGCCGAAGAAGTGGAACGGCTGGTTACCTTTCCGGTAGAAACGGCCTTGAACGGCGCCACGGATGTTCGCCGCGTACGCTCGTCGTCTACCACCGGCTTCTCGGTCGTATGGGTCGAATTTAACTGGGGCACGGACATCTACCGCGCCCGGCAAATCGTGTCGGAAAAGTTGGCCGCGCCGGGAGAAACGTTGCCCTCGCACGTGGGACAGCCCACGCTGGGGCCGCAGTCTTCGATTCTGGGCGAACTGATGATTATCGGTCTGACGTCGGACACGACGTCGCTGTCGGATGTCCGGACGCTGGCCGACTGGACGCTCCGGCCGCGGCTGCTGGCTACGGGCGGCGTGGCGCAGGTAACAGTCATCGGCGGAGACATCAAGGAATACCAGATTCTGCTCCATCCGGCCCGGATGAAGCATTACGGTATTGGGCTGGACGAAGCGCTGAACGTCGCGAAAGGCATGAACCAAAATGTGCCGGGCGGCGTGCTGTACGAATACGGCAACGAATACATCCTCCGCGGCCTGCTGGCCACCGACGACGTGGCGGCGCTGGGCAAATCCGTCGTCAGGAATACGGACGACAGCCCCCTCCTGCTGGCCGACATCGCCGAGGTGAAAATCGGCCACAAAACGCCCCGCCTGGGTATCGCTTCCAATAACGGTAAACCCGCCGTGCTGCTGACCGTCGCCAAACAACCGGATACCAATACGCTGGATTTGACCGGGAGGCTGGAACAGACGCTGGCCGAAGTACAGGCTTCGCTCCCGGCCGATGTGAAGATTTCGACCGACATTTTCCGTCAGGCGCGTTTCATAGAAAATGCTGTCGGCAACGTCGAACGGTCGTTGTACGAAGGCAGTTTCTTTGTCGTAATCATCCTGTTTCTCTTTCTGATGAATGTGCGGACGACGCTGATCTCGCTCGTCACGATCCCGCTCTCGTTGCTGGTTACCGTCATGACCTTGCAGGCAATGGGACTGACGATAAATACGATGAGCCTCGGTGGAATGGCCATATCCATCGGCTCGCTGGTAGACGACGCTATTGTGGATGTCGAAAACGTATTCAAGCGTATCCGGGAAAACCGGCAGCGACCTCCCGAAGCGCAAAAGCCGTTGAAGACGGTCGTCTTCGAGGCATCCAAAGAAGTGCGTATGCCGATATTCAATTCGACGCTGATCATTATCGCCGGCTTTGTGCCCCTGTTTTTTCTTTCGGGCATGGAAGGGCGCATGTTGGCGCCGCTGGGCATCGCTTTTATTGTGTCGCTGACGGCCTCGACCGTGGTTGCCCTGACCCTGACGCCCGTGTTGTGTTCCTGGCTGTTGGGCGGCAGGCTGCGGGCGGATCGGCAGGATCCCCGGATGGTGCGCCTGCTGACGCAGGGATACGAGTCGGCGCTGGGTTGGACGCTGCGGCATAAAAAATATGTGCTGGCGGGGACAGGCATTGCTTTTGCCGTTTCGCTTCTGTTGTTTTTTACCTTCGGACGGAGTTTTTTGCCGCCGTTCAATGAAGGTTCGTTTACGATTAACGTGAGCGCCCTGCCGGGCATTTCGCTGGACGAATCGGACAAGATCGGACGAACGGCGGAAAACCTCCTGCTTACCGTGCCCGAAATTCATACCGTCGGACGCAAAACCGGACGCGCCGAACTGGACGAACATTCTTTCGGCGTCAACGTGTCGGAAATAGAGGCGCCGTTTGTGACGGGAAAACGTTCCCGGGAAGAAATTCTGGCGGATGTACGCGACAAGCTGGCCTTGATTCCGGGTGTGAATATCGAAATCGGGCAACCGATCTCGCACCGGATCGACCACATGGTGTCGGGTACGAAAGCCAACATCGCCATCAAACTGTTCGGCGCCGACCTGAACACGATGTTTGCTCTCGGCAACCGGATCAAAGCCTCCATCCGGGAGATCGAAGGCATTGCCGATCTGAACGTGGAACAGCAGATCGAGCGGCCGCAACTCAACATACGGCCGAAGCGGGAGTTACTGGCCAAATACGGCGTTTCGCTGCCCGAATTTGCGGAGTGTATCCGGGTCATGCTGGCCGGCGAGGTCGTCAGTCAGGTCTACGAAGGCAACAAGGCGTTCGACCTGACCCTGAAAGTAGACGAGGACAGTCGCCGGACAGCCGACCGGATCAGAAACCTGCCGGTGGATGCCAACGGGCGGAAGGTGCCGCTGGAATACCTTGCCGACATTACCTCGTCGGCAGGCCCGCATACGATCAATCGCGAAAACGTGGTGCGCAAGATGGTCGTTTCCGCCAATGTGGCCGGACGCGATGTGCGAAGCGTCGTGAACGACATCCGCGCCCAGATCGAGGCCGACGTGACGCTGCCCGAAGGCTATTACATCGAATACGGCGGGCAGTTCGAGAGCGAACAGGCCGCCTCGCGCATGTTGTTCATCGCCTCGCTGTTTGCCGTGCTGGTGATTTTTCTGTTGCTGTTCGGCCAGTTCGGAAATGTCACGCAGTCGGTGGTGGTGCTGCTGAACCTCCCGCTGGCGTTGATCGGCGGCGTGTTCGGCATCTTCTTTACCGACAGTGTGATCAGTATCCCCGCGATAATCGGATTCATTTCCCTGTTCGGGATCGCTACGCGCAACGGCATGTTGCTGATCTCCCGTTACAACGACCTGCACCACGAGGGCAGGCCTGTCCGCGACTGCATCATGAAAGGCTCGTTAGACCGCCTGAACCCGATCCTGATGACCGCCCTCTGTTCGGCGCTGGCGCTTATCCCGATGGCGCTGGGCGGAGACTTGCCCGGAAACGAAATACAAAGCCCGATGGCCAAGGTTATCCTCGGCGGACTGTTGACCTCGACGTTGCTGAATGGATTTATCATCCCTATTGTGTATGAGTTGATACAAAAGAACGCCGACGAAAACGGATAAACCCTGCGAAGGCTTCAATCAAAGGATATCACATAGAGGGGCGTTCCCGTGTCCGTCAGTTTCATGATTTTGTCCGTATCTCCCTCCCGGAAGTAGATCAAATAGGATACGGAATCGTAATTGACCAGTATCCGGTAACGATCAACAGCCATCCTTCCGTATTTCGAGGCTTTGAAACCGTTCAATATCACCTCCGGAACCGAACGCTCGTCTATCTCCCAAATAGATGCCAGCCATTCGTAATCGTCGTCGAACGCGATGATTTTATACTGTCCGTTATCGCGTATGCAGGCCTGAATGCCGTAGGAATTGATCCACAAATCAACCATGACGGCGTTGTCGAAGAGCCGGTCTATGCCCGCGCTTATTTCCGGCGAAACAAGCACGGGCATTTCCATGTATTCAGTCACATGATACCGGACTTTGATCAGATCGCCAAAGGCGGAATAATAGAGATTGACATTCTCGTCGCCGGACAGGTGAATCAGGTAAATCGCCGCCAGGTCTTTTCGCTCCAGCAGGCTCACGCTCTCCACAGGCCGGGCGGCGTATTTACCGGCGGAAAAGGCGTTCGCGACAAGCCGGTGGAGTTGCTCCCCGTCCATTTCCTCCCGGCTTTGCGACCAGTCGCCCTGCATGTCAAACCAGGCCTGGACGCGCATGGCTTTCCGGCTGAAGTCGGCCACGTAATAATTCTTCTCCAGCGTCCAGACAATGTCGTCGGCATCCGGATATTTCAAATCAAACGCATGTAATACGTCTTCGTCCGGAACAAGACCGGATACGATACTCTCATCACATCTCAGGAAAAAGAAGATGCCGCAGGATAATACTACGCTGCCGCAGGCAACAACGATTTTGGTTAGCACAGGTTTCATAACGCATACGGTTTATACTTCGATCAATCATTGAACATGAATTCTCTTTAAAAGTATAACAAAACAATCGCGTTAAGAAAGAACAAAAGACCGTAAATGGATTCAAAGATTCAAATGGATCTGCGTAAATCTGCGTTTGAATCTGCGTCATCTGCGTGCCCTCTCTTTTTTGTCTTTCCAAAAAACACGTTTTCTCCGTTTGGAGAAATCTTCAAAAATCGTTCGGGACATTTTCCGCAGCCGCGGAAATCTTCAAAAATCGTTCGGGACATTTTCCGCGGCCGCGGAAATCTTCAAAAATCGTTTGGGACATTTTCCGCGGCCGCGGAAACCTTCAAAAACCGTTCGGGACGTTTTCCGCAGCCGCGGATTTTATGGCATGTCAATTATCAAATTTTTGATTCACAGGATAGCTTTCGAAATCATATCAATCATTCAAATCATATTAACTGCTTATCCCCTTCGGTCAAGTAAATAAATCTTTGTCCTGAAAGGACTGATTTTCATAACCGCAGGTCGTTGACCTGTGGTGATCGTAACAAGGGTATAGCTGCCTGAAAGGCCGGACGCTTAATTTCTCCGGATTTCAGATGTCGGATAGTCCAGCCTTTCAGGCAGTGGTGTTGTACCGTCTTTCCTCCGCAGGTCAGCGACCTGCGGTTATGAAAATAATGCCTTTCAG
>JAITPV010000098.1 GCA_031289275.1 Tannerella sp.
TGAAATGCCTGAAAGGCATTATTTTCATAACCGCAGGTCGCTGACCTGCGGAGGAAAGACGGTACAACACCACTGCCTGAAAGGCAGGACTATCCGACATCTGAAATCCGGAGAAATTAAGCGTCCTGCCTTTCAGGCAGCTATACCCTTGTTACCATAACCGCAGGTCAACGACCTGCGGTTATGAAAATCAGTCCTTTCAGGACAAAGATTTATTTACTTGACCGAAGGGGATAAGCAGTTTTCCGGAATACTGGAATCGCTTTTTGAGCCGGTTGAGTGGTCAAATCAACGAATGTCTCTATTTCCGACGGATCAAAATTTACATTACCCGAAGCACTTCCCGCCTTCAACATATCCTCCTTCTGTTCATATCGTATTTATTTCCTGCAAATTTAACCTTATTCGCAGGAAAATCTCTGTAAAAGGATTGGTTATTTCAAAAAAACAATCTACTTTTGTCCCCATGAAAAAAAATACAACAATGAAACGAGTATATATCCATCCTTTTCATCATGACAACGGACAATAGTTCGGTGGGCTTGTTTGTGGATGCAGAAATTACTGGGAAATGAAAAAGAAGGCTTGCCGTAAGGAACGGTGAGCCATTTGTTTTTTTTGAATATAAATAAATGAATATGTTACGAATAGCAGTGCAATCCAAAGGTCGTCTATACGACGAAACGATGGCCTTACTCGAAGAAGCCGGCATTAAATTGAGTAAAGCGAAACGCTCGCTCCTTTTAACTGCCGCCGATTTTCCGGTCGAGGCGCTTTTTTTACGAGACGATGATATACCGCAATCGGTAGCCAATGGCGTAGCTGATGCGGGTATCGTGGGAGAAAACGAATATGTGGAAAAAGGAAAAGAAGCCGTATTAATCAAACGGTTAGGATTCAGTAAATGTCGCCTTTCACTGGCCATACCCAAAGATACGGAATATCATGGGATACAATGGTTCGAGAGCAAGACGATTGCTACCTCTTATCCTCTGATATTAAATCGTTTTCTGCAGGAAAAAAGAATCCATGCGAAAACGCACGAAATTTCCGGTTCGGTAGAAATTGCGCCGGGTATTGGATTGGCCGATGCGATTTTTGACATTGTCAGTTCCGGCAGCACGCTGGTCGGCAATCGCTTGAAAGAAGTGGAAGTCGTGATGGAAAGTGAAGCGTTGCTGATTGCCAACAGCAACTTGTCGCATGAAAAACGGGCGATTCTGGACGAGTTATTATTCCGTTTTGCTGCGGTTCAGGAAGCGACCGGCAAAAAATACGTCTTGTTGAATGTGCAGAAAGAACAACTGCCGGAAATAACAAAATTGTTGCCCGGAATGAAAAGTCCGACGATTACGCCGCTGGCAGACGAAGGTTGGGTTTCCGTACAGTCGGTTATTACCGAAAAACATTTTTGGGAAATCATCGGAAAACTAAAAAATCTTGGAGCAGAAGGAATTTTAGTCATCCCGATAGAAAAAATGATCGTCTAAAATAGAACCCTTTATTGATGAGAGTGATCAAATACCCGTCCAAAGCGGAATGGCCTGCATTGCAACAACGTCCGGAAATGGATGTGACGGCATTGTTTGACACGGTAAAAACCGTGTTAGACGAAGTGCGCACGGAAGGAGATGCGGCCGTACGTCGTTATGGCGAACAATTTGACAAAGTAACGATTGATCATTTGCAAGTAGAAACGGAAGAACTTCGGGATGCGGAAATATCACTGCCGGACGATTTGAAACAAGCCATCCGTACGGCTCATGCGAATATCGAAACATTCCATGCGTCGCAGCGTTTTGTGACGCGGAAAATAGAAACCGCGCCCGGTGTCGTTTGTTGGCAAAAAGCGGTTCCGGTCGAAAAGGTCGGGTTATATGTGCCCGGCGGAACCGCGCCGTTATTTTCTACCGTATTGATGCTGGCCGTACCGGCGCGTATTGCCGGTTGCCGGGAGATAACGCTTTGTACGCCGCCGGACAAAACCGGGAAAGTGCACCCGGCCATCCTGTATGCCGCGCAACTCGCCGGAGTGAACAGGATTTTTAAAGTCGGAGGTATTCAGGCTATTGCCGCCATGACGTATGGAACGGAAAGCATTCCGAAAGTATATAAGATTTTCGGCCCCGGAAACCAATATGTAATGGCGGCCAAACAATTAGTCAGTCTGAATGAAGTCGCCACAGATATGCCGGCCGGCCCTTCGGAAGTAGAGATTATCGCCGACGAAACGGCAAATCCGGCTTTCATCGCTTCTGATTTTCTCTCGCAAGCAGAACATGGCGCCGACAGTCAATCCATTTTATTGACGACTTCCGAAAAACTGGCGGACGACGTGATACGGGAAATCACGCAACAACAAACGCTTTTGTCCCGCCGCGCACTGACTGAAAAATCATTGGCCAACAGCCGGATCATTATTCTGGAAAATGAGGACGATATGGTGGCTTTCAGCAACGAATATGCCCCGGAACATCTTATCATACAGACCGCTGATTATATGAAAATGACGGATCGGATTCATAATGCCGGCAGTGTGTTCCTTGGGCCTTATACGCCCGAAAGCGCCGGCGATTATGCTTCCGGAACCAATCATACACTGCCTACGAAGGGGTACGCCAGGATGTATAGCGGCGTGAATCTGGACAGTTTCATCAAAAAAATCACGTTTCAGGAGATTACCGGAGACGGCCTCCGGCAATTAGGCCCAACCGTCGAAATCATGGCGGCTCACGAACAATTAGACGCGCATAAACAGGCAGTCACCGTGAGGCTGGCGGAGTTAAACGCAGCATCTCCAATGCTTAAAAAATAACGATATGAATATAAACAAATTAGTAAGGGATAACATACGCCTGCTGAAACCCTATTCCTGTGCGCGTAACGAGTTCAGAGGAGAAGCCTCCATCTATTTGGATGCCAATGAAAATCCGATGAATACGCCCTACAACCGTTATCCCGACCCGTTGCAGGAAAGCCTGAAAGCAAAGATTGCCACGCTGAAAGGGGTGCGACCGTCGCAAATCATGCTGGGAGTAGGGAGTGATGAACCGATTGATTTGGTGATTCGTATCTTTTGCGAGCCACAGCAGGATAATATCGTCGCCATTGACCCTACTTACGGGATGTATCAGGTTTGTGCCGACATAAATAATGTAGCATATCGCAAGATGCTTTTGAATGAAGATTTTACGCTTGATGCAGCCCGTCTGTTGGCTACTGCGGACGAACACACAAAAGTGATTTTCCTTTGTTCTCCGAACAATCCAACCGGAAATCTGCTGAATCGCCATGAAATGCGGAAAATTGCGGAACGCTTCGCCGGAATCGTGGTGATTGACGAAGCCTATATTGATTTTTCATCTGAAGCGTCCTGGCTAACCACGCTGGATAATTATCCTAATGTGATTGTGTTACAGACATTTTCAAAAGCCTGGGGATTGGCTTCGGTGCGTTGTGGCATGGCATTTGCTTCCGAAGAAATCATAGGATATTTCAATAAAGTAAAATATCCTTACAACATCAACCTCCTGACGCAAAACTTTGTTTGCGAGCAACTGGCGTTTGAATCCCGTAAAAACAACTGGGTCAAAATGCTGCTTGAACAGCGCGCCTTGCTGGCGGATCAATTAAAAACGTTACCGGTTGTAGAACATATATATCCTTCGGATGCCAATTTTGTGCTTGTCAAAGTAGCAGACGCGAACAAACTTTATAACCGTTTGGTAGATAAGGGCATTATTGTTCGCAACCGCAATGCCGTTTCGTTATGTGCCGGTTGCCTGCGAATTACCGTCGGCACGCAAGATGAAAACAGGCAACTAATCAAAGAAATGCAATCGTTAAAATGATGAAAAGAGCCTTATTTATCGACCGTGACGGTACGCTCATTGTAGAACCGCCGGTTACCTGTCAAGTGGACAATCTCGAACAACTGGAATTTTTGCCGGGAGTGATCCGCAATTTACATTTTATTCGCCGGCACCTTGATTTTGAGTTGGTCATTGCCAGCAATCAAGACGGATTGGGGACGCCCGCCAACCCACAAGCCGATTTTGATCTGGTACAGGAAAAGATGCTTCAACTATTTGCAAACGAAGGTGTTGTATTTGACAATATACTGATAGACCCTTCGCTGCCCGAAGAACATTCCCCCAACCGTAAACCCGGAACGGGAATGTTTACGGCATATATGACAGGCGATTACGATTTGGCTAATTCGTATGTCATCGGCGACCGCTTAACAGACGTGGAACTGGCCGCAAACTTGGGCTGCAAAGCCATTCTCATTACTTCGCAGGAAGTTCATACGCCATCGGTGAATCCACCTTTTACGGCCGCAAACTGGGATCGGATCGCCGAATATCTTTTTGCCGGCGAACGCACGGCCACCGTACGGCGTACGACTAAAGAAACGGACATTCTGGTCACGCTGAATCTGGATGGTACGGGTCAAACGGACATCTCCACAGGTCTCGGTTTTTTTGACCACATGCTTGACCAAATCGGCAAACATTCGGGTATGGATTTGACGATTAAGGTAAAGGGCGATTTGCACGTCGACGAACATCATACCATCGAAGATACGGCCATTGCACTGGGTGAAGCGCTGTTGAAAGCCTTGGGTGACAAGCGGGGAACGGAACGCTACGGTTTTTGCCTTCCGATGGATGATTGCCTGTGCCGTGTAGCGTTGGATTTCGGCGGGCGGGCATGGCTGGTATACGAGGCTGATTTTAAACGCGAAAAAGTGGGAGACATGCCTGTGGAGATGTTCCTGCATTTTTTCAAATCGCTGAGCGATGCAGCCCGGATGAACCTGAATATCAAAGCCGAAGGAGACAACGAACATCACAAGGCCGAAGGTATTTTCAAAGCTTTGGCTAAAGCCATCAAAATGGCGGTCAAACGCGATATTTACAAATACGAATTGCCCAGCACGAAAGGGATTCTCTGAAATTGTGCATTAAAAAAACAAAAACACCCTGCACTTTAAAATAAAAACCCTATCTTTACGCTGGAATTTCAAATTTCCACCGAATCGTATAAAAGACTAAAATTAATTGTGTTATGGACGACATCCCGATATATAGACGCAGGATACAGAAGTATTAACCCTCTCTGTAAGGATACTCGCGTCTCTTTACAGAGCTAATTTGTAAGGAGATTTATTGAATGGATGAAATCAAAAATCAGTTCCATGTGCTTGTGAATAATAAGGACTGGAAAATTTTAAAACAAGAACTAAATACACTTGAACCTCTTCACATTGCTGAAATCATTGAGATTTTGGACAAGGATGATGCCGTTGTTCTTTTCAGACTGTTACCAAGAGTTTTAGCTAAAGAGACATTTCAATACCTTTCTCATGAACAGCAGGAAGATGTCATTGAAGGCCTTGCGACCAATCGCAACCAGATAGCCAGCTTGCTTAACGACCTGGATCCGGATGACCGAACGGCATTTTTCGAAGAATTACCCGGAAAAGTAAGCCAGCGCTTGGTACAGATGTTATCCAAGGAAGAGCGCGAAATCGCCACGCGCTTATTGGGTTATCCCGAAGACAGTATCGGACGCTTGATGACCCCCGAATTTGTGGCGATTAAGCCCTATTATACCGTAGAACAGGCCTTAACGCACATCCGCAAATTCGGCCATGATTCCGAAACGCTGAATGTAATTTACGTCGTAGACGATCAATGGAAGCTCATTGATGATATACGGATTAAGGAACTCATTCTGGCCTCTCCCGCACAGGTTATTTCGGAAACGACCGACAATCGTTTTGTGGCGTTAAATGCGTATGACGACCAGGAAATCGCAGTCAAAGTGTTTCAGGATCAAGACAGGGTCGCCCTGCCGGTGGTCGACACGGACGGAACGTTGCTGGGCATTGTGACGATTGACGACGTGATGGACGTTGCGGAGGAAGAAAACACCGAAGACTTCCAGAAATTCGGCGGTACGGAAGGATTGGATGTATCATACACCAAAACCTCTTTGCTGGAATTAGTCAAGAAACGTGCCGGATGGCTGACTGTCCTCTTTTTGAGCGAGATGTTGACCGCATCGGCAATGGGTTTTTTTGACAATCAAATATCCAAAGCGGTTGTACTCGCGTTATTTGTCCCCTTGATTATTTCAAGCGGAGGCAATTCCGGCTCCCAGGCGGCCAGTTTGATTATCCGTTCTTTAGCCTTGGATGAACTGAAACTGAGAAGCTGGTGGTATGTCATGAAAAAAGAGATTCTTTCGGGATTACTACTGGGTTCGATACTGGGCATTATCGGATTTTCCCGCATTATGATCTGGCAGCAAGCCGGATTTTACGATTACGGCGAATTTTGGGTATGGATCGGCCTGAGCGTATCAATCTCTTTAGTATTCATTGTCTTATGGGGCACGCTGTCCGGTTCCATGATTCCGCTGATTCTTAAACGTGTCGGACTTGACCCGGCTACGGCATCCGCGCCGTTTGTCGCAACCTTAGTTGACGTAACAGGTTTGATTATCTATTTTACGATAGCCACACTGTTTTTAAACGGAAAACTGCTGTAAATTCCGTGACATAGGGATGAAAAACAACTAACTTGTGAAAGGCGACATGAACCCGTTAGGGTTCACATGTTTATAGAAAACGAATGCCAACACATCACATCCGACCCCGTACGGGGTCGAACAATGGGGGGACGTCCATTTCTATATACATGCAATCCCTAACGAGATTGTTTTGCCGGCTATTATAACTTGCTTGTTTTTCATCTCATAATTGTTTTCCGAATCTAATCACCAATCATTTGCTTTTTCAGATAGCTGAATGCAAGGCGCAGTTTGCTGTAACTGTATTTGCCGCCGGCCCGTTCATAGATCGCTTTAAACGACGGATTTTCTTTCGCCAAGAGCGGTTGCACAAAGAGGCGGATATCCGCCAGTTCCACAGGTGTGAAAAACTTGTCAATCGCCACTTCTTCTCCAATAAACGCGGCAAGGTGTGATTCGATGGTAGAAACGACCAAGTTGCGTTGCGTCGCAATTTCCTGTACCGTAAATCCTCCGTTGAAAAGCGCCAGCGTTATGCGGCGCGTGTCGATTTTGGAGGTGCGATCCGGCTTTTTTTTCGCCGTATCCACGCGAAAATTATCACTTTCCGGCAAAGAAGAAGCCTCCGCCCGGGTAAAGACATCTTTCCTTACGGGGATGGTCAGTTCCATTTGGTCGGCAAGCGGAATATTGTTGTAGCGCACACGTTTCATATTTTCCAAAAACAACATCACATCGCTTTCCAGTTCAATGATGTTCTTACGGAATGTTTTCGCACGTTTGGGCAGTCTGAAATCGGTTATGTAATGCTGCAACGGTGTTAAAATTTCGCTGACTACATGCGCGTGAAAATAGCCTATCGCCTTTTGACAGCGTTCACGCAAAGCCGTGAGATCGCCGCCGGTTTGCTTTTCCTGTTCTACCAGCGTCAAAAGCTGCTGGCGGAATTTCACAGCTACATCATTCATATTACGCACAATTTGTTTAAAATCCGCAAGCAACTGACGTGCAGGCTCAAATTCTTCCGAAATCTTGTCATCCAACAATTTTTCAAACTCCCACAGGAACGTGAACATCGGCTTCCAGTCGAAATACAGCAACAGACGCTCGCGCCAGAATTTATGTTTGCCTTCGGTAAGCAATTGCTCCAATTCGGTTTCCTCCTTTTCGGTACGGCTGAAATGAACGGCATGTGTATCGGTCATAATACAGTCCGGCGAAACAGGAGAACGTAACACGATACCCTCCAGCGATGTACAGCGGCTCAGCGCCACATAAGCCTGTCCGGCGGCAAACGAAGCGCCGATGTCGATAATCGCCCTTTCAAACGTCAGCCCCTGACTCTTATGGATCGTCACCGCCCACGCCAGACGCAAAGGATATTGCACGTAGGAGCCGGTTTCTTCTTCAATCATTTCGCCGGTCTCCTTGTTGAGCGAATATTTCATGTTTGTCCACCGTTCTTTCGGAACTTGGATGATTTCGTTGTTTTCGGGCACGCGCACCTCTATCTGTTCGCTGGAAATACTGCTCACCGTGGCAATTTTACCATTATAATAACGCCCTTCCGTATCGTTTTTAATGAACATGACTTGCGCACCCGCCTTCAGGCGTAATTGCATGTCGGTAGGCAAGGCATAGTCGGGAAACTCGCCCGTAATCTCGCCCGTAAAAACATATTCTTTCCCCGCAATCTTGTCCAATTCCTGTTTGTTCTGCCGGTCGGCCTTGAAATTATGCGTAGTCAGGGTGATATATTTAACGTCGGCCGGCGGGATAAAGTTAGGCAGGAAACGGGTATTCAACAGCGCTAAATCCGCTTCGGAAAGACAGTTGTTCCGCACATGGTTCAACAGGTTCACAAACCGCTGTTCGCTTTGTCGGTACACTTTCTTGAGTTCCATATAAACCGGTCGCGTCCTTTTGACGGCCTGCGAATGAAAGAAAAACACACTTTCGTAATGCGCCTTCAACAATTCCCATTCGTCGTCTTTCACCACCGGCGGCAACTGAAACATATCGCCGATATACAATACCTGTATGCCTCCGAAAGGTTGCGAATTACGGCGTATGCCCTGCAATGTCCGGTCAATGGCATCCAGCGTATCGGCACGCAACATGCTCACTTCGTCGATAATCAGTAATTCCAACTGCCGCAACAAATCCAACTTCGCTTTGCTGAAACGAAACTTCGTCTTATTCGTCGAAAAGCCGGGCACAAAAGGTTCAAAAGGCAGTTGAAAAAGCGAATGTAGCGTAATGCCTCCGGCATTGATCGCCGCTACCCCTGTCGGCGCCGCTACCACGGCACGTTTGTGCGTAGCATGGCGGATATGATGCAGGAAGGTAGTCTTACCCGTTCCTGCCTTACCGGTCAAGAAAATATGCTCCGACGTTTCATTGACAAACGTCGTCGCCATTTCAAAAACCGTGTTGTTTTCGTCCGGTTGGTGAAAATCCATCGTTAATTATTTGTTTGCGTGCAAAAATGTACACAAATGTACGCGTTCTTCTTTATACTTGCAAAAAATTGGGTTAATTATTTTTGAAGGTCTACACTTTCGCCCCTACCCTACCCCACCCCATTACCTTATTTTCATTCCCTCATTGCAAACGCAGTGAAGGAATTGAGAATTGAGAGTTGAGAATTGAGAATGATTACATTTTCCATTTAAACACGGAGCAGTAAGGAGAGCGGAATCCGTACCAAGCTCGTCATTGCGAGGTACGAAGCAATCGCCCAAACAATGGAATTGAGAATTGAGAGTTGAGAGTTGAGAATTATGAAATGTAATCATCATCCTCCATTCCTCGGCCTTGCTTTTAGCACGACGAAGTCCGGAGACTTCGCCGAACGGGGGCAAATGAGAATATAATCAGGACAAGCGAGAATATAATTATGACAAACGAGAAGGATCATCCCCCACAAGTCAAAGAGAGCGCACTCCAACTTGGAGTACGCTCTCTGTAAATCCCGGAAAGGCGCTGTTCACCGCAGCCCAATCATTGAATCATTGAATTTTTGAATCTTTGAATGAATCAGTCTACGGGGTTCTGCCGGAGCTTGCCGTCGGCTTTTACGACGTCGTCCGGATTGTAGGGAAAGACGATGTCGGTAGACGGATTGAAGTTGCGCGCCGGCCATACTTCCACACTCGTCCAGGGCGATTCGGGATTGCCCCGTTCTTCGTAATGACGTCCCAGCTTGGGCGCATTGAGCTTGTCCCATTCCTGCCAGCGTTTCAAGTCCATAAAGCGATCCGTGAACTCGCCCGCCAGTTCGCAACGCCGTTCGTGCTTGAGGTTGTCCGGCGTAGCAACGGTGTAGACGTCGCCCAGTCCGGCGCGGCGCGTCAGGCGGTTCAACTCGGCAGCCGCGGCGCCGCCGTTGTTTTGCATAATCAGCGCTTCGGCCTTGAAGAGCACCATTTCGGCATGACGGATCAGGGGCAAACTGAGATCGGTGGTCGGCCGGTCGCCGTTCGGCGAAATCCGGTCGGAGATGCCGATGCCTTCCGAGACGGTGCCATGCGTGAAGGGTTCCATGTATTTGGCTAACTGGAAACCGGCTTCCAGGTCGGAGGTCGAATAGAAGCGTCGCGTTTCGCCGAAGAAAACGAACTCGTCGTTGTAGGCCAGGATCGTGACGCCGCGCCGCCGGTCGCCTTCGGCAAATTCGTTATACAGTCCGAGCGTGGGCTTGAAATATCCCCAGCCGTTGTATCGCCCCCAGCCCTTGTTTTCGAGCACGACGCCGGGAAATTCGCTGCCGGCGTAGTTGTATCCCGACGAATTGACCGACCAGATGTATTCCCGGCTCCAGTTGTTGGCAATGGCAAACACGTCGGCATAGTGATCCAGCAGGCCGCGCCGGCCTTCGGATTCGATGCGGTCTACGAGGGGCGGAATCAGCGCCCACTTCGAGGCGTCGTGTTGCGCCCAGTAAGCGTAGACTTTCACCATGTAAGCCCATGCGGCGACGCGGTGGGCGCGTCCGTAGTCGGCCTCCGGATATTCTTCGAAGAACGGCAGCAGCGAGGCCGCCTTTTCAAGGTCTTGAATGATGAGGTCGTAGTTTTCCATCACACTGGCGCGCTGTTCGGGTATCTGATACTCGTACGGGTCATAATCCTCGTAACGGTCGAACGGTACGCCCTGGTCGGCGCGTCCGTAGCGATAGGCAACAAAGAAATGACAGAAGGCGCGCATGAAATAAGCCTCGCCCAGCCGGTTTTGCTCCACCGGGCTAAGCGCGCTTTTGCGAAGGAGATTATAAATGATCCAGTTGGTTTTGGCGATATACTCCGTATACATCTGCCAGTTGGTTCGCAGCGGCGATTCGCGTCCGGTATAGGTAAAATTGGCGAGGTTGTTTTGATCTTCGCCCCGGCTACGTCCATAGATCAGGTCGTCGCCGCCGCCGGCCTGCTCCCAGAACAGGTCGCGTCCGAAAGTTTCCTCCCGGTTCAGCACCCAGTAACAGGCATTGATGGCGTCCGTAGCATCCTTGTCGGTAGCAAAAAACGTACCGTCGCTCGGATTCTTCTCCGGCGTGACGTCCAGAAAGTCACTGCAAGCGGAGAGGCAAGCAATCGCAATAAGCGATAAGAAAGTGCATATATATCTTTTCATTTTATTCATATAAACAGGTTAGTAAATCAGTTTTACGCCCAGCGAAATGATGCGTGGCACGGGATAGCGTCCGCCGTCCAGTCCCTTGCCGCCCACTTCGGGATCCATGCCCGAGTATTTGGTGAACGTATAAAGGTTGTCGATACTCAGGTTGACGGACAAGGCGCTGCGCCGTTCCTGCAACGAGGTCGAGGCTTTGTACAAAAGATCGTCGAGGGCATAGGACAGGTTGATATTCTTTATTCTCAAGTACGATGCGTCTTCGAGATACCAGTCGGAATTGGTACTGAAATTGTTGTTGGCATCGCTTGCCGAGATGCGCGGAATATCCGTTGTCTTGGGATAGGCATCGAGGATATGATTCCAGCGGTTGAAGTTGCCCTGCGATTCGTTGAGGGTAATGAACTTCCACGCATGGAAAGCCTTGGCGCCGGCGATGCCCTGGAACATGACGCTGAAAGAAAATTTCTTGTAGCTCAATCCTCCCGTCAGCGCATACGTCACGTCGGGATAGTAAGCCCCCATGTAGACGCGGTCGTCGTCGTTGATTCGCCCGTCGCCATCCTGGTCGATGAACTTCAGGTCGCCGGCCTTGGCGTTAGGCTGAATACGGTTGCCGTCCTTGTCTACGTAAGCCGCCGCGTCCTCGTCGGACTTGAACAGTCCGCCGGTTTCGACCAGCCAGTAGGAATACAGCGGATCGCCTTCGCGCGTTCTGTAAGGCTTGAGCGTTTCGCGGAAATTGTCGGTCTCGAGCCAAACCGGCTTTTCACCGGTCAGTGGATCGGCCGGCCCGATGTCGTGCACCCAGTTCTTCAGCGTGGCAAAGTTGGCATTGACGAAATAATTCACCTCGCCCGCCTTGTCGTTCCAGCCGATTGAAAGCTCCAGCCCCCGGTTGCGGATTTCGCCCTCGTTGATTTTCTTCGCTTCCAGTCCGATGTACGTCGGCCAGCCCGTATCCTGTTCTTTGATCAGGTTGTAGGTACGTTTCATGAAGAAGTCGGCCGAGAAGGAAAGACGTCTGTCCAGCAAGTCGGCATCCAGTCCGATGTCGGTCTGTTCCGAAGTCTCCCACGTCAGGAAAGGATTAAACGCCTTGCGATTGTGCACCATGATAGGCACCAGCGGCGTGTTGATGCCGACCTGTCCGCCGACGTCGTTTGAATTAAACATGTCGAGCACGGGATTTCCGTAGGCATAGCCCAGCGTACTGAGGTTGCCGATGCGTCCCCAGCTGGCGCGTATCTTGAGCAGCGACAGGGCGTCGGACTTGGCGAAGAAAGGTTCTTCCGACAGCTTCCACGCCGCCGTGACGGCCGGAAAGTCGCCGTATTTCTTGTCTTCGGGCAAGCGGCCGGCATAGTCGCGACGGTAGGATGCCGTGGCAAAATAACGGTTGTTCCAGCTGTACGACAAGCGTCCGACGGCCGACACGTTGTTGTCCGGATCGTCATAGAAATCTTCCGGATTCGTGATCGTTTCGGCATAATTCAGATACTGGTAAATCTCGTCCTCGCTCTCAAACCCCTGTGCACGCACCAGAAAACGCTTCTTGCGTTGCGCGTTGGCCGTGGTAGAAATCAGGGCGCCCAGGTTGTGATCGCCAAACGAGCGGTCGTAATTGAGCGTGTTCTCCGCCTCCCACCGGTTGTAGCGCGACGATTCATATTCCAGGCTGCTGGTCAGCATCGGCTTGCCGGGTTCGGGACGCCGGGGATTGAAGTTCTTGTAGAAATAATTCTCCAGCCGGTAGGTAAAACGGCTCGTGAACTTCAATCCGGGAATCGGATCCAGTATTTCGAGGAACGTGGACGATGACGTATTCGTCGGCCGGTGATAGCGCGTGGCGGCGCCGAGCGAACGCAAGGGATTGATGACGTCGCCGTGCAGGTCGGCAAAGTTGCTGCCGTACTGCGCCGCATAAGCGGGGTCTTTCGGAGCCGTACCGCCATAGGTGCCGTCGGAATAATAGGCTTCCGCGTTGCGCGGCATCATCAGCGCCGAAAGAATGACGCCGCTGTATCCGCTTTCCGTGTCGGCGCCCCGGTTTTCACTGTTTTCCCAGAAGAAATCTTCGCGCAGACGGACGTGACGGCTGATGTTGAACGTCGCGTCGTAGCGCAGGCTTAGATTCTTGTTGTACGTGGAAATCAGCGTGCCTTCGCGATTGTTGTATTGCAGCGAGAGGCGATTGCTGAAGGTTTCCGTACCTGCGGTGACGGAGACGTTGTGACGCTGGAACAGCGCCGTGCGCGAAATGGCGTCGATCCAGTCCGTACGGGTTTGAGCGATGTACGGGTTTTTGGCGGCGTCCCAGCCGTCGGGCAGCGTTGCGCCGATGGCGGAGAGGGCTGTCTGACGTACCATCTTCTCTTCCTCGATAGTCAGCGATTGCGGCAGGTTGACGGGTTGCGTTGCGCCGTAGACGCCTTCGTAGCTGACGGCCGGTTTGCCGGCTTTCGCCCGCTTGGTGGTCACCATGATGACGCCGGCCGAACCGGAGTAGGCGCCGTAGATGGCTGCCGAGGCTGCGTCCTTTAACACCACAATGGTTTCGATGTCGTTCACGTTCAGCGGCGCGCCCGGCACGCCGTCCACAACCCA
>JAITPV010000104.1 GCA_031289275.1 Tannerella sp.
CGATACTCCATTCCGCAGAAATCACAGGAAGGAAAGTCCTGTTTTTTATTTTTCCGAGGTTGACATTCCTTCGGTATTCCGTCCCTCCCGGTTTCCTGTATAGTGTCTATGGTGCGTGTTCCTCAGGAAATCGCCCTAAGCTATTGCCCGACGGTGGAGTTATAGCTCCTCCGTCTTGGCGGTAATGTTGCCGGGCATGTCGGAAGCAAAGACTTCGATGCGGTCGCCGGCCAAATCCGGATTCTCTGCCGTGGCGTGGTACGTCCACTCGTAGCCGACGGCGCCGGGAGTGGCAAAACCTTCTTCCACAAGGCTACCGTCGGCGTTGGTAATGACTACCTTCACTTCCTTGACGGCAAAATCATCCATTGCTTCGACACGAATCACGTCGCCGGGCATACCGTGATAACCCGACAGGTCAATAAGTTCGATGTCGGGCGCATGCAGGAAGTCGGCTACGGCGACATTGAAAGGAATCCGTCCCTTTTTGGCGGCCGCCGGTGCATATACTTCCAGCATTTCGGGCGTGGCCAGTACCGACTTGCCGTACAGCACGGCACGCTGGAACTTGCGGCGTTGCGCACGCTGTGCCTCCGACGTCCTGTTACTCACTACCGGCACTTTGGACACGATCGTCCGGCCGTCTCGCTGGCGAAATACCAATAAATCGCCAATCTTCCCACGCAATCCGTGGGTTACTACATTTCCACTTTGTTTTGCCATAATCTTTCTGTTTTTAAATAGTCATAATTTAATTCACAATCACATTTTCCGTATCTTCTAAGGGTGTGTCTTCCGTGATTCTCCATGTTACAGAGAGCAACACGGAGAAAACACGGAACGACACAGTGTTTTTTGTCTTATTATTCTAAGACGGCCTGTACCGCGTCAGAACGACCAGCCCGAAGGTGTTCACCGGATTACTACTACTCTATTTATAAAAATAAAATATCCGTCTTTCTATTCCGATGCCGCGAAACGTCGAAAACGGGAAGGGCAATCCTTCGCTTATCCTTCGCTTATCCTTCGCTCAGGCTTCGCCGAAAGGATACCTGATAAACCGCCCGTTTTCCCACTCAAACCGATGATCGCAGCATGTTAATTTTATATTTTATCGATTGCGAAGATTCAAAGATTCAAAAATTCGTTGCACGCAAATTGAATAATCATCACGCAAATCCTTTCATCAGGTAAATCAAGGTTCAGACATTATTCACTAATTCACTACTTTCCTCGTCCAGCCGCTGCCGCCGCGCACGATCAGCACGCCTTTGGGCAGATGACCGAGGTTGAACGTCGCTTCGCCGGACGGTTTCTGTGCACTGTACAACCTTGCGCCGCTGATGGAATAAATATCAATCTGTTCAGCTACCGGACTGTTTACGAACAAGATATTTTCCCGAATAGATACGGTCACGGATGAATTTACTGTTTCATCCGGCATAGGATCATTGCTTAACGGAAGTAGTTCGGCAGAGCGAGTTGTTGCATTTCGCTTATACGCAAGCGTGTAGTTTCCGTAATCGGAATTGCCGTATCCCCTGACTTTGAGATATACATAACCGGAAACGTTACTGTTCCAGGTAAGCGACGAACGGTTGGATTCGCATCCGTCATCGTCGTAAATAATCCTTGTACAGTTACTGTCGTACAGTTCCAGATAAGTATCAAAGGTGGCTGTGGCGCCGTCGCCGCATCCGGTTTTGAACATATAGGCGCTGCCCGACGCAACGGCTACGCGGTAGATCACCGCACCGCCCGAAGAGATACTTCTGTTGTTGGTTTGCCAGTTGGTTGACGGTGCAATAGCGGCATTGTAGTCCGTACAGCTGCCCGTAGCGCCGGTATTGCCTCCGGAACTGCCGGACGATGTTCGGTATGCAAGCGTGTAGTTTCCGTAATCGGAACTGCCGTATCCCCTGACTTTGAGATATACATAACCGGAAACGTTACTGTTCCAGGCAAGCGATGAACGGTTGGATTCGCATCCGTCATCGTCGTAAGTAATCCTTGTACAATTACTGTCATACAGTTCCAGATAGGTGTCAAAGGTGGCTGTGGCGCCGTCGCCGCATCCTGTTTTGAACGTATAGGCGCTTCCCGAAGCGACGGCTACACGGTAGATCACCGCACCGCCCGAAGAGATACTTCTGTTGTTGGTTTGCCAGTTGGTTGACGGTGCAATGGCGGCATTGTAGTCCGTACAACCGCCCGTAGCGCCGGTATTGCCTCCGGAAATAATTTGTATATCTTGTGGATTGCATCCTGCACTTTGGCATACTACCGTTGAACTATTTATTGAAATGCCGGATAATGGGCCACTGCCTCCTTTTAGTAGCAGTTGATATTCTCCTGGAGAGGAGGAAACTGCTGTGCCGAGTGCATTTTCTGTTGAACGATTATATGATTTTGTTTCATTCGGAGAAAAAGTCACATTTTCTTTTTCCCAAATGACGTTGTTTGTCACCCCATTGGTCAAATAAAGTTTAAATGACCTTGTTACTGTAGAAGAACTTATATTTTTCAAGGCAAACGAAATATTTTTTTGTTGTCCTTGAACAAGTATGTTGCTTCCTTGTGATGTTGGGGATGAGACAGCGGTAATAGAACCTATAATATTGAGTGTTGTTCCGGATATGGCTCCTTTAACATCAAATTGCCTGTCAACAGAAATTAATCGTCCGCTTGTATTTTTATAGTAAACTGCAAAATGCAAATGATTTGGAATATTATCCGGACTGACATTATTTACATATCCTATAATTTCATCTTTAGAAACAAATGTCCCGTCTGTTTGTTTTTTATTTGTAATATTTGACATATGTAAATAACCGGAAAACCATTCCACTCCATTTGTTACGTGCCTAATTAAAAGTTGTCCATAAGAACTTCCATTCCAATTAGATGTACGTGAAATATAACCGTCGGCAACAGGATAAACCGGTTTCTCATTGTCGTTATCATTTAAAAGGTTACAATCCCAAGCATAATCGTCATTTGCCCCTCCACTTGCTCCACTTATTCCTGCAGGATGATCTCTTTGACAAAAGCCCCATATGGTTGCAGATACTCCACCAACAGAGTGTGAACTATTTCTGCCGTGTTGTTCAAATGGTCCAAACACAGGAGCTGTTAGTCCAGAGGTCGGGACATTGGACGCAGACTGCGCCATTAACTGTAAATTAGCGGAAAGTATCATAAAGATACACATCGCTAAAAATAAGCTCGACTTTTTCATTTTCATTTTCATTTGATTTTAATTCTTATATCTGCTTGTTTTCTTCGCGTATGTTGCGCCGGCGAGGGGGTACCGTAAACTTGCATCTATCATCTTGCCTTCATTCATGATCAGCCCTCTGGTCGCTAAAAATTGCGAAAAAATCGAAACTTCTTACTTTACAAATTTTTTCACCCATCCCGAATTACCCCTGATTATCCACACACCATTCGGTAAATGACTGACCGGAAAGGTCGCTTCTCCGGTGCTTTTCCAGGCGCGATACAGTAATGCGCCTCCTGTCGAATAAATATCTATCTGTTCGGACAGGCGGGTATTCACCGTTAAGATGCCGGCTGAATAATAGATAGTTTCCCTATCCACAGGAATATTGCCGACTACATTCCCTTTTATGGAGCCGAAGTATTTCCAACCGGCTGCCGCTTGATAAAGCGTTTCTGTCCCGGCGGGTACAATCAAGGATATGCTACCCGGCTTAATCCCTGAAATTACTTCGGCGGACACGTCTAATGGAACAAGCCAATGTACGGTGATCTCCGTTAGATTCGTGCAAACATCAAACGCATGTTCCTTGATCTTGGTTACGCTATTCGGAATGGTTATCGAAATCAGATTTTTACACCCGTAAAAAGCGTATTCACCCAGAGCCGTTACATTATATTTCGTTTCGCCATTCGTAACCGTAGCCGGAATAATCACTGCCTTGATATATATTTGCGTACCGTCCGTAAAATCTCCATCGTGGGTTACTTCCACCGTATTTGGGCCGGTCTTATTGTAATAAATTCCGTCCTTTTCAAAATCATACGCACTGCTGCTAATTGTGTAAAACAGTGCAATTAAACACACAATAAATTTCCTGTTCATGATAAATTTCTTATTTGATCCTTTATCTATAGTTGATAATCAACTCCTTTTTTGTAGAGATTGGATTCCCAGACATATCATAATATGGGGCATATAAAGTTTCTGTTTCCCCCAACGCCCAATACGGAACTATGTTTTCATACTTCCCGGCGTCGGTTGCTCCCCAACGAATGAATTCGATTCCTGCATAGTAATACCATACATGGAATATGCTATCGGCAACCGGATTGGCCGGACGAAGCTCCAATAAAAAACTGTCATAAACCGTTTTCGATTGCTGCGCAGGTGTCAGGTCGGCAGCAAACAGCGCAAAAGGCGCTGCTAAAAAGCACAGAATAATTAGCTTTCTTATCTTCCTGATTGTTACCATGTTTTGCCTAATTTCTTTAAATCTTCCTGAGCAAGCTTATCTCCTAACCGAGCTGCTTTTTTCCAAACTGCAATAGCTTGAGTTTTGTTGCCTTGGATGGAATAAGCAGCTCCCATACCATAATATGCGTCTGCGATATCCGGTTTTAACTCAATGGCTTTTTGATAGGCTGCTATAGCTTGAGCGTAGTTGTTTTGGAATACATAAGCAGTTCCCATACTATGATAATAATTATATACATTTGCATCATCCGGTTTTAGCTCTATGAATTTTTGATAAGCTGCAATGGCTTGGGAGTAGTTGCGTTGGGCGTAATAAGCCACTCCCATACTCCCATATGCCTCTGCATAATCCGGTTTTAGCTCAATGGCTTTTTGGCAGGCTGCGATGGCTTGAGCATAGTTACCTTGGTAGTAATAAGCAGTTCCCATACTATAATATGCCACCGCGAAATCCGGTTTTAACTCTATGGCTTTTTGATAGGAAGCGATAGCTTGAGCGTAGTTACCTTGGTAGTAATAAGCAGTTCCCATACTACCATATGCATCTGCATAATCCGGTTTTAACTCTATGGCTTTTTGGCAGACTGCGATGGCTTGAGCATAGTTACCTTGTTTGCAATAAGCATTTCCCATACTATAATATGCCTCTGCATCATCCGGTTTTAGCTCAATGGCTTTTTGGTAGGCCGCGATGGCTTGAGCGTAGTTATCTTGGAGATAATGAACATAGCCACAATACTTCTGTGCCTCTACATTACCTTTAGCGGCGCTTCTTTCAAACCGGTCCAATGCCTCATTATACTGTTTATTATTATAATACCGTATCCCGCTTTGCAACAGAGAATACGGATCGTCACTTTCAAAAAGTGCATCCTTCGAGATGCCCCATATCTTATAATCGTCGAGATTAACGGCAAATACGTTTTTAACGGTTTTATCAATCCCCTGACCTTTTATTTTCTTTGTCGCTTCAATAAGGACAAACGCATACGCTTCCGATTCCGATTCCGATTTATCCAACGTCGGAGCTTGATATCCGGTGATTTTAGCCGTTTGAATGCCTTCGTATGAAATGGACAGATTATGATTGAAATCAATCACAATATGATTCAGGTAATCACCCAACAGGATTTGTTCGTTTGCTTTTAAGTCGTCGAATGTGGACATATTGATATTGGCGCACAAACGTTCTATTTTCTCATTATTACCAATATACGCATCGGAGGATGCAAATTCCGACAATAACTTGCCGTATTGACTGACTACTTCACGCACTTTCGCTTGCTGCACGGATGTGAGATCGGCAGCAAACAGTGTAAAAGGCGCTGCTAAAAAACATAGAATAATTAGTTTTCTCATCTTTATCTTATTTATAGTTTATGATATTATTTCTGTAATTCTCTTTCTCTGATTGTGAGAGGCGCATCACGCCGGAAATTAACCAGCCGGCATTGTCGCTATCCCGTTCAAAATGCTCTACTTTAAAGACGTAGCCGGGCGCCTGAAAGAAATGATAGACCACCTTGTTTACATATTCTATTTTGAGTTGTCCCGTGTAAATTAGCGTGTTGAGCACTGTGACCGGATTTACGGTGTAGTCCTCACTCATATAATTGACTACATCTTTATTGTCTTTCCCGGATATGCGCGGCAAATTCATGAAATTAAGCTCGTTTTCGGTTGGCGAAATCATGATGCCCGGATTTGTCCGGGCGGGTTGCAAGGTCAGCAAATCGCCCCCTGCACCTACAATGACCCATTTATATTCATACTCCCTTATTTTTTCGGGTTTCAGGAAAACGAAGATATTCGACGCTTTGCCGTTGCATGCAACTTTGCAGTTACATTGGGCAATCCATTTATTGTCTGTAAAATCAATATATGTGGGTTTATGAATGTTTGTTACCACATTTGCAAAATCGGCATATACTTCCAAAAGACTGTCGTTCGTCTGGCGCAGCAAGTCCTCATTAAAAAGACTAAATATGTATTTTTTACGCACCCCTGCATCCAACCGGTTACTCACCGGATTTCCCCGCAAGTCTTTTTCGTAATTGAATCGCTCCATAAATTCATCCACTTGCTTGACACGCATTTTCAACCGGTTTTCATTGAATCCGGAACCGAGTTCAATCGTTTGCGCCGACAGGCAGGAACTTAGCAAACAGAAAAACAGCAAGGCCCTTAATTTCTTTTTCATACGCATGACCCGTTAAATTCCGCTTGTTTCACTCACGTCGACGTCGCCAAATTTGATTGTCCAGTATTTACCGGTAATGTCTTCTTCGGGAATGATGAATATGCGAATTGTCTTTTTGGTCGTATCGCAATATACCCGTTTTCCGTCTCCGGTATAACCGCAAAACTTTTGGAATATCAGGGCTGTCGCCTCATAATGGTCTCCTACTTTGTGAACATTACTTAGCCGGAATGTTTCCGCCTGTGTAATTTCCACTTTGGCATAGTTAAGTCGCACTAAATTTGCCAGATACTGTTTCAACAAAATATTCCTTTTGGTTTCAATTCCGTTTCGTAAGCTGGACACCTGCATGTGCACGGCCGGATGTTCATTTCCATACGTATCCTTATAGGGGTCTCCTGTCCCCATAAACATTTTCAAGGTCTGTTCTTTATAGTTTTCTTTGACTGCACCCGTTTTATCTTTGCTTCCGAGCACGGACAGGTTATTCTGGAACCGGTCGATCATTTGCCCCGTTCTTTCTTTAAACGCCGCAATATCTTCGGCGGACAAATCGTTTGTTTGGGCGTTCATAGAGATATGAACGGTCGCCAACAAAAAAATAATTAATAGAAATCTCAACTGTTTCATATTCAATGGGTGTTAAAAGTTATTGTTTATAAATCTCATGCAGTTTCAGGAAGGTGATTTTTCCGTTTTCATTCTTTTGGGAAGATATTTCAACGAAGCTTATCAGATGAATGGATGTGCTGATACGCTGCAAAAAGTCTTTTGCATTTTCTCTTGTCAGCAACGTTTTCCCGTTACGGCCGTATATTTCGACGATGGCTGCCGGGGATGCAAAATAGTTGTCCAGCGCCGGTTTGACCAAGTTGATACGGATCAGTTCATCGGAATGGTTATCCGCTATTTTTATTAATTCCGAGATGAACGAATTACTCGTTTGCGGCGTTTGAATGTCCACCGGTTGTCCGGTATTGGGATTATCGGTTACATTTATGTCATAGACCGGCGTATGACTCCGCCAGTTATACGTTTCCGTTTTTGTGTTGTTCAACAAGGCATTCCAGTCAGGCCGGCTGTTACCGGCTACAATCTTTTGCAATTCCTTTAAAAAACAGAGCGTAAACGCGCCTCCATCATCTACGGCCGAAGAAGTTTCACCCGCCTGACTGCTGGAAACAACAATACTCCCATGCAACCTGCCGAAAAGATTCTGATAAATTTCGGCCGTCTGATCTTTTAAAACTGATTTGGCGCCGCCCAAGTCTTTGTCTTTAGGCGTTATGCCGGGCACATAAGAATTGCAACAATCCGCCATGATAATCCTGAATTTGGGGTGTTTCGACGCCATCATCTCATCGATCCTGTACAGCGGCATCAAACCTGCATCTCCGGGGCTAAGACTCAACTGTGGAAACTTTGATTTATCATCATACGCACGGCCTCCATGCCCCGAGTAATAAAAGAAAACAATATCCTGCGGGCCACAATTCAAATCCTGCAATACTTTTTCGGCATTGGTTTTACTGCACTCCGCATCAACATAATGATATTCTTTTAACTTCATATTATTTGCCGCTGCTATTGTAGCACATTCGGCTTGCATGTTGTAATAGTCGTTAAATACACTTCGACCGATCTTCGGGTCGTCACTGTCGGCAAAAATAATGGCATGAAAAGTCTGCGCATAAATGACATTGCCGACAAACAGCAGGATAATGATTCCTGTAAATTTAATTCGATTCATAAACTCATCATTTATTGGTTAATACATTCAAATAAAGATCTTCAGGCAAAAGACCTTGTGCAAACCGCACTAACTGATTCCCGCAATTATACTCTGTTTCATGCAACGTATCGTTGTACACGATTCGCCATGCTTCGCAATTAAACGCCAGCAGCAGAACGGCTTTTTCCTTTTTCCGGGTAAATTCAAAAGCAAGATAGGGGGCAAAAGGACATTTGTTTCTGCTGCCGTCGTCACTTCGATAGTTCAGGCTGTCCTGTAGCAAGAACTGCAAAATGACATATTCGTTTTTTGCTATATTCCCCAGCTTTTTGTCAATCACGAACCCGCCGACGGTTTCGGTTTCTTTACCTGCGGTTGCCATAGGATTCAGGGTATACACACAGACTTTCGCCGGCGAAAAGATAATATTACAAACCGTATTACCCCATACATTCAATACGGTACTGTCCGGCCTTATAATCCGGCTCTCTACTCTGTTCAACTGACCGTTACAGGCAGTCTGACCAAGAATGAAAAATACAACTAATACATTAAAAATTCTCTTCATGATGTTTCTTCGTTTTATTTATTAATAAATTGATATTCAATCGAAATCTGCTTCAAATCCCTGTTCGGACGAGATTCGACCTTGTCCGAACAGCGGATTATATTATTTGCGTTTACTCAAAGTTCCTCCGTTTCCGTCGAAATATTACCGGGCACGTCTGACGCAAAAATTTCGATCCGGTCGCCGACCAAAATCTCATTCTCCGCCGTCGCCTTGTACGTCCATTCGTAGCCGGTCGCTTCCGGCTGCGCATAGCCTTCCTCCACAATCGAGCCGTCGACGTTGGTGATGACTACTTTCACTTCCTTGACGATGAAATCGTCGGTCACTTCGATGCGAATCACGTCGCCGGCCTTGCCATGATAGCCCGACAGGTCGATCAGCTCAATGTCCGGCGCATGGAAAAAGTCGGCCACCGCCACATTGCGCGCCGACTGTCCCGGTTTGGCCTTCGCCGCATAAGCCGCGCCCAGTTCCGGATCGGCAACTACGGCATTGGAATACAATACCGCCCGCTGGAACTTACGGCGATGCGCCCGTTGAGACGCACTTTCCTTGTTACTCACTACCGGCATGCCCGATACAATCGTCTGACCGGCTCTTTGACGGAATACCAATAATCCGCCAATCTTCCCACTCAATCCGTGGGTTACTACATTTCCTTTCTGTTTCGCCATTTCCGTAAAATTTAAATATTCAAAAATTCAATCATTCATAATTTATCCGTTGTCTGAACCATGATTCACAGGATGAAAGGATTCGCATGATAAAAACATTCATCCTGAAAATCCTTTAATCAGGTAAATCAAGGTTCAGACGTTTTTCCACGCTGTCAATCACCGCCACCAGCGTCTTGGCATACTCCGGCGAGGTGGCATATGTCGGCGAGGTGGCATATGTCGGCGCGATCCGTCGCGCATATTCCCGCGGGTCATCTCTGTACGGCCATGCGTCCTGATACAGCGGGCCTTTCAGCAGCGCCAGATGGTCGCTCAGGCTGTCTTCGAGCGAGGCATACGCGCGGAACAGGCGATACACCCTGTACTGATATTTGTCCGGTGCAATCTGTTCCACCGACACGACTTTTTCCGGCGGCGTAAAGGGCTTGTCGGGCGTACTGAATATTTCGGTGGTCAACAGCAAATTGGTCGCGCCTGTCCATGACGCGCCCTTGGTGATGCCGAAGATATTGTTGCCTGCCGTTTTGATCTTCCAGCCCGTTTCGAGGGCGGCCTGCGCGGTGACGAACAGCGGATGCAGGCCGTCGCCGGATGCGTAGAGGCGTTGAGCGGCGGGATAGATTTGGCGGATGAACTCCACCTCTCCCCCGGCCCCTCTCCACAAGGAGAGGGGAGCGCTGAGCGGCGGTACAGTCTCTTTTATCTCTTCCTTTTCGCTTGCGGGTAGATTGATCTCCGGAACCTCATCCGATGCCCCTCCCCTCTCTTGTGGAGAGGGGTCGGGGGAGAGGTCGTTTTCAAACCCGAACAGCGTATAATCGACCCGTATATTGCCTGTGGTGTCGGTCGTGTCTTGTCGGTCGCGCAAGCCATGCGGATAATGTTCGGTGCGATTCAGGAAGGCCTGCCAGTAGCCGACGAGGTCGTCTTTGTTGGCGCGCAGTTTCTGCCGCAGCAGGTTGACCGCGAGCGCGCTCAACCCGATGGCGGCGCCCCGGACGGGGTTGCCGACCGTCAATGCCGCTCCGACGGACGTCAGCAGCCCTTTGAAGGCGGCGCTGTCGATGAAGGCGTCGATGTCGGCGGCCAGCGTGCGGACGTCGGTATCGGATTCGATGACCCACAGTTGCAGTTGCAGCAGGTCGGGGATGGCGTCGTTTTGGTAAAT